>NZ_SPVJ01000039.1:0-83130 GCF_004634465.1 Bradyrhizobium sp. MOS001
TGATGTGGCGGCCAGGCGTTGACCACGGACAGAAGCATGAGCTCGGCGGCGTGACATTCACTCGGGAGGCTTGACATCATCGGGCCCATTACAGAAGGGCGTGGACTCGTTAGCGCGTAGCCAAATTCGGATTGATGCGAGCTTGATGAACGCCAGATAGTTGGCTGCGAGTTTGTCGTACCGGATCGCGACACGCCGACATTGCTTGATCTTGTTGAAGAACCGTTCGATCAAGTTCCGCGCACGATACAGATGCGGGCTGAAGCAGATCGGGTCTTTGCGATTTCGTTTCGGCGGAATGTTCGCCCATGCTCCTTGCTGGCGGGCAGACTCCCTGATCCAGTCCGCGTCGTATCCACGATCCGCGAGTAACATCGTTTGTGGAAGCAGGGCGCTGAGGAGAACCGAACACAGCCGATTGTCATGCGCTTCACCCGGCGTAAGAGCGAGATGGACCGGCAGGCCATTGGTGTCCACCACCGCGTGAATCTTGCTCGTCAGGCCCCCTCGCGAGCGACCCATATCTTGGTGATTGTTGTCCGCGATACAGGCTCCGTGCTGGTGCACGCGCACAACGGAGGTATCGATCATCTGCACCGCTGCGTCATGACCGGCGGCCAACGCATCCATAATCTGGTCCCACACGCCAGCCCGCCGCCAACGAACGAAGCGATTGTAACAGGTGGTACGGGGACCATAGGTCTCTGGCAGGTCGCGCCAAGGCGCACCTGAACGGAGGACCCAAAAGATGCCATTGAGCACGCGACGGTCATTTACACGCCGAATGCCACGCGGCTTGTTCGGCAGCATCGGTTTGATGGCGGTCCATTCATAATCGCTGAGTTCGTAGCGCATGATTCGAGGCTCCAGTTTCGGAGCATGAATCACGTCCGCAGCGATACCCTCAAGCCGCATTGGCCCTTTGAGGTGCCGCTAAATTAATGCTCTGAATCATTCTGCTTTCGGCGGCATAGCGGACACGGCCGGACTTGCAACTGGTTCGACCCAGTCGCGAATGACCCGGAACGGACCTTGCGCTTGCTTGGCCTCGGGCAGAAATCAAAATATTAGCAACGGGCAGATTGGCTCAGTCCGAGCTATCTCGCTGTGTCCGGGGAGCCATGCTGACCCCCCGGGCGGGAGAAGCTTCAGGAGCAGGCAACTACCAGGGCTGCCCTTTGCCAAACGACCAATCCTCTTTGTTGACGAAGACCATGTTGATCATGATGTCGTCGGGCCGTACGCCGAGCTTGTTGGTGAGTTCGTCGGCAATCTGCCGGTAGAAGGCAAACTTCAGTTCTTTGGTGTTACCGACCGTGCTGGTCACCTGGATCAGGATGAAGTCAGGCGACCGATCCATGCCAAGGAAGTGCCGATCATAGATGAGATTCTCTGGCGCGTGCTCATTGACAACAATGAAGCGGTCGCCATCCGGAGCCTTAAGAACACCGACAATCCCTTCATACACAATGTCAGCGAGTTTGGCGCGATAGTCTGCAGATTTGCCTTTGATCAGATCGATACGTGCAAACGGCATAATTCTCTCCTTTGTGGTCGGGTGGATGGATTTTAGACTACCAAGTGGTTGGTAGCTAATCTTTAGGGCTTGGAATTGCTGCCGTCAAGCCCTACCTTCCACTTGGTTGGTTTTTTTAGGGAAAAGGCTCAATGAGCGCAGGTTCGAAGGAAATCATTCTTGCTGCAGCAAAACGGAGCGCGATGGCGCATGGCTACACTGGCTTAAACTTCCGAGACATCGCCGCCGAAGTCGGCATTAAGGCACCAAGCATCTATCATCACTTTCCGACCAAGGCCGATCTCGGGGCAGCGGTAGCAAAGCGTTACTGGGAAGATATTGTCGTGGACCTTAAAGCTATATCGGACCAGTCGCCTGATCCGCTCAAAGCGCTGCGCCGATACCCCGAGATTTTTCGTAAGTCGCTCTCGAGCGACAACCGCATGTGCCTTTGCAGCTTCATGGCTGCGGAATATGACGACCTGCCGGACACGGTGAAGAAGGAGGTCCATGCCTTTGCCGACGTTAATGTGGCGTGGCTCAGCAAGCTCCTGTCTGCTGCCGGGATCGTCAAACCTAAGGAAAGCCAAGCGCGGGCTCGAGCAATCTATTCGGCCGTTGCGGGCGCGCAGCTCTTCGCGAGAGGTCGCTCGGATATCTCACTCTTCGACGCGATGATCGACAGCTATCGTTCGGCTGGACTTTTGCCGGCGTAAGCGAGGGCCTTCATCTTCGCCATTTCGCCTGGCACGGGCATCGACATGATGCCGAAGGCGACGGACCGTCCTGACTGTTGGCGTATAATCAAAGGCATTTGGAGCAACGAGCAACAGCGGCACAATCGGAGCGTGAAGCAATTCGTTGGACTTTGCCCGTCGAGGCGATGTCGCATATTGGCCCATCGCGTCATTTCGCTGTGCTGCGGAATTTGGTCGCTATCGGGGCATAGCGGACTCTAGCAAGCCGACCGACCGGCAGATTTATGGGTTCACGGCCTAGTCATCTGGAACGCAAGTTCGCCACATTAGTTGATAGCTCGAATCTCTACAGAGGAGAGAGCTCGTGGCGAATGCAGGTGAACGAGGCCGGCCGATCGCGCCGTTGGTGCTTAGTCCGCAGGAGCGGGCGTACTTGGAGAGGCAAGTTCGTCGTCATCGCGTTGCCCGATCGCTATCTGAGCGCTGCCGCGCGATCCTGCGGTGTGCGGATGGCTTGCCAAGCAAGTCCGTGGCTGCCGAACTCGGCCTCCACGAACACACCGTTGGCAAGTGGCGTCGCCGATTTTTGAAGGATCGCTGTGATGGCCTGCTTGACGAGGCCCGCCCTGGCCGCCCTCGAACCATCAACGACGATCAGGTTGCTGAGGTAATTGAGCGGACATTGCGTACAACGCCACCCGACGCGACGCACTGGTCGATCCGCTCAATGGCTGGGGAAACTGGCTTTTCCCACACCACGATCCGCCGAATGTGGATGGCGTTCGGCCTGCAGCCGCACCGCAGCCAGACATTCAAGCTGTCGAGCGACCCGCTGTTCGTCGACAAGGTCCGCGATATCGTCGGCCTTTACCTGTCCCCACCGAACCGAGCCCTTGTCCTCAGTATCGATGAGAAAAGCCAGATCCAGGCCCTGGATCGCGAGCAGCCGGTCCTGCCGATGATGCCGGGCGTACCGGAACGGCGCACGCACAGTTATGTGCGGCATGGTACGACCTCGCTGTTTGCCGCGCTCGATGTCGCCTCGGGGTTCGTCATCGGCAAATGCTATAAGCGGCACCGGGCAGTCGAGTTCTTGAAGTTTTTAAAAGGGATCGATGCTCAAGTTCCTGAAGGCCTCGATGTCCATCTCGTCATGGACAACTACGCCACCCACAAAACACCTAAGATCAAAGCGTGGCTCGCCCGTCGGCCGCACTATCATGTCCACTTCACGCCGACTTCCGCGTCATGGATCAATCAGGTCGAGCGCTGGTTCGCTGAACTCACCAGAAAACAGATCCAGCGAGGTGTTCACACCTCCGTCAGGCAGCTCGAGGCCGACATCCGTACCTTCATCGACCTGCACAACAGAAAACCGAAGCCATTCAAATGGACCAAGTCCGCAGACCAGATTTTGGCTTCCGTCAAACGCTTCTGCTATAAAGCTCAGCGGACTTTATGTGGCGAACTTTAGATTCACGTGACTAGGAGGGCAGACATGGCACGGCAGGTCATTCCAGCCCCAATGCTCCCGGCTGCCGATCCAATTGCGGATTAGAGCGCCGGGAGTGCCAGGCCCGCCAGTTGTGGCCGAGGAAGAACAGCCCAGCCAGCACGCCAATAGCGGCCGGTATTACCAGGCTCAGACAGTCCATGACGCACCGCCTCCCAGCAAAGGAATCGTCCGTCCGATAAACTGACGGCCTTCGGCTGCGTTAAGCGTCAGCGATAAAAACCCGCCGGCGTGAACCGGCAGGTCTTTGTGATGGACTCGCGATCGGCTTACCAAGGAAGATAGAGCGCGACGAACAGCGCCAAGCCGATCAGACCGCACGCCTCCGCGACCGACCGCGTGCCATCCGGCGAGCGATGGATTCACGAAATCAAGTTCGACGGCTACCGCGTGCAAGTCCACCTCGCCAACGAAGCCGTCAAGGTCTTCACACGGCGCGGCCACGACTGGACGAAGCGTTTCAAGAAGGTTTCCGATGACGCCTGGCACGTCAAGGCGAGCTCGGCCATCATCGACGGAGAGATTGTCGTACCTGCCACCGACGGCACGACGGACTTCTCGGTCTTGCAGAATGAGCTCAAAGGCAAGTCAACGAAGATCGTGCTCGTCGCCTTCGACCTGCTCTACCTCAACGGCAGGGACATCCGGAAGTTACCGCTGTTTCAGCGCAAGGCGGAGCTGAAGAAGATCATTGCCGGCACCGACGTTCAGTTCAGCGCGAGTTTCGAGATCGACGGGAACGAGATGTTTGCCCATGCCTGCAAGATCGGGCTCGAAGGCGTCATCTCCAAGGTGCGCGACAGCGCGTACCCGGTCGGCCGCAGCAACAATTGGGTCAAGAAAACCTGCGCCCAGCGCGAGACACTCACCATCGCCGGCTTCGCCCTCGATGAGGGCAAGTGGGACGGCATGTATCTCGGTCGGCGCAAGGGCGACGACCTGATCTATGCCGGCAAGGTCGACCACGGCTTCGACAAGACATCGGCGGCCGAGCTGAGGTGGCGCCTCGAGCCGCTGGTGCGGAAGACACAGCCCTATGCCAAGATGATTGCGCACAAAGGTGGTCGAACCGAAGCTGCTTGCTGAGATCGAGTATCGCGCCAAGTCCGCCGAGGGAAAGGTGCGGCATCCGTTCTTCAAGGACTGCGGGAGGACCTGTAACGGCGCGGCAATCGGTGACAAATTTTTTTCAGCCTCCTCTTGAAACCAAAACCGGCTTTGCTAGGCCGTGAACCCATAAATCTGCCGGGCGGACGGCTCGCCAGAGTCCGCTATGCTCCGATAGCGACCAAATTCCGTAGCGCAGCGAAATGACGCGATGGGCCAAAACCGGAAGTCGCCGGGTCGCTCGATGACTTCCCGTCCCGAGTGTCTCATCCAATCAGCGTCGACCTTATCAGCGCTGACGAGACGGGAACAATCCATGCGTCGACAGCGGGACTGGACTGCGAGGCGGCGCGGCTCATTCCGGTAGGCCCGCCATCCGGCAAGCTTGCGACAATCTTTCGATATCTTCCGCCCTGCGAAATCTTGTTTTGATTCTGGAAATACGTAGGACCGGCTTCAGTTGCAGTAGGCGCGCAAAGACGACTCGTGCTTCCTCAACCCGTCCAGACATCGAAAGGCATGCCGCCAGAATAAATTGTGCGTTCACATAATTTGGCCGCTGCAGGACAGCAGACCTTGCCCAAGATGAACCGTCGTCATACCGACCCGCCATAAAATGAGCATATGCTATCCCGGTCTGGGCAAAAAATATTAATGGATCCAGCGGACTTAAACGCACCGCGATTTCATATTGTTCGAGCGCCGCGTCTAATTCGCCGAGCATAAGGTGTTCTCCGCCGCGCGAATACCGTGCGATGACGAGATTTGGATCTAGATTTATCGCCCGTGAGAGGAGGGCTGCGCCCTCCTCGACCTCACCCAATAATTCAGAGATCACCTGTCCGGTCCTCGCCAGCACCGTTGGATCGTCCTTATCGAGCTCAATTGCCCGCATTACGAGTCGCCTGGCTTCAACACACTCCTGTGCAGCATCGCTTCTCCAGCCGAAGAACTTTCTTTGCAGATAGGAATAAGCGCCAAGGGCGTATGCTGCGGCGAATTCGGGATCGATCACGTTGGCGGCCTGGCTCAGTCTAACCGCTTCAATATTCTGTTCGCGGGTGAATTGGTAAAAGCTTGATAGCGCGCGAAGATAATAGTCGTAGGCCTCAAGGCTTCCAGTCGGCTTGCGTTTCGCGCGCTCGATTTCGGCGCGCTCCAATTGAGGAAAGATTGCGCCAATCACGCAGCTCGTTACTTGATCCTGCAGGTCGAAAATATCTTCGAGTTGACTGTCGAACCGGTCCGCCCAAAGATGTGCTCCTGTCGTAGCGTAGATCAACTGCCCGGTAATGCGGACTCGATTGCCGGCTTTGCGCACACTGCCTTCGAGCACATAGCGAACGCCAAGTTCACGCCCGACCTGCTTGATGTCGACGGCCTTGCCTTTGTAAGTAAAGGTGGAGTGTCGCGCGATGACAAAAAGCGACTTGGACCGCGACAGGCCGGTAATGATGTCCTCGACCATGCCGTCGGCGAAATACTCCTGCTCCGGGTCGGAGCTCAGGTTGGTAAAGGGGAGAACGGCGAGCGAGGGCTTATCGGGGAGTGGCAGGACGGGTTTCGGCTGTTCCGCCGGGATTTCGGTCACCGCCACGCTTAAGGGCCTCTGCGCTTCCCGCACCGGGCCAACGAAGCGAAAGCCCTTCCTTGGCAGTGTTTTGATCAGGCGCTGTTCCTCGCCGGAATCGCCGATCGCGCTCCGGGCGACGTTCACGCGGGTCGTCAGCGCTGCATCGGAGACGATACGCCCGTCCCAAATGGCCTTGATGAGGTCGTCTTTACTAACGACGCGCTCCCTATTGCGGAGCAGGTAGTCGAGCAGGTCGAATACCTGGGGCGCGATGGCCACGACGTTCGCTCCGCGATGTAGCTCCCGGCGGTCAGTGTCGAATGCGTACTCCTCGAAGAGGTAGCGCACGTTGCTATTTCCCTACGTTGCCTCCAACGGCTTCTGTTGCCGGTTGCAGGCGCAAAGAATAAGCCGCCGGGGAGGAAAAAGTAAGCCGGATGTTAAGCGCGCCAGCGCATCGCCCGGTATCCTCGGCTCGTGAAACAGTCCAGCCTGGACACATCGCAATGAGCACGGTCCACGGGGCCACCGAGCCGAGACAGGCAGCCGCAAAGCGGCAAGTCTACAGCCCTCTCGAAATATATTGGGATGCATTTCAACAGTGGCGAGGTTACGAGCCACCTTGTGCGACCTAAGTGACAGGGAGCTAATGGATATCGGTACTACGCGCGGCGAGATCGATTACGTCGCCTCGAACCGAGGTATCGATCCGCGAGGCATCCGATCTGCCGAATGAACGTTCGATGTCTGGTAATGGTGGGGGCCTGAATTTGCCACGGCGGGGAAAGCGGACGTCTCCCGAGGTCGCTGAAGGGCCATGAGCCGACCTAGACTCATTTAGCAAAGCTGGCCCGCAATCAACCCTTCTCATAGGCAACAAGGCATTCGGCCAGTCCCTCCGCATTCGACAACGCAACAAGATGGCCACCGGGAATTTCTGCCACCTCCTTTCCGAGCCTTTCGCGCGCGACACGCCGTTGAAATTCGATTGGGAAAAAGCGGTCATCTTTTCCCGCAAGAACATGAATGGGGATGTCAGGCCAACGCTCGAAAAGACAGGGCTCGCCGAAAATGGTCTCGGCTTCCTCGCGAGGCTTTTCAGGGCCAGCGCGCAGCACCTCCTGCGGCACGTCGTGCAGAAAGTACGTTTCCACGTCGAATTCCGCCGTATAGCCACGCACCGCCGCAGCTTGTTCCCGCGCCTCTACTGCTCCTGTTGCGCCCCACCATACGCCAGCGGTCTCGCCCGGCTCTGGGATCATCGCGTTGACAAACACCACCATCCGCACGTGCGCACGTGCGCAAACGAGGGGTGCCGTGAAGCCTGCAAGCGACTGAGCGACCAGAATAACATCGGCTCGTTCCGCGATCGAGCGGACGACGATGTCAGCATACGCTGCAAGACCGGCGTGCCTGTCGTCGCCAGGGAGGTCAACCGCCACGGGTTCGTGCCCTGACGCGTGAATAAGCGGGGCCACACGGTGCCAATACCAAGCCATGCCGCCTGCCCCGGGAACAAGGATGAATGTTGCCATATTGAGTCCTCCTTTTCTTAAGACCGCTCGTAAGCCGCACTTTGATGGGCTGCCTCCCTATAAGACGGCTTGGAATGAGCTGGACCGACGGCATCACAGATTGTTTTGTCAGCGATGGCACCCTGATCCCTCATTCAGACGGATGTCTGGGTGGGGTCATTCGCGTCGGTTTGGCCGGAGCACGACGACTTCCGGTCTACCCCCTGCCGGCTCAACCGGTTGACGCAACACAGGCATTAAATCTCTCTGCTGGCGTTTCAAATTGTAAGGTCTCACGTGGTCGTTCGTTTAGCTGACGAGCCACTTTGTTCAGATGGGCTTGCGAATGCACCGACAAGTCGGTGCCCTTTGGAAAGTACTGTCTCAGCAGGCCATTGGTATTCTCGTTCGACCCGCGCTGCCACGGGCTTTGCGGGTCGCAAAAATAGACATCGATGTTGGTCGCCATCGAAAAGCGCCGATGATCCGTCAGTTCCTTGCCTCGGTCCCAAGTCAGGGACTTATACAGTTCTTTTGGTAGCTTCTTCGCCGGCTTGATGAGCGCGTTGACTACAGTCTGGGTGTCCTTGCCTGCCACTTTGGCCAGCATCACGTAACGCGTTTGACGCTCGACTAAGGTCGCGATGTAGGTGTTGTTCGGCCCGGACAGCAGATCGCCCTCCCAATGGCCAGGCACCGCCCTATCTTCAACCGCAGCCGCTCGCTGACGGATTGAGACGGCATCCTTCATATGTCCCCGTCTATCGCCATTCGGATCAACCGGTCTGGAGCGACGCATCGAGCGCTTCGATCGAAGATGGCGAAGCAGCTCTTTCTTGAGCACGCCGCGCGCTTGGACAAACAGGCTGCGATAGATGGTCTCGTGTGACACCTGATTATACTCGTCTTCAGGATGCGTTCTCTTCAGCCAACCGGTTATCTGCTCGGGTGACCAATCCAATCTGAGCTTCCCTGCCACGGCCTGCCGAAGCCGCGAATTGATCGCCAGCTTACAACATTTTGGACGACGCGATTGTGCCCAGGCATTCTCGTCCGCAAGTGTCGCCCGGTAGCGATCACAGCCGCCATTGCGGCTCATTTCACGACTCACCGTCGAGGGCGAGCGGCCAAGCAGTTTGGCGACAGACCGGGCTGATTGACGTGCCGTAACGCCTCTGGAAATCACCTCGCGTTCCGCAAGCGTCAATGCCAACCTGGAGCGACGCCGCTCCGCAGGACGAAACCCTCCATGCGGGGCAACCAGAAAATAGATCGACGATGACTGCTTACCAAAAGCTCGCCCGATCGCCTTCAGTGACTCCCCGCGCTTCCAACGGTCCCATAACTCCGTCTTTTCTGCCGCGGTAAAACCTCTATGAAATCTCCGTTCCATCCTACACTCCATCTTTTCCCTCTAAGATAAAGTGTTGCGTCGATCGGTTGAGACCGCCCCCGGTGAACGGACATTCTCAGGATAGTGGGCACGTCTCAAACGGGCCACGAGCAGGCCTTGGCCGCGAACCGACGCGCGGAAATCCTCCAAGGTTGCAATCCGCTTCGGTCCCGATCTTCCTCAAACCATAGGAATTTTGTCATGACGAATGGTGGAATTACCCGCCGTCGCATCCTGCGCAGTGCTGCAACCGGCGGTCTCGCGGCAGCAGCGACCCCAGGGGCGGTCGGTGCCGACCGCGCGCAATCGGCGCGAAAGACCTTTGTCTTTGTCAGCGGGGCTTTTTGCGGTGGCTGGATATGGCGCCGGGTCACTGACCGGCTCGAACAGGACGGCCATAAAGTGTTCGCTCCGTCACTCACGGGTTTAGCCGAGCGCTCGCATTTGCTGAGCAAGGATGTCGATCTGGACACCCACATTGCCGACGTCGTCAACCTGATCAAATGGGAAAGTCTCGAGAACGTCTGCCTCGTGGCTTGGTCCTATGCAGGCTTTGTAGGCTCGGGTGCACTCGAAAGCATCGGCGATCGCGTCTCATCGGTTGTATGGCTTGATGCCTACATTCCGGCCGACGGACAAAGGGTGGCGGACTACGCAGCCGAGCCGGTCCGCAAAGGCATACAAATGGCCATCGACAAGGGCGAGGCGGGCGTTCGCGGATCGGCGCATTATCCGGCCAGTGTTGTTGCCGAACGCGATCGGGCATTCGCCGAGTCTAAGGTTACTCCGCATCCAGTCGGCACCTATCTCCAGCAGATCAAGGTTTCCGGGGCGCTCCAAAAGGTGGCGAAGAAGACATACATCCGGCTCCCAAAATTTCCACAGCCGCCCTTTGACAAGGCACTGGCAGACTGCAAGAGCGACAAGTCTTGGGCCACATTCGAACTGCCGGATTTTGGGCACATGGCCATGCTCGATGCACCAGACCGCGTGAGCGAGTTGATACTGCAAGCCGCGTAAGATCGACCTCCCCGCAACGTAGGGGAAGACATCACGCCGGAGTGCGTTATGTCCGCCATGGGTCCAAAAGGCGAAATGCTCAAATTGCCTGCGTAGTCTGCTTTTCCTCCAGAAGCGGTCATCCATCCGTGCATTGCTGTGCCGGCTTCGGCGAGATGATCCACCAAAGGACGCGCCCGGTCTCGTAGAGGCTGAATGGCACGCCGACCCCGCAAACGAATACGACGGGCAAACCGCTCAGGTCGGGACCGTATGTGGGACGCTCCTGGGCAACGCCGGGATTTGGCCGGGGGCCGACCTCGAGCTTTTCTAGGCGGGGCGTGCCGAGCTCAGGCCGGTTCATGGCTTAGCAGCGACGCCCCCGAAGCAGGCGGTGCGCGAACTACGCAGGTCAGGATCATACCCACAAAACGCCAGCAAATCGTGTGGAAAGGCGGGTCTCTCGGCCTCACTTTGGCACTTCAGCTTGAATGCGCAGGACGTAAAGCGTGGTCTGAAACTCGTCCGTCACTTCCATCTGCCAGTCTCGGGCCGGCGTCAGCTTCCCATCAATGCCTTGGAGCATCTGACGGGCTGTCACAGTGGCCTCGTTCCACGCCGCATGCTTGTCAGGAAGTTCCTCATCCTGGTGGTCGATCTCGCCACGCACGTGCTTGATATGAAAGAAGTATCTCGGCATGACCAGAAAATGCTGCGAAACTTTAGTTTCATGGGTTGCCGCGTCGCATCGCGGGTTCACTCCGTGCAGGAACTTCAACACCTCGCCCTACGTTTTCCCGGAAGGGAGATCTCTCACATGACGGGTATGACCGAGCAAGACATCAGGAATCGAGCTTACCTCCTTTGGGAAAAGGCGGGCCAACCAGCAAGGCAGATGGACACTTTCTGGTACGAGGCTGAGAAGGAGCTTATCGCCGAGCGCAAAAAGCAGGGCGACGTGCCTTCCTACTTGCCCAACCTGGCGGCTAGCTGACCTTCGCAGTCATTGTTAAGACAGCGGCCTCTACCTGTATGCGATGTACAGCCGGATCAGCACGTAGCCCCAGCCGATGCCGTAGGCAGCAGCTGTGCAGACCAGGGCCGCGGCGGTGGCATACCATATGATCTCGTGAACGCTCACGCGCTCGCCTCTTGCGCCAGCGACCGCCGGCCCCCACAGCGAGGACGTTCAGCCCGATCCAGCAGGCGGCGGCGACCAGGGCGATGGTCATTGGCCTGCCTCGTCGAAGATGTGCGGGCTGAGGGCGGACTGCTCGACCAGAAAGCCGGCGCGGTCGAGCACCAGAGGGGGACGGTCCAGAGCCGCCCCAACTCGGCATTCATCGGGGACTGGGCGAGTCGCTTCGATTAGCCGATAACATCAGATCATTATACGCGCGGTGAAGTTCTATCGCTCTAGGAGCTTAATCGTTGAGACGGGCCACTTCCCGGGATGGCCAGCGACGGAAAGACGCAAACGTGCGCTTCGTCCAAGCACAATTCCTCGATAGTCCCTGCCTTTTCATCCGTCAGCACCACGGGCTTGCCGATCAATTCCGTCTCGGCTTTGTGATACTCCCACAGACTAGCGGCGGCGTGCGCTTGGCTCGGGGCATTGCCTCAGCTGTCTCCAACGCATCAGAGCGACTGTGCATGCAAACCTTAGGAAGCTGAGCAGGGTTCCTTCGGGTGCCAGATGGCTGCCGGCGCGCGCATCGCAGCATGTTGCTCATAGGAGTTAAACAGAAATTTTCTGTTCAATGAAAGCACGTTGGGGCATCAGCAGAGGTGAGCCCCTACCCTAGCCAGCCTGCTCACTCCGCTTCAACCTGGGCCAGGAACCGACTGGTTGGTAAGGTTCGCGTTTGAACTCTCCCGCGCTGTCATTACTGTGACTGGATTGCCAATTGCCCTTCCTGCCGCGCGGATGGTGTCGACGAACAGCCTCGCGGCCGGATTCCGACCAATCGGACCACCATGTCCTCCGGTTCCAGCGCCAGTATCGCCAAGAAAGCGCGCACGAAGGCTGAGGCGGATTTTGCCACCTGGCTAATGATGGCCAAGCTCGGTGGTTTCGATGACCTGCCGTCCAGCGCCCAAAGCTTTCTGACTAACTATCGAACTCGGCTCGAGACAATGAGCGAGGCCGAATCCACGGCCCTAGCCGTTCGCGAGGTCTACAGCGCTTATTACAGCGAGATGGGAGGCGTGGGCGCAGCGCCGGAACCAAAGGCTCGGACGCCAACGACAGAGGGCAAAGTCGTGCGGTCCCAGAGACCGCCTAGATCTCAACCCCGTGAATCGGCTGCGCGCCGTTCGACGAGGCCAATGACCCGAAAAACCCTCGCGGCGCTGCTGATTTTCGCGAGCATGGTGGCGCTGGTTATCGCATTCAGATTTCTAGCGCAGTAATACCGCCCGCGGATTGTGTGCGACGTCCGCTTTTACCCCGATAGCGACTAAATAGCGGACATCGTGCACTTCGCATTTGGGCCAATTTCGGAAGTGGCGACGCTCATTCGATGATCCTGTCGGCACGACTCAGGATCGTTGACGGCACCACAATGTTTGAGGCCTTGGCCGTCTTGAGTTTGACGACAAGCTCGAACGTGGTCGGCCGCTCGACGGGGATGTCTGCCGGCTTCCCGCCTTTGAGAATGAGGTCGATAATCTCCGCGCCGCGCCGCCATTGCTCGCCATGATCGGTGCCGTAGGACATAAGGCCGCCTGCCTCCGCGAACTCGCGGTAGCCGTAGATAGCGGGCGAATGCAGGCGGGAGGCGGCCGCGGCGATTTCGGTCCGCTACTAAACGTGAGGCGGTCCTCGAGATCGCAAGGCCCCCGGCTCCTGCAACCTTGCTGGCCTCGAGCTGCGGCGCGATCTCCTCGGGCGAGCGCACAAGACCCGTAACTCTATTCTCCCGACATGCGCTGCGGTCTCGAGTTCCCTGTAGGCGAGGGCCGCGTACGGCGTGCCCGGGTTCAAGACCGCGGCAATCAACGAGGCGGCAGGGACGATCTCGCGCAACAGCTGAAGCCGGATGCCCTATATGCGGCTAGGTCCGACAGTCCGGTGACGTTACCGCCGGGCCGGGCGAGACTTGCAACGACCTCGGCGCCGGCAGGATCGCCCACAGCCATGAGTACAACGGGGATGCCGCTTCTGGCTGCCTTGCCCGCCGTGGCGGCAACCGTGCCAAATCCGGTGACAAGCGCGTCAGGCTTCATCCGAATAAGGTCGGACGCAAGGCCTCGCAAGAGTTCCGGCCGGCCTTCTGCCGAGCGATAGACGAACTGCAGGTTTTTTCCGTCACGTTAATCAAGCTGATCGAGACGGCGCAAAAAAATTCCGCACGAAGCTACGATCCTCACCTGCAAGTAGGCGAGGTAGGCAATGGTGAATGATTTGACTTTTTGTGCGCTGGCCCTGCGCGCGACGCCGAGGAGCGTGGCACCGGCTAGGATTTTCAATCAACGACCGCAGGTCCGTCATGCAAATGCCTCTCGCTCGAAGTATTCGAGCCGCAGACCAGAACGGGTCGCTCAAGAATGCTGCTAGATATCAAATGCGCCTTGACTATTCCCGAACAAAAATACGGACTTAACCTTCCATTCGCCGTTGGATTGGTGCTCATAAAGCTGAACGGTACCGCCGGACAGCATGGTCGTTTCCTCGCCCTTTACCAAATGAAGCTTTGAATAGCGAGGTAAGCGTAGTCTCCCCTCTGCAAAGTCTCTACAAGCTCAAGCTTGTGATTTCTGACGCTCGTGCCTCTTTTGGCAAAGAAGTCGCGTATCGCCGTAGGTCCAGAGGCGCTGCGCCGGGTGGCATTAGACTGGCGTCGGCGGCATACATTGGCAGCAAGGCGTCGAAATTCGGATCGTTGATCGCAGCATCCCATTGCGCATCGAGTTTCGTCATGTCTTCAGGGAGCGGGTCCGCCCGAGAGAGGGCCCGCGATCCAGGCGCGACGCCCTCCTAGACGGCGCGCCCACATCGCAAGACGGCGAGGCTCGATCTGACTTAACGTACAGCCCTTATTCGGAAACAGCGAGAACGGTCAGGCCCCTGGTGCGCTTGTGGGGTGTCTCGAATTCGATCCGCTGCCCCGGCGATAGGCCGATCAAGGCCGCTCCAACAGGTGTCAGGACCGAGATCCGATTGAGTTCGATGTTTGCCTCATGCGGATAGACCAGCACGATCTCTCGGCTCGCACCCGTTTCGTCATCGCGATAGGTTACTTTCGACCCCATCCTGATCACACCTCGCAAGTTGTTCTCGTCCGTCACCGTGGCACGTTCCATTTCTCGAGCCAGAAAATGGGCGACTCGCGGAAACAGATCCATGCTCGAATTGGCCAAAGAACTGAGACGCCGCGATTCGTCCTCAGTGATCTTGATCGGCGGCAACACCGGCTGTTCTCGCAGGCTCTCAGCTTCGAAATTGCGCATTGATCGCTCCTATGCTGCAGTTGGTCCGGGGTCGTCATCGAACTGGTTGCCTGACCGCCTCGTCCCTCTCCGGAAGAGTGGGACGACCTTTGAATCCGATGGGGTCAGGCTTTGGACCCTGACGACATTCAGACATCCGGCGACAAAGTACGGCATCTGATCGCCGACCTGCAGTCCGATCAAAGCCGCACCCAGCGGGGTCAACACCGAAATGGAGGCGGGATCCGACCAGCACTCCTCGGGCCAGACCAATTGCACGGTGCGACGCGGAACGCCCCAATTCGTGCAATGAGTGACCCATGATCCGATCGTCACGAACGGACGGACGTTGTCCGCTTCGTCCGGGACGATATCGGCGCGGTTGATTTCGCCCATGAGGAATATCCCGTCCAAATCTCCTTTTTGGACGGCGAGGCGGGCGAGCTGTTCGAGCCGCGGATAGTCTGATGCGGTCAGCGCAATTTTTGGAAGAGGCAGCACGGCACACTCCTTCTGCTTCAAGACGACCTCTCGAGTGGAGGTCACGAAAGCTGGAAAAGAGCCCGGACGGCGCGAACACCGTCCGGCTAACCGCCTGCTTGGAGGCGGCCGGCGTGAAGAGCAAAACGCGCGGTGCGCGCATCAATGTCGATGACATAAGCCATGATGCTCTGACTATAGTAGTTCATTTCCCTGGAAACATTGCGACGAAACCGCACAGCACCTGTGCACGCGAAGTATCGAGAGGGGACAAAGGGACGTCGTTGGAGTGAGAGGGGCGGACAATCACGCGGGACTGCCTGGCTGCGTAAGAACATGCGTCGAAAGATTACATCGCGTGGGATGGCCAGGCTGGCGTTGCTGCAGGCGATCACTCTTGTCGCTTCACCGGTAGGCCTGGGCGGTTTGACGTGAATGTGAGCCGTAGTTCTACAGAGCCATTGTTATAGTCGGCGTCGATCGCTTGCACCTGCGATGGAACACTGAACGGGCGCCATGACATGCGATACCGCTCCGAGGTCAGCCCAGCTGAGGACACCGAGCCGGTCGAGATGAGTGGCTGGCGGGTGATCGCGCTCTGCGGATTCTACGCGTTGCTCGGCGCTCTCGCGGCCGTCGTCGCCGCTGCGACTGGCACGCTTCCACACTGGATCTGAACCGCTCGATTGCGGAGCCAGTGTCCGCCAGAATGGCGGTTTCCGGGTCAAACCAATCACAATGGCGCTAAATCTAGCAGTGGAGATATCGATCCGCCTCGGCTAAGCAATTGAGGATCAGCGAAGCATCTCTCCACCTCGCAGCCTGGGGCAATGAACGCAAATGTTCCTGCTTGCCGTTCTCGTCCTTCCTTTCGCAGGAAGCTTTATTGCGGCACTCTTGCGGGTCAATGCACGCAACGCTGAAGCATGGCTCGCTGGATCGATCGCACTTACAGCTTTTTGCCTCATCGGCGCGGCTTATCCGAACGTGACGAATGGCCGCGTTGTCGGGTGGCGAACGGACTGGGTCGCTGAACTTGGACTCGCATTTGTGCTGAGGCTTGACGGGTTCGCATGGGCCTTCGCCATGCTGATCACCGGCATCGGCTTTCTGGTGGTGCTGTATGCCCGCTACTACATGTCACCCAGTGATCCCGTTCCGCGGTTCTTCTCCCTCCTGCTCGCCTTCATGGGGGCAATGCTTGGAATCGTGCTCTCCGGCAACCTGCTGCAACTTGTTTTTTTCTGGGAGCTGACCAGTCTCTTTTCATTCCTACTGATCAGTTACTGGCACCACAACGCGGCTGCGAGAGACGGCGCGCGCATGGCGCTGGTGATCACGTCGACGGGCGGGCTTTGCCTCTTCGCTGGCGTGCTGCTGATCGGGCACATCGTCGGCAGCTATGACCTGGAGCAGGTGCTGGCTTCCGGAAACGTGATCCGTTCGCACGCGCTTTATGTCCCCGCACTCGTTCTGATCCTTCTCGGCGCTCTGACCAAAAGCGCGCAATTCCCGTTTCATTTCTGGCTGCCGCACGCGATGGCCGCTCCAACTCCCGTTTCCGCTTATCTCCATTCGGCAACAATGGTGAAAGCCGGAGTGTTCCTTCTGGTGCGGCTCTGGCCGGCAATGGGTGGAACGAATGAATGGCTGTGGCTGGTGGGCTCGATCGGCCTGATCACGTTTTTTCTGGGCGCCTTTCTCGCCGTGTTCCAGCAGGATCTGAAGGGGCTACTGGCCTACTCGACGATCAGCCATCTCGGACTGATCACGCTTTTGACCGGACTCGATACCCCATTCGGGCAGATCGCGGCGATTTTCCATATCATGAACCACGCGACCTTTAAGGCATCGCTGTTCATGGCGGCCGGCATCATCGATCACGAAACCGGCACGCGCGACATCCGCCGCCTTAGCGGGCTATGGGCCTTCATGCCGATTACGGCGACGCTGGCCATGGTGGCTGCCGCGGCAATGGCGGGAGTGCCGTTGCTGAACGGTTTTCTGTCGAAGGAGATGTTTTTTGCCGAGACGATCGAGGTCCATGACAATTCCCTCGTCGATCAGGCGCTGCCGTACATCGTCACTCTCGCCAGCACGTTCACGGTTGCCTATTCACTGCGCTTTATTCGCGACGTGTTCTTCGGCCCGGCTCCAACCGGCTTGCCACGCGTTCCACATGAGCCGCCCCTGTTGATGCGACTTCCGGCCGAACTGCTCGTGCTGGCATGCCTCGTCGTCGGCGTCGCGCCGGCTCTCACCGTAGCGCCGATCCTCGATACGGCTGCTCGGGCGGTTCTCGGCTCCGCGATGCCGGAGTACAGCCTTCGTCTCTGGCACGGAATTACGCCCGAACTTCTGATGAGCATAGTAGCGATGGTCGGGGGGTTGGGCGTCTACGTCATGCTGCGCTCCTACCTGCTCGTGCACGAGGGACCGCCGTTGCTCGGTCGCATCAACGGTAAGCGGATCTTTGACTGGGTGTTGGTGACGTTGTCCTGGCGCCTTGCGCGATGGCTCGCCACCAATCTCGGGACGAGACACCTCCAACCACAATTGCGAATCTTGGCTGGCGTGGCGTTCGTCGCTGCCCTGCTACCCCTGTACGCCCGCGGCCTCTCGCTGACGGGACCATCAGGGCGTGAATTCGACCTCGTCTTCGGATTACTCTGGGTGGTGGGCGTCGGTTGCGCGGTAGGAGCCGCGGTCCAGGCCAAATTTCATCGGGTGGTCGCGCTGATACTGCTCGGGACCGCGGGCCTCGTCACCTGCGTCAGCTTCGTCTGGCTGTCCGCTCCCGATGTCGCGCTGACGCAGATCGTCGTTGAGACGGTTACGACGGTTCTCCTATTGCTCGGCTTGCGGTGGCTGCCAAAACGCATTGCTCAATCAAGCCCGGACGAGGCACGCGGCAGCATTCGGTGGCACCGCGCTCGCGACTTCTCCATCGCGCTCCTCGCCGGGCTCGGTTTGGCCACCCTCGCTCTGGCAGCTATGCAGCTCCCGGATAATCACAGCATTTCACGATACTTCGTGGAAAACGCATACACGAAGGGTGGCGGAACCAATGTGGTGAACGTCATCCTGGTTGATTTCCGCGGGTTCGATACGCTCGGCGAGATCACGGTGCTTGCGGTGGTCGCACTGACCGTCTTCGCGCTTTTGCGCCGTTTCCGTCCGGCCCCCGAAAGCATTCCCGTTCCCGAACAGCAGCATGCCCAGGATGCCCACGACGAGGCTCATCCCGATCGACAGAAGGGCGACACTGCCAAGGACACGCTTGCTACCGCGGCATTAATGATGGGGCTGCTGTTTCCCGTGATCGGCGTCGTGGCCATTTTCCTTCTATTGCGCGGGCACGACCTTCCGGGCGGCGGCTTCGTCGCCGGCATCGCAATGGCGACAGCGTTCATCCTGCAATATATGGCTCGCGGCACGGTTTGGGTGGAAGCTCGTCTTCACGTCATGCCGGTGCGTTGGATGGGTTTCGGCCTCTTGCTGGCAGGGTGTGCGGGAGCTGCCGCCTGCGTTTTCGGACACCCCTTCCTGACCTCGTACTTTGCATATGCCGAATTGCCTCTGCTCGGTCGCGTCCCCACGGCCAGCGCTCTTCTCTTCGATATCGGTGTGTTCTCGCTCGTCGTCGGCGCCACGGTCTTGATGCTCATCGCAATCGCGCATCAATCGCTGCGTCGCTACGGCGTGCCGCTCCAGGCGGGGCAACGCGCGCCCGGTGAGCGACCGAAAGAGGGGTTGGTGTAATGGAGCTTAGCCTGGCCATCGGCATAGGTGCGCTTGCGGCGTCCGGCGTGTGGCTGGTCCTCAGGCCGCGCACGTTTCAAGTCATCATCGGGCTTTCGTTGCTCTCTTACGCCGTCAACCTCTTCATCGTGGCCATGGGGCGGGCGCGGACGGGAGCGCCGGTGCTGATCGCAAAGGAGATCGGGGATGCAATGAAACATGCTGACCCGCTACCACAGGCGCTCGTATTGACTGCAATCGTCATCAGTTTTGCGACGACGGCGCTGTTCCTTGTCGTTCTCCTCGCGTCGCGCGGCCTGGCTCGCACCGATCACGTCGACGGTCAGGAGCCCGAGGCGTGAGCGGAATCGCAAATCTGGTCGTTGCGCCCATCGTCCTGCCCCTGCTTGCCGGTGCAGGCATGCTGCTCTTGAATGGAGAGCGGCACCGCAACATAGTGGCATCCGTCAATGTCGCCGCAACGGTTGCACTCGTTTGCGTCGCGATGATCTTGCTCGGAATGTCTGATTCGGGTCACCCCGGAATCAGGGAAGTCTATCGCCTGGGCGATTGGCCCGCTCCTTTCGGAATTGTCCTCGTTCTCGATCGGCTCTCCGCGCTCATGCTGCTCCTGACCAGCATCCTGGCGTTGGCGTCGGTTGTGTTCTCTCTTGCCCGTTGGCACCGGACAGGCGCGCATTTCCATCCGCTCTTTCAGTTTCTGTTGATGGGCCTCAATGGTGCCTTCCTGACCGGCGATCTCTTCAACCTGTTTGTCTTCTTCGAGTTATTGCTGGCCGCTTCGTACGGCCTTCTGCTGCATGGTTCCGGTCTCGCACGAGTGAAAGCTGGGTTGCACTACATCGTCGTCAATCTGGTCGCGTCGCTGTTGTTCCTGATCGGGGTCAGCCTGATCTATGGCGTCACCGGGACGCTCAATATGGCGGACCTCTCGGCGCGGATACCTACAATCGCTGCGGAGAGCCGCGGTTTGCTCGAAGCAGGCGCCGGCATGCTGGCGGTGGCCTTCCTGCTCAAGGCCGGCATGTGGCCCCTGTGTTTCTGGCTGCCGACGGCCTACGCAGCCGCGAGTCCACCGGTGGCGTCGATCTTTGCGATCATGACCAAGGTCGGCGCGTATATCATCCTGCGTCTATCGCCGTTGCTTTTTGGTGAGGGCAGCGGCGCGTCAGCGGGCTTCGGTAGTGACTGGCTGTTGTGGGGCGGGTTGGCGACGATCGCATTCGGAGCAATCGGCACACTGGCATCCCAGGACACCGCCCGTCTCGGCGGCTTTTCGGTGCTGGTATCCTCCGGAACCGTACTGGCAGCCACAGGGACCGGACAAGTCAGTGTCACCGGTGGAGCACTGTTTTACCTGGTCAGCTCGACTCTCGGCATCAGCGCGTTCTTCCTTCTGGCCGAACTCATCGAGCGCGGCCGCGAACCCGGAGCTGATGTGATCGCCGTCACCCGGGAAGCTTATGGAGAAGATGATGACGCGGACGATACGGAAGAGGAGGTCGGCATGGCCATTGTGGCCACGATGGGGTTGCTCGGCGTCGCCTTTATGGGGTGCGCGCTAGTCATCGCCGGGCTCCCGCCGCTGTCGGGGTTCATAGCCAAATTCGCGCTGCTGACGGCGGCGCTTCGTCCTGCAGACATGCATCCGGGCGGTGCCGTTCCTGGCAGTGGATGGGCGCTCCTGTTGGCGCTCCTCGTATCCAGTTTCGCGGCGTTGGTCGCGCTGACCCGAGCAGGCATACGCTCCTTCTGGGCCTCGCCAGATCGCGCCGTGCCGCGTGTGCGCTTGATCGAGATGGCGCCCATCATGTTCCTGTTGATCATTTGCGCGGCCCAGACAGTGCTCGCCGGTCCGGTGATGCGTTTCATGCAGGCAACGGCGCAATCGCTGCACGCGCCGGCGGGCTACGTCAGCGACGTCCTGGAGATCAGCGCCCAAGGCAGTCGAAAGGCGGGCGGCAAATGACGCGATTCCTGCCCTTTCCGCGGATGAGCTTCTGTCTGCTCGCATTGTGGCTACTGCTCAATCAGGCAGTCACGATCGGACATGTCCTCCTCGGTTGTGTGATTGCGCTCGTCGGCGGGCGGTTTCTCACCGTACTGGAGTTACCAAGCACGCGCGTCAGGCGACCCGGCGTCCTTCTACGCCTGCTGGGATTGGTGGCGATTGATATCATCCGCTCCAACTTGGCGGTTGGCCGGATCATTCTCGGTTTTGGGCGCCGACAGCGAAAATCCGGATTCGTGAACGTTCCGCTCGATATGCGCAATCCCTACGGACTGGCGTTGCTGGCCTGCATCATTACCTCGAGCCCCGGAACGCTGTGGGTGAACTTCGATGCACAGAAGGGTTTGTTGATGATCCATGTTCTGGACCTGGTCGATGAAGCCGAGTGGATCCGCACGATCAAGCAGCGCTACGAACGCCATCTGCTGGAGATATTCGAATGAGCCAGCTCTTGCTGATCTACGCGCTTTCCGCCGCGCAGGTACTTCTGGTGTTGGCTATCGGCTGTGGCGTGGTCCGCATCTTTCGCGGGCCGCGGGCACAGGATCGCGTTTTGGGTTTCGACACGTTGTCCGTGAACGCGATGTTGTTGCTTCTGACGTTCGGGATTCGATCCGGCGAAACGCTCTATTTCGAAGCGGCCCTGGCCATGGCCCTCTTCGGTTTTGTTGGTACGGTTGCGCTGGCGAAGTTTCTACTGCGCGGCGAGGTGATGGAATGAACGGCATCGAACACCTGCCGCCCTGGGCTGCGGCTCTCACGGCATTTCTCCTGCTTGTTGGCGCCGCCGTCACACTGGTCGGTTCGCTGGGCCTTTTGCGGCTCGGCACATTCTACGAGCGGGTCCACGCGCCGACGCTCGGGACAACGCTGGGCACCGTATTCATTGCAGCTGCTTCAATCGTTTGCTTTTCGGTACTTCAGAGCAGGCCAGTGCTGCACGAAATCCTAATCATCGGGCTTGGCGTGGTAACCACGCCTATTGCCTTGACCGTATTGGTGGGCGCAGCGCGATTTCGCGATACTGCCGAAAAGAGTGCGCAGGTTCGCGGACCAGAGGGCAATTAGCGCAAGACGCGCGATTTCTTGCAGCAGGTTCCTTGACCGGCGAGTCGGCCAATCCAGGCTAAATGTCGCATTTGATTTCCTGCATCGCATGCCCACCTCTAAGTGCATGATGTATGATGCTGAGTAATAAACGAGTTCGCCGAAGTCTTTGCAGATTGGCCGCCTGATCGGAGGCAATCAGCCCCGAACTCAGTGCACGTCGCGGCCGCGAGGGCTCTAGCTCGCTGCCCCGCAGGGCGATGCACATGCCGCTGGCAAACAAGCCGTACGGCAAACAGAGGCAGTGATGACTACAACGCTACGACGCCGGATTTATAGGACCCAGCTGCAGATCCGCCGGTAACCCGGACGATGCCACATCGTCCGGGACGGCACCTCAATAGTTCTGCAACCAAAGCCGGGAGTTTCTCATGTCAGTGTTTTTCGCGCTGCTCGTCCTGACCTCATGGGTCATGTTCATCTGGATTTCAGATCCCGATGGTTTCCGCGAGGCATTCGCTCGCCGCCAACCGCCAATTCCTCACGACCCTAAAAGGTGACGTTGAGAGGTTCACCTCCGTCACCGCGTACAACAGTTGCTTATGAGCGAGAAAAATATCGTGCTCCGGATGTTCGCGGGGCGCGATGCTTGGTTGCTTCTCGGCTACAGATCGTCGGTCCAAGCCAATCTGGTGGATTAGATTGAACGAAGCCGGCACGCGACAGCGTCATAGGCCCTCCGCAAGGCAACCGAATTGCCGCGCTGGTCGAACTTGGCAAGCCATCGTTCTTGCTGCCGTTCGCAATTACAAGGATTATGACATGAACATCGTAGCTGCGACAGATTTCTCGACGCGCTCCAACCGCGCTCTGCGGAAGGCCGGCCTCTCAGCGCGCTCCCTTGATGCAAAGCTGCACCTTGTTCATGTCGTCGACGATGATCAGCCAAAAGAGCTGGTCCGCATCGAAGAGCGTGAGGCACAACGGGTGCTGGTTGAGCAGATCGTATCCATGCCGGAGCTGCAAAACGTTCAGTGCTATCCGACTGTGGTCAAGGGCCATCCTTTTGACGGGATACTGCGAGCGGCTGCAGCAGCCGACGCGGATCTCGTTGTAATGGGAGCCCATCGCAAGCAGTTTCTGCGCGATATCTTCACGGGCACCACAATCGAGCGTGTTATTCGCGGAGGAAGGTATCCGGTTCTGATGGTGAACAACGAGGCGCAGCGGCGCTATGAACGCGCTCTAGTGCCAGTTGATATGTCGGATACATCGGCCGATGCAATTCGCGTGGGCCTGTCCACCGGACTCTTGGCGGAGGGCACGATTCTTCACGCCTTCTCGCCGATGGCGAAAACGCGATTGCTCAGCTCTGGTGCGAGCGGGGCTGTAATCAGCGGATATGTCGATAGCGAGCGTCAAAAGGCAATGGAGGAGCTGACGAAGTTTCTGGTGACGAACAAGCTCGGCACGCAACGATGGTTTCTCCAGGTCGCCGAGGGCGGGCCTATGCAGGTCATCACCCGTGCTGTTTCGGAGAGGCGGCCTGACATGCTGGTGATGGGCACGCACGGCCGATCTGGCATGCTTCGGGCGTTGATCGGGAGCGTAACGGAAGAAGTCCTGCGTTCGTTGAACGTGGACGTTCTCGTTGTTCCTCCCGGCGGCTCTGAACGCACAATAGCAAATCCACCGATCGCCCCTGCCCCAAAGGCGTGACGCGTGCCGCGGCTCATCGCTCGCGAGCGAGTCATGCGCGCTCCGCCTGCAAACCGGCGGCGATCTGGCAAGAGACCCCCAAGAAATCGACGCCGTCTCTTGGTCTCCGCCCGCGCTAGGCGTCGGCCAGCCGTGTTCGCAGGGCCGGCGACCCCTCCTTCAGCGAACAACGGCTCCCACTCTGCCGGGTTGGTCGATAGACTAGCGGCGCCTTCGTTCAGCGTCGCGCGCAGCCGGCTTTGCTGCGTGTGGTTTAGTCGAGCCCCGCGTGATTTTCAACGGATCGCTGGCCGGAAAGGTTTGCTGCAATTGCCGGTCCAGCTCCTCGTCGAGTTCTCGCTTCTCCCGCTGCTCCGATGTTTCGTAGTGCTTTGGCATTGCTCAATCTCCGCGTTTAGCACTTGGTGACCGGCCGTCTGCCACCAAAGAATTGTGGCGCCAAATACGCACAGTTGGCGTTAAAGCGAGCGGAATTGAGGATTTAGAATCAACAAAGATCTTGAGGCAACAGCGCAGTGCTCGGGGCACCAATGCGGAGTTCGTGGTGCCGAGGCGCTCTACACCCGCAGGTTGCAGTCTAGTGATGCACTGCGCAAGCGCATGCAACGCTTCGAGTACCTGGCCCTGCGCTGTTGCGCCTAAGATCGGGCATTCCTGTCGGGGTGACGTAGATCCGGCGGATCAATTGTCCGGTCCGGGTCAATCGCGGCACGGGCGAGCCAGCGGTAAGTCCGGCTAATGTCGGCCATCCCGCGGAAAGCGGAAGTAACTTCAGAACATTTGCAATAGGCCGGTGCGGGTCGATGCCTTGACGTGTTGACGCTCTGAAATCGGAACCTCGAATCATGCGCTAGGAACTCAGCGACTGTGAGTGGCCGCCATTCCACCGACAAGAGCGAGAGCAACCCTCTAAAGATCGAGTCTCAGAGCTTGTTGAACAATTTCAATCGAGAGTTCACCAGTCGACGTGTCGCTTCCACGACTGCGGGCAGGATCTTGTACGGAACCACTTCATCCGGCATAGCTGCGAGCGCTTCATCCAGGCTACGACGCCAAGCAACCCTGAGCTCAGTGTTCACATGAATAATGTTTATGCCGGCATCTATGGCACTGTCGAAATCGACATCCTCCGTTCCCGACCCGCCATGAAGCGTAAGCAACGTCCCAGTGGCTCGCTTGATGGCCGCAATCCTTTCAATGTCCAGGTGCTTCCTAGTCTTTCCCTCAACCATGCTCCGCAGCATGCCGTGCATGTTGCCGACCGCAGGGGCCAAGATGTGTATACCGGTCGCCTCGAAGGCCTTGGCCTGCTCCGGATCAGTTAACCCGCGGCTCAAATCAGGGGCATCATCATGGATCCGCGAGCCCGTTCCGATGTCGCCGATTTCACCCTCTATCAGGATCGACGGATTGATGTCTTTGAGCATTTCAACCGCTGCTTTGGTTTTCCGGATATTTTCGTCGATCGGAAGAGCTGAGAGATCGAACACTATGGAATTGAAGCCAACTTTTGCGGCGGCCATCGCCGATTCCAACGAGTGGGTGTGATCGGCGTTAAGATAGACTGGGAGTCCTTCGCCATCGCGGAAGCTTGCGACCAGAGCCGATATTTGCCTATCACCGAGAAGCTCGCGTTCGCCCTCTGAAACCCCGACGACGACAGGAACCTGCAGGTCCTTGGCCGCCGCCACGATGCCCTTCAGTACAGTGCGACTGTCGAGGAAGCTCGCACGGATAATTCACGTGCTGTTGTGTTTCCCGAGTGCTGCAACAGCGTAGCGATCGCCCCCGACCACCTCCAGATGGCCGGCGGCTGGCAGGGTCAGCTATGCCACGGGTTGTTGTGGATCCAAGTGCACGCGTTTGGCTTGCGAAATGTGGGATCGCGATATTCGATGTAGTCGAAGTTCACCGTCCCGAACGTTGTCTGAGGCTTCTTTAAAGCCGAGCAAGTCTGAACCTCGATAAATTCGCTCTTGAAATTACCGCGGGGAAAAGCCGCGATGACTTGGTCGCGTTGCTCTGGCGTGTACTCATCATATCCAATCCCGACGACGTCCACCAAAACACCCGCGTTTGTGAGAGCGATCTCGGGCCGCATATACTGGGGGATACCAGGCGTGGTGTGTAGGGCGATGGCTTCCCACACCAGATCCGCCTTCGATTCGGAAATGCCATGGCTCTTGAGAAATTCGCGCGCTGCATCTGCGCCATCGACTTCAAAACGTTTTGTCTCGGTATGATAGGTGTCGATAAGGCCCAAGTCATGAAACAGCGCAGCGACATAGAGCAGTTCAGAGTCGAATTTCAGGTTCTGGCGGACACCCTTCATCGCACCAAACACAAAGACTCGAACCGAGTGGTTAAACAACATCTCGGTTTCGTGGTGCCGCACCAGTTCGGTGGCTTCGCGCGCGATCTTGCTATCCGGAATCTTAATGCCGAAACTTACGTCGTTCATTGTTAAACTCCTGTCTTGTGCGCGCTGAACTGCCGACAGCACCGCAATTCATGCCCGCCGACGCTTTAGATCGATACCCACAAGGTAACCCGCGAATGTTGGACCGGAAGTACCCTTCTGTATGACGATACTGCAGTGCGATTGAGGCTGAAAGCAGGGTCTCGCTCGGGCAGTGTGGCTGTCGTTTTCTGATCAGCGGTCCCTGTTCTCGTGGTGCACTCCATGGATTAGGGGCGGCTTGAAGCTCCTGAGGAAGCTCGCCACCCAAATCAAAGAAATGTGCAGGACGCCAAGTACAAACCGCGGGAAATTCACTTCCTGCGAGTAAGGATCAGATGTAGGGAAATTGCGCGAGAGCTGGTTGATGACCAGCTATTGTCGTTCCCGGTCTAGAATTTTAAAATGCGATAAAGGCTACGAAGCCCATCTCTCAAACACGCAGAATCTTGCGGGTTGTGGAGAGCGCCGAGCGTAGGTGTGACTTTTGAACTCGGCAATAGCGCAAGCCGGCGGCTGACTCACATCTTGGTAGGAGTCAAGAATGGGAAGCACTCTCGTCGGTAATGGTCCTGCTGATTCTTCTATGTTGGCATGGCGAGTACACAAATTCGGCGCGCCGGACGTGATGATATTTGAACGGGTCCCAAGGCCAGATCCTGGTCCGGGCGAAGTTCTTGTCGATGTTCACGCAGCAGGCGTCGGTCCCTGGGACGGCTGGATCAGGGCCGGCAAGAGCGCGTTGCCGCAGCCTCTTCCTCTCACGCTCGGCTCCGATCTGTCCGGAACGGTCGCGGCCGTGGGATCGGGCATTTCGGACCTGGCTGTCGGAGATCAGGTTTACGGAGTGACCAACACTCAGTTCCTTGGTGCTTACGCAGAATACGCGGTGGCCTATGCTGCGATGCTTGCGAAGAAACCAAGCTCGCTGAGCTATGCCGAAGCGGCTTCCGTTCCCGTCGTTGCGGTCACGGCGTGGCAAGGTCTGTTCGACCACGCTCGCCTCGAAGCCGGGCAGACGGTTGTCATTCATGGAGCTGCGGGAAACGTTGGAGCCTACGCGGTTCAGCTCGCTCGTCGCGCTCGGCTTCGTTCAATCGCGACGGCTGGGGCGAAGGACGTCGAGTACGTGAGGTCCCTCGGTGCCGACGAAGTATTGGACTATCATACGCAACGCTTCGAGGAAGAGGTGAAGGACGCGGACGCGGTACTGGATCTCGTCGAGGCGAAACGCAAATGCGTTCTTTTCAGGTTCTTCGCTCGGGCGGCAAGCTGATCTCCGCTGTGTCCCAGCCCGATCAAGACCGCGCAAAGTCCCGCGGGGTCACCGCAGCCTTCTTCTTGGTGGAAGTGACCACCGAGCGGCTGCGCACAATCGCCGATCTCATTGACCGCGGCGAACTGAAAACCCGCGTCGGTGTAGTTCTGCCTCTCGCCGATGCGCGAGACGCGCACATGATGTTAGAAGGCCGACGATCACCGCCGAAAGGAAAGATCGTTCTCAACGTAGAGGCCACGGGCGAAGTCACCGCGCCCGCTTGAATTCGGGCTAACGATGAGCGTCGCGGCAAGCAGGTGTGGAGGGCCGCCAACTCCCGCGGGGACCGGGAACAATTGCTGAGAACGCTTTGGCTTGTGGGCTCTGCTTGTAATCACCCATCGCTGGTGCCGTCGTCAACGCAGGTTTCAGCCCGTCGACCCAACGCCGAGCACATCGTCGCACTCAATCGCCAAGCTACGCGGAGGGACGCGCCTCATTCGACGTCGACGACAAAAGTCTGGTTTCGGCTTCAAGATCTTCTTGTGAAACTCCGAAGCCTCTTCGAACTGAAAGCTCTCCATGTGGGAGAACCGGACCACTGAGGGATCGCTTCGCCTATTGCCCGACAGCCCAGCGCGACTTCCGCATCAGATTGCTGAAGTCCCTGCGACGGAAACCAGGGTCCTTGTAGGCCATTACATCGGCCAAACCGGTGCCTTGGGTGGTTTCAGGACGGTGCTTGAGGCTGTCGTAAAGGGCCTGCAGGAAGCCTTCCGCGAATTGTGGCGGACGCGGATAAACCGTCTCGACAGCGCTCCGCTGCGCGGCAGTGAAGTCGTCATAGCCGGCGCCGACAAGGTCCATGTTGGCTCCTTCGGCAAGAAGTGCCGCGATGGGGTACAGATGCGGGGAAATTCCATTTGTCGTATGCAGTGCGATCGCAAGCCAGACGCTCTGGCCATCAGCTTCCGAAATGCCGTGACTCCGCAAAAAATCGCGTGCGGCATTCGCGCCATCCACTTCATAGCGCAGGTGACTTTCCCCATAACTTGCAGTCAGTCCATAATCATGGAACATGGCCGCTATGTAGAGAAGTTCCGGATCAAAGGTCAGACCCTTGCGCTTTCCTGCCAAAGCAGCCCAATAGTAAACGCGCATGGAGTGCTGAAACAGCAAATCGTTTTCGGTATCGCGAATGACCTGAGCTGCATCGCGCGACAATTTGCTGTCCGGAATTCTTATCTCCGAAACCTCCTCGACGGCGTTCGGAACCGCTTCCGCAATTTTAGGCGTGACCGTTTCGGCCTGACCGTTTGGTGCCAAGGCGGATCCGGCGACCAATGCGAGGGCGGCCCAGGTGAGAGTGGTACGAACATTCATGTCGTTCTCCTCTGTAGCCGGAGATGGCGTGTATGGGGCTAGAACGTGCTTTCGCCCTGGCATCGACCATTGGAGTTTCCCTGTTGGAGGTCGAAAAGACTCGCCTCAGGCAAACAACACACGCTCTTGCGCTTATTCCGTAATCTTTACGAATCCCTGCTGAACGAGCTGTGTCGTCCTCGCCATGGCATCCGTATTGACTTTGATGCCGGGTAGCAGATCGGCATTGCCCCAGTTGTGAGCCTTCGCGGTCGCTCCGCACAGCTCGATACGCACACTGCGCTTCATCAGGTCTGCCACAAGGTCCTTATAGGGATTGCCGGTCGCGATATTTCGATCAGCGTTGTAAGCAGTGTCGTGCAGCGTCACGTGGCCGGCATTCGTGTGAAAGACGGCGATAACCTCCGATTCGGCCTTCGCGTGGGCGATGTCGTTGGTGATCAGCTGAAGGTGGAAAATGGAAGCCGGCAGATCGCCTTCGAACGCCAACGCGCCGATGCTATACACTGTCTTCACGTCCTTGAGCGTTACCTGAATATCGATGTGAAGCGGCTTCTCGGAGGCAGACATATCCATACTCCTTTCACTGGAAGAACGGGTGATGGCCATCATTTGAGAGGACCGTCAGACGCCCTCGTAAACCAGTCGGGTGAAGAGCGCCGGGGTGATGAGGAACTGGCCCCATATCGCATCGAACGCCGCGGTCGGCTTGGCGGCGATCGCGTCATCGAGCGATCGGCCCTGCTGCTTGAGCTTGCCGACATTGTCGCGGATTGCGATAAGCATGTCGCGGTAGGCCGCAAGTTCAACCTTGTTGCTGACAGGGTTGCCGTGCCCCGGGATGACGATCGTCTTGTCGGTTACGGCGGCAACATTCGCCTCGGCCGCCTTGATCATCCCGTCGATGTTTCCGCCGGTTGAATAGTCGATGAACGGATAGATGCCGTTCCAGTAGGTATCGCCACAATGAAAAATGTCCGCTTCGGGGATCGTCACCGATAAGTCGCTATCGGTGTGCGCGGGACCGTAATATTCAAGGAGAAGCGTGGACCGGTTGAGCTTCAGGGCTTTCTCAGACGAGAAGGTTTCGGTCGGAACGGCCGATAGCGGAGGAGACGGGAAGTTGAAATCCCAGTCCGCAACTCTCTGGGCAACTAGCAGATGCTTGTGGGTGTTCTCATGGGCGATGATGGCTGCCCCTTCCGCATTTAGCCATTGATTTCCGTCCGTGTGATCGAAGTGCCAGTGCGTGTTGATCAGGTGCGAAATTGGCTCGCGGCTCAAACTGTTCGCAGCCTCTAGGATGCGCGGACGGGATGCGGTGATGCCGGCGTCAATGAACACCTTGCCGTCGGCGCCTGTCATGACCGCGATATTGCCGCCAGAGCCCTCGAGGACGCTGACATTGTCGCGCAACTTATGGACTTTGATGGCCGCTTTGGCGGCGTCGTCGCGGATGAGGTCCACAATGTTGCGCGCTTCCGCGAAAGCCTGTCGCGGCGAGAGCCAGCCGCCCGTCGCCGCTACTGTAGTCGCCGCCACGCAGCACAGGCAGAATCCGCGTCGTGACATGATATCCTGGTTGAGGGTCACCATGGGTTTCTCCAATGGATGTCCGCAAACGGGCTAGCGCCACAACGCGGCGTCGCGCATGATGCTTGCGACGTGAATGATGGTCATGCGGAAAACGCCTGTTGGCCCACCATCATCTCTTCTGCAATGCTCTTCGTAGCCTTATCGCTATCGACTTAACCTTGCATATCCGGAGCGATAAGCGCAGATCCGTCGCCGAGCCGCTCAGTCCTCAGGAGGAACTCACGGTTGCTTTGCGGCCGCCGTGCATGCACAGAACCACGGGACCGTGACGTAATAAACCGTAACACCATTTGTCTTGATCCGCTTGTGAATCGTTTCCACGGAGCTACTATTGGAGTCCTGCATTCGTCCTTGGACTTGCTCTAGGACAGAGTTGCTCAGCTTTGGCAGATCTCGTCAGCCCCGCCGGTGCTGCTCTCGAGTTGGGGCGCAATCGCTGTATAGCAGCTTACCAAATTCTAGTTGGTCCTTTCTCGCGGGTCTTTCGAGATCGCACTTAAGATTAGACACACCGGCATGATCATCCTGATTGGCGACCCACAATCAAATCGACGGCCTCTCGAGGTTGCTCCTCCATGATCCAGTGCCCAGACTTCATTGTGGCAGCGCTCTAGACGTTTCTCGGGACGGCGCGCTCGCGTAGCTTGGGCAAATGTCCCTCGGAAGCGCCTTCTGCCCGTGGTGACCTTCGACTTTCGGACTGTCGCGCCTTACCGCCTTCGCAACTCACAAAATTCCCGCCGCTGGGTTTAGGCCAACGACGGGCAGTTCGCACGTTCCCCGCTATAGCGGGGCTCGGTGGCCGCGCCACAGCTGCAAGGCGGCGGCCCCCTGCAGTCTCCGCGATAGCCTCAAATCCAAGGACCTCCAGATGAGGCGACTTCGCCGCCTAGGTCGGAAGCACTGCGACCCATTTTTGGTGCTGGCCTGTTTCCGACCTTGTGGCCTAGTTTGAGTTTATGTCGGCCGGCAGACAGACGAGCCGCGTTAATTTCTGATTCACTTGTCCCATCATCTGCTGACGGGACAGATCCATGAACATGCCATTAAACGTGGCAGCCTCTCCTTTGCGAAAGCAAGCAGCCAATACGCTTCTCCGCGCGCGTAAACTTCCGCCCGGCCCTTACCGCAACGACCTACGCCAATTGGGCATGGGGCTGTTGAAGCTGTATAAGGGGGCCTCGGAGCTAACATTCGAACAATCGAGAGGAGAATGGAGTGTGACAAGTAACGCGCCTCACCTGATTGGCGAAGACGAAATCATCGGCCGGAGGGGGCGCAGTGAACTCGCGGACTTGCCGCTGGTCATTCAGCAGACGCGAGCGATAGTTGAGGCAAGTCGCAGTCGTTTGGAGCGAAGCCACCGATTGTTGCAGCAGCGATCTTACTCCGAGGAACTAAGGAATGAACTAGGGCCGCCTCGGTGGGACGGCCTCCCTGCTTTTCGAGCTCGCGAAAGTAGTCCAAAAGCTCCGCCTCGATCTCGCGGACATGGTTTGACGTGGGTCTGCGATAAACGCGGTCAACATCAACGCGCGCTCGGTCTTCTCTAGCGCTTTCAGAACAAAAAGTTCACCGCGAACTGTGTCTTTACTGGTTTGAAAGGGCGATCTCCCGAGTCACGCCGCAATTTTCAATTGTGAAAAGTCGCCCAAAGTCTGGATTTGAGCGATTTTGTCTTCGTGTAATTTGCGAGTTTAGACCACATACATTTAAGTCATTTCGCAACGTTAAAGTGCTCTCCGCCTCATATCGTCAATCCTGCTGCGCTCATCAGCAATCGGAACAGCAGCGCGACAATTCCCAGTGTTGCAACGCTCGCTGCCCAGATGATCACGAGCCAGCCCAGCCGGCTTCTCCAATCTGGTCGATGCTCTGAGGTCACGCGTGCTTCAATGATAGCCCTCGCCGGCCCGGACCTTACCGCGGAAGACATAGTAGGACCACGAAGTGTAGATCAGGATGAAGGGGATAATGAAAAGCGCGCCGACCAGCGTGAATCCGAGCGATTGAGGCGGACTTGCCGCCTGCCAGATTGAAATGGAAGGGGGAACGATGTTTGGCCAGAGGCTGATTGCCAGGCCGCTGTACCCCAGAAAAAGCAAGCACAACGCCAGCATGAATGGTGCCGCGTGATATCCGTTGGAGAGAGAACGAATCAGCAAGACCGTCGCGACCAATACCAGCAAAGGTACGGGCACGAAGAAAAGAAGGTTCGGAAGGGAGAACCATCTCTGTGCGACGTCAGGGTGAGCGAGCGGCGTCCAGATGCTCACAATGGTGATCGTCGCGATAAGCGCCAACGCTGCCGGTTTCGCCAGAAACGTCATCCGCCGTTGCAATTCGCCATCGGTTTTCATGATAAGCCAGGTACATCCCAGCAGCGCGTATGCCACCAAAAGACCAAGCCCGGTGAACAGACTGAAAGGACGAAGCCAATCAAAAGGTCCGCCGTCGAAAACGCTGCGGGAGACTTCGAACCCGTCGATGAAACTCCCTAGAGCTACGCCTTGGCAGAAGGTCGCGATGTAGGATCCCCACGCAAACGCCTTATCCCAGAAAGGCCGGTGCGCCTCATCCGCCTTGAATCGGAATTCGAACGCGACCCCGCGCCAGATCAGTCCCGCCAGCATCACGATCAGCGGCAGATAGAGCGCTGTGAGGATGATCGAGTATGCCAAAGGAAACGCGGCAAGTAGCCCCGCAGCTCCGAGGACGAGCCACGTTTCGTTTCCGTCCCAAACGGGGGCGACAGTGTTGACCATCGTATCGCGATCGGTTCGGTTCGAAACGAAGGGGAAAAGAATGCCAATGCCGAGATCAAAGCCGTCCATGATCACATACATCATCAACCCGAAGCCGATGATGATGGCCCAGATCAGTGGAAGATCGATACCCATCGTCTAACCCTCCCTTTCTTCAGCATAAGGAGTAGGATCAACTTCGTCAGGCGCTGCGGAGAGCGGACGCGCGGGGCGCAAGTTCTGGTCTTCGTCGGCATGCACGCTATCGGGCGCGGTGCGATCAGCCTGGGGCCCTCTTGCGACCAGCTTCAGCATATAACTGACGCCGATTCCGAATACGATGGTGTACATGACGATGAAGAGGATCAGAGTTGTCGAAAGAGCCAGCGCAGAATGGTTCGACACTGCATTCTCAGTCCGCATGACGCCATAAACTACCCAGGGCTGACGACCGATTTCTGTCGTGAACCAGCCCGCCAGGATTGCGATCAGGCCGGCCGGCCCCATCGCGACGGCGAAACGAAGCAGGGGCTTGGAGAGATAGAGACGATTGCGCCACCGTGCCCACGCCGCCCATAGCCCCAGCAAAAGCATCAGCATGCCAAGACCGACCATGACCCGAAAGCTCCAGAACACGATCGTCGAGTTCGGACGGTCTCTTGGTGCGAATTCCTTCAGTCCGGGAATTTGGCCATTCAGTTCGTGGGTGAGAATGAGGCTGCCGAGATATGGAACCTCAAACGCATAACGCGTCGTCTCCGCCATCATATCGGGCCAGCCAAACAAAACCAGCGGAACACTCTCGCCTGGCTTGTTCTCCCAATGCCCCTCCACCGCGGCGATCTTTGCTGGCTGATGCTTTAGCGTATTGAGGCCGTGCGCGTCGCCGATCGCAATTTGAAGCGGGGTCACCACCAGCACCATCCACATCGCCATTGACAGCATGGTTCGTGTGGCCGGTGTATCGCGTCCCTTCAGCAAGTGCCAGGCCCCGGAGGCGCCAACAAACAGCGCCGTCGCCAGATACGCGGCAACCGTCATATGCGCTAATCGATAGGGGAAGGATGGGTTGAAAATGACCTTCAACCAGTCAACGGGGACGACACGCCCGTCGATGATCTCAAAGCCCTGGGGCGTTTGCATCCAGCTGTTGGATGCCAAAATCCATGTCGCCGAAATCAACGTTCCGAGCGCCACCATGATGGTGGCGAAGAAGTGAAGGCCCGGCCCGACTTTGTTCCAGCCGAACAGCATGACGCCTAAAAAGCCCGCTTCGAGGAAGAAGGCGGTCAGGACCTCATATGTCAAAAGCGGTCCGGTGATACTGCCGGCGAAGGCGGAAAAATAGCTCCAATTGGTGCCGAACTGATAGGCCATGACGAGGCCGGAGACGACACCCATGGCGAAGTTGACCGCAAAAATCGCCGACCAGAACTGATAGAGCTCTCGGTAAACGGTCTGCTTCTTCCACAGCCACACCCCTTCGAGGACGGCGAGAAAGCTCGCCAGCCCGATGGTGATCGCGGGGAAGATAATGTGGAAGGAGATGGTGAAGCCGAACTGGATCCGCGCCAGTTCCAGAGCGGTTAATCTGAACATCCTTTGCTTCTCCCGATCCGGTCAATTGGGCGGGTGAAACCCTGATAAAACCCTGTGAAGTTAACTGGAGATTTCGCGCCAGTATCGACTGTAAGACCGAAGACATCTGGCCACGCATAGTGGTCGAGATCATATTTTCCGCGAGCAATGATACGGCGACCCAATTCGGCAATTGCAATGTCTCGCCGGCAAAATGTGGTTCGACCAGCACATCCCCAAGTGGATCCACGATGCAGGATCCGCGGCGAATGAGCACAGTTCGCGCATGGATGGGCGCATAATTAGGCGGCCATCGCCGCGCGTCACGCTCCAGGCCCGTCGGCATCAGCTTGCGGTGCTTGCCTAGAAGTTTGCCCGACGGGCCGTAAGTTAGGGCTGCGCAATAGAGCGATCCGCCATCTCGCTCGATAATGCCCACGACGAGATGCACGGAATTGTCACGGGCGACCTCGCCGAGGCGTGCTGGGTCGGATCTTGGCAAGTCGATTGCGCTTTCATCGTAGCGGCGAAACTCCTCCGGGCCCTCAGGACCACGCTTCCCCAAGCGCGCGCCAAAATCTATCCCCCTCGGATAACCGCCGACGAAGGCCTCTGGATCAACCACGAGATCGGCTCCCTTTCCGGGCGGCGTGGCGTGTGAGTTCGGCAAGCCTTGCGATCGTCTTAGGCGTCTCGAACAGGACCGCCGCGGGTTTCCACGGAGCTGCTATTGGACTCCGGCCCTGGACTTGCTTCAGGACAGAGTTACTCAGCTTTGGCAAATCCCAGCCCTCGCCGGTGCCGCGCCGCAAGCCCATCTAGCGTACCGCTTCTAGTTGGCTCCTTCTCGAGGGTCTTTCGAGATCGCATGATCCAGTGCCCCGACTTCATTAGGACAGCGCTCTGGACGTTTCTCGCGACATCGGCGAGCTCAGAGTTCAAAATTCCATAAGTCTTACGAGGCACCCATCCGCTCTCAATTCTAATGACAGTTATCTCTTGCTAGACGTGGACAGCCACAATCTAGACCCATGTTTTCAATTGCAGATGCGGGTGAAAGTGGGGGCCGCCGGCGTCCGATGGCGGATTGACTTAGAACCATCTGGCACCCCTCCCCGGTCAGCCAAGTGACTCTATTGACGGCAGGCGCCGTCGAACTTCGGAAACACGACCAACGTATTCAATTGGCGCGCGCACACTCGGGGGGTGTCTGGGAAATCGCTGGCCTGAATTGGGCCGTTGTCGTTTGCTGCGTTCATCTCAGCGTGACGTGCGGTTGGCCGACTCCGCGGCCCGGAAAAATAATCTGAAAATCTGCGGCCTAACGCGCGTGATGTCGATGTCGCCCTTCGCGATTGCTTTGGTTTGCTCCACGCCGGCGTCAGATTCGACGTAAACCAACTTTGAAATGCCCTCGGCATTTAAAAGGTCGCTCACCACGTACTGCGGAGCGATACAAATGCTCGGCTTCTTCGCAAGGCGGATTGTCGTGGTCTCTGGCGGGGGATTGGACTCTTCGGCCCTCAGCCGCGCCGCGACGCTCCCAAACACGGCAGCAGAAGCGGCGCACGCCCCAGCCACCAGCTGAAGAAAATGACTGCTATGGGCCAAAATGCGAAGAACTCAACGTGAGCAAATTTAGTCTGCAATGTCCCACGGAGCGGACCTCATTGAAACGTGCCGTCACTTCGCTGATGGGCCAATAACGGAAGTCACGAATGGACTCACTTACTCCATACTACCGTCAGCAATTAATATCTAACGCGAACTGGTCCACAAATGGACGAGAGGGTCAAACGTAACCGCTCGCGATACGCAAGCCCGGGCTCTTAGCGCCTGTGCGCTAGTGCGATGCGCAGGTCCGAGAAAGCGTCGAATATCGACGTCAACCGCGCTTTCCAATGATCCCAAAAACGATTAATCTCTTTCCCTTCACGCAATTCAGAAAGTCGATCGGAGAATAAGCCACACGATAAATTAGATGGAGGAACCAATGGTGAAGAGAGCGATTACGCTCGGCGGCGGCGGACCGGCAGCAGGGCTACACATCGGGGTTCTGAAAGCACTTGCAGAGGACGGCAAGACGTTCGACGATGAGTCTGATGTGTGGGCGTTGTCTTGCATCGGCGCCTGGGTTGGCATCGTCCACAATCAATTCAATGAAGAAACCCTCAAAAAAGAAAACAAAAGCAGAGCCGAACTGACCTATGAATTCTTCAGGGACGGCGTATTTCGGGACGATGAAGGCTATGAGCGTTTCCCCATAAACACCGTATTCGGGGCGGATTGGAACGCCAACATCAAGGCCTTCCAGGACTTCGTCACCGATCCCAAAAGTTACAGTGATTTCCGATGGCAACCGTACAAGATGATGGAACAGATCCAGGGCACCATATCCGCTTGGTTCAACCATCTGCCTCGTAGTGAACAACCCTTCAAGGAATGGCGCGAAGGAGACATCAACAACTGGATACTCAATAAAGTGCTCGCACCTAATCCATTTGTCCGATACCTCACCTCCCTGATGTACTTGTCCAAGGTCAACGGCCTATCCAGGATCAACTATCCGGATAGCGAGTTTATGAAGAGCATAAACTTCGACGAGCTAAAAACGGACAGAATGCCACACATCTATCACAACGCCTGGAATCTCGACGAACAGAAGCTGGCGTTGTTTTCCAATCGTCGGATGAAGGAGGACGAGAAAAAGCAGTACAAGGGAGCTATCGACTCACGCAGCCTGTGTGCGTGTTCGTCTCTTCCCTTCGTCGAAGGGACGGTTGAGATCGACCAAGTTACATATTGCGAAGGGGCGTTAGTCGATACTGTGAACTTCGATAGCTTGCTCGAGGAGCACCCCGATTTGAAAGAAATCTGGGTGAGCCGGATCGTCGATGCGAAGCAAATCCGCAAGCCGGAAAATCTTCACGATGCACTAGCAAATCTCTGCCAATTGTTTGCGGCAACGGTCGGCGAGGATGACGTCAAGCTTTTCAAATATCACGTCAAAGAGGCGCACACGCTCGACAGAGCAGCCGAAGCCGGGATACTCGAGAAAGCAGTCGAGTGCGGGATGCTCGACAAACCAGCCGTGGAGGGAAAGAACTGGAAAAAGCCTTGGAGAGGCGTAGTCGTCGAGATTCACGTGCCGGGACACATCAATTTCAAATGGAATCACAGCAATCTCGAAAATTCGATAATGCTGGGATACGCCGCCGCCAAACAAGCAATCGACGCATTTAACAAAGCGGAAATCGAAATCAAGGCGAATAGTAGAGACGGCAAGCTGCTCAAGCCCATTTTCATAAACGAGAATCCACAGGACGACGCGAATTGGTTAGATCTGCGAGATCGTACTTATGTGGGTCTAAAGAAGGCGGCTAGTGGCGCCAAGCCAAAGTAGGCAGATCGCGTTGTGGATTTAGATCTGGGCATGCGTTGTCCCGGTTTGATTACCGCAGCACATCGAGAAGCGCTTTTGCCTCCTTTAGATCATGCGTCTCGAAGCCTTCGGTGAAGTTGGCATAAATCGGCGCGAGGAAATTCAGCGCTTCCTCGCGTTTACCCCGATCGATCCACAGCGCGGCAAGGTCCATTGCGGCTCGAAGTTCAAGCGTCTTGGCGTGTTGGCATCTTGCCGTATTTAATGCCTGCTCGAGCAGTGCCTGCGCTTCGGCTTCGACGTCTGGTCCGCCGCGGACGACCAGCACCCGTGCCTTCAGCCGATACAATTCGGCCTCCAAAATTCGTTCGCTGTTTCGGCTCGTTGTTGCGAGGCCGTGCTCGATCAAATCCAGCGCCGCCTCGTAGTCGTGACCAATCAACAATGGCGGACACAAAAGCACGTAGAGCGCGGTGATGGCCAGCTGATAACCTGCACTACGATATTCGTCCAACGCGGCACGGATCTCCCCGAGTGCGCTGGGTGAAGGTTCGAGCGACGCCACGCATATGCCCCGAATAGCGCGCGCCAAGCGCCATTGCCGGAATCCATGCTCCTCCGACAGGGCGATACAGCGTTCGGCATGAACTTGCGCAGTCAGGAACTCGCCGCGAAGGGCGTGAAGAATGCATGCATAGTAACAAGCATACGCCTGCGAATGCGGATGACTGATGGCGTCGGCGCGCTGAATGGCGACGTTCACTCGCGTGAGTGCCGTATCAGCGTAGCCGAGCAGCCAGAGCGCCCACGACATCAACGCCAGGTCAGCCACGCCGGCATCCTGGCCTGCCACACGTGCCGCCAGCCTATCCTCCTCGCTGCTCGCCTCGAACGCTTCGTAGGCCCGTTCGATCGCTTCATGGGCACCGGTGAGACGTCCCATGAAAAGGCGGATCATCGCCTGCCCCCGCATCGCGTTGAGCAACGTCGGTCGATCGTCGCGCGCTTCGGCGAGTTGGAGCAGGGCGGCGATCGTTTCCTCAGCCACCGGCAACTCACCGCGCATTACGCTCGCGGTGGTCAACCAGAACATCACCTGGAGTTGCTCAGGGGGGTCTCCAAGGCGCTCGCACAGCTCACGCGCGCGGGCAAAGGTTGCCATCGTCTTGTTCGAGGCTGGTCCTTGGGTAGCGATCAGGCAAGGCCCGAGAGCGAATTGGAAGTCAAGTTCCAACCTGTCCTTTCGCGCGCCCTCGGGCAGATGCCCCGAGGCCTCGATGCCTCGTTGCAGGTGCGCGATGGCCTCAAGGTTGGCCGATCGCATGGCGGCTTTCTTGCCGGCGCGCAGCCAATATGCCTCCGCCTTTTGGAACAGCCCGGCCTCAGTCAGATGGTGCGCGAGAGTTTCGGGGTGAGGCTCCACAATTTCCGGGAACCGTTGCTCGAAGGCGTGTGCGATCGTGGCATGCAGCGCTGCGCGTCGGCTCTTCAGCAGTCCCGAGTACGCAGCATCTCGCACAAGCGCGTGCTTGAAGGTATAGACCGCCTGGGGTATCTCGCCCCGGCAGAATATCAGCTCCGACCGAACCAACTGGGCAAGCGCCTCCTCAAGTCTCTCTTTTGGCAACCCGGCTACGGTGCTCAGCAGTTCGTAGGAGAACTCGCGACCCACCACAGCGCCGATCTGAGCCACCTCCCTCACCGGAGCCAATCGATCGAGCCTCGCCATCAGCGATGCGTGCAAACTCGTCGGAATCGCCATTGGGGGCAGAGGACGGTTGAGGACGTAGTGATCGCCCTGCTGATGCAATAGCCCCGTTTCGAGCACAGTCTTGGTCAATTCCTCCACGAATAGGGGCACGCCATCGGTGCGGGCGAGGATCTGGTCCATTACCTCTTCCGGGAGCGTCTTGCCGGCGGTGACGCGCTCGATTAACGCCGCCCCGTTGCGTCGGTTCAGCCGCGTGAGCGAGATCGTCGTCACATGCGCATGACCTGGCCAGGGCGGCGTGAACTCTGGCCTCGCGGTGATGAGCAGCAGCACCCGAAGCCGCGGTATCTGTTCTAAGGTCATCGTGAGCAGCTCCAGCGACGTCGGATCTGCCCAATGGACATCCTCCACAACGACGAACACGGGCTGTCGCGCCGCCAAGCGATTGAGCTGAGTCAAAAACGCCCCCAATGTCATCTCCTTGCGCTTCTGCGGGCTCAGCTCTGGTATGCGGTAGCGCTCACTGGGGGGTAGCGACAGAAGGTTAGCCAAAGGTAGCAACACGCGGTCGGCATCAGCCCGCACGAGCAGAGCCTCGAGCTTAGCAAACTTCTCTGCGGGCGGGTCGCCCCGCTCGAACCGGGCAGCGCGTTCGAGCTGGCGGGTGAAAGGATACAGCGCACTGTTGGTGTGGTGCGCCGAGCAGAACTGGCGCACCGTGATATGCGGTTCGGCCTGGAGCCGCTCGTCAAGCGCCAGCGCAATGTGCGACTTGCCGATACCGGGCTCTCCGATGAGCATCACCGCGCAACCTTCGCCACGCCTGGCGTGCTGCCAGCGACGCAACAGTATCTCGATTTCCTCGTCACGCCCAATTGGCGGCGCTAATCGGGTTTTGTGCTGTGCCTCGAAGCGGCTTTCCACCTCGGTTGTTCCCAGGACCTGCCAGGCTGGTATTGGATCCGCCCATCCTTTAAGCGCGACAGGGCCGAGATTGCGGAATTCGAAATGCCCATCAGTGAGCCGGTGCGTACTTTCGGAAATCAGCACGGTGCCGGGATTGGCGAAGGTCTGCAGGCGCGCAGCCAAGTTCGGCGTCTCGCCAATGACCGCCTGCTCTTGAGCTGAACCTTCGCCGGTCAAATCGCCCACGACCACCATACCGGTAGCGATACCAACGCGAACCTGCAGCTCGGTGGCGGGGTCTGTCCGGAGGCTAGCCACGGCATCGACCAGCGCCAGCCCGGCGCGTGTCGCCTGTTCAGCATCATCCTCGTGCGCCTGGGGATAGCCGAAATAGGCGAGCACGCCATCTCCCATGTACCGCGCGATAACGCCCTCATTCCGGGCAACAACCTCTGCGATGCAGCGGTGATAGGTGCCCATTACGGCCCGCAGGTCCTCCAGATCAAGGCGGGCCGAAAGTGCGGACGAGCCGACCAAATCGCAAAACATGACTGTAAGCTGACGCCGCCCGGCGTGGTCTGCCGACGCCAGCTTCGCGCCCACTTGAGGCGTTCGCGGGACCTCTCCCTGAAGTGCTACGATCGCGCGCAGCATCTTGCGGCGATGGCCAAGCAGGACGCCCAAGTCCTTTAGATCCTGCTCCGTGAGATCTCGAACGACCGAGAGATCGATGGCGTTTTCGCGGAATCGCTCGGCGTACTCGCCCAAACCGATCGATGCTAGCCACTCTGCAATACCGGTCATGGTATACCTATGGCTTATACAATGAGAATAGCACATTAAAGAGAGGCTTGCGAAGGCACATCTGCCGACCGAAGCGCCGATCGCCGGACTTCTTGCCCAATGTAACGCTGTGGCCCAGCCGAGAAGTGAACGCCGCCAAGCGCGATATCTGTTAGGGGTCGATTGGGTTGCAAAAGTCTTTTTGGAGGTCGAACAAAAAGTCATAGAGCCGCTGATGCATTTTGCGCGCGGCGATGTGAGGGACCATATCGATTGAACCAAAATCGATCACGGATGTCCGTAATCGCACCGACAGCCAATGCGGCAGCGGCGAGGTCTTAAGATTAACTTTCGCGAGATTCTTGTGGTTGTTCGACTTTCGACTTTTGCAACAATATCGGTCAAAAGCGGCGGTCGGGGCGGTCCGGACCCGCGTCCGGTCAGCGGCCAATTGCAGACATCCAAATCGGCCCAGCTTGATTCAGCTAAGGGCCAAAAGGCGACATCCTACGGCGCGTTGCCGGTCGGCGTGCCAGCATTCAACAGTTGGGAAACGGCGGTCACAAGCTGAGCAGGCGCGAACGGTTTTGTGAGAAGCACGCTATTCGGCACGCCCTTAGATGACCACTCTTCGGCTGCTTTGCCCGTCATATAGATTATTGGTAGCGCGGGATCGATCTCCCGCGCCACGCGGGCAACGTCCCATCCCTCCATTTTGCCGGACAGATGGATGTCGCTGACAACTGCGAGAAACTTCTTGTGATTTAGGGCGGCTACCGCTTCCTCGCCTGATGCAAAAATGCTGACTTCAAACCCGCCTTCCCTCAGTGCTTCCTCGACCATGCTTTGAATTAACTGATCGTCCTCAACGAGCAATATCGTCGGAAGTGTCTGCACTTGTTCCACTGCATTTCCACCCCTGCCTAATCGTCAAGCAATATTGACGTCGGAGTGAGAAGTCCGTCGAACGGAAAGTGTTCCGCATAAATGTTTAAAAGTTAACACTGGTGGAATTTGCCTCGCCGCCTTCCATAACAGGAGCAACGCAGCAGGGAGCGACGGGCACAAAGAAGATGACGCGGCCAAGTTAGCTACCCAGATCTTCAATCCGGCTTGCGCGTATACGGGTGCCCAACCTGGAGGCGGTTGTAGTTGAATGGCAGACTGCCATAATTTGCCGAGTGTCGGTCCATCTTTGGACAGTCGTAGAAAACACAGCAGTGGGGGTGGGAATGGTCCGAACCGGGGCTCTTAAAGCTTCGACAATTTGGTCCGCAGAGGACGAGGAAAAGCTTTTGCTGATGCGGGAGAGCGGATCGGCGTTCAGCGACATTGCAGCAGCCCTCGGCCGTAGCCAAGCATCGGTCGAAGCTCGCTATTCCATCTTAAAGAAGCAAAACAAACTGCAAAGCTGAGCCGCACGGGAGTTGGCGTCTGGCTTTTTGCCCTGTCTCTCCAGAACCACTGAGGTCAGCTTCGGGTCTTGGTCGTGTAAAAACGCTATTGCATGACGGGACCGGCGCGGTCGAACTCAGGCTACCGCAGTCCGATCAATTTGGGCAAGTTTTACGGCCGCTCGACCAGAACTCATCCTGAGGCAATGTCGGGGCTCTTTTTTACGCGCCCCATGAACCGCAACGGCGCGCGCCAGCTCCCGTATCACGCCCTCACCGCCGCCAGCAGCGGTTTCATCCCGACGATGTTCAGCACGCGTGTCAGATTGTAGCCGAGCACGCACAGCGCCATCTCGGTCGCAACTTTCGGCAGCGTCACGCACAAGAAGTGCGTCGCGCCCATGCGCATCTTCAGTGTGCCGAACGGATGCTCGACGGTCTCGCGGCGTGTGCGCATGGCGTTTGGATTCTTGTCGAGCCGCGCCTGAGCGCGTTCGAGAACGTCCTCGTGCACCCATCGCTTGATACGGCGTCGTGGGCTCGGCGTGCACTTCGATTTGAGTGGACAGGTTTTGCAGGCGTTCGTCCAATAGTTGCGCAGCTTCTGGCCGTCTTCGTCGTTGGTATAATAATATTTGAGTTTCTCACCGGCCGGGCAGCGATAAACATCCTCGTCTGGCAGATAAGCAAAGTCCTGTTTGCCGAAGCGTCCCGAAGCCTTCGCACCCGATGTCATCGGCTTGGGCAACGTCACCGTGATGCCAGATTGCTCGCACGCCACGATTTCTTCACCCTTGAAGTAGCCGCGATCGGCGACAACATCGAGCGTGTCGGCCTCAAGAACGGCTTTGGCTTGCCGGGCTATGTTTGCAAGTTGCGACCGGTCTGAGCCGCTTGTTGTCACCTCGTGCGCGACGATCAGATGGCTTTCTGTATCGACCGCCGTCTGCACGTTGTAGCCGACGACGCCAGAACCACGGCCGCTCGTGGCCATCGAACGGCTGTCGGGATCAGTGAACGATATCTGCTGATCGGGCGACGCCAGAACCTGTTTTTCAATCGCTGCGAGTTTCGCCATTTCAACGGTCAGATGTTCGAGCCGTTCTTTGATCCGCGTCTTTTTTAACTCCAGTGTTTCCGACGGCTCGTGCCGGTCGGTGGTATCGAGCTGAGCGAGATAGCGCGCAACACTCTCCTCCAATTGCGTGCGCCGCCGCTCGACTTTGCCGCGCGTGAAGTTCTTATCGCGATTATTGACTGCTTTGAATTTGCTGCCGTCGATGGCAACGCTGGCTGTCGCGAGCAAGCCCATCTTGCGGCACACCTCGACGAAGCGCGCGCAGACCTTTTTGATGCCGGGACCATTGTCCTTGCGGAAATCGGCAATCGTTTTGTGATCGGGCGCAAGCCTGGCGAGCAGCCACATCACTTCGACGTTGCGGCCAGCTTCACGCTCAAGCCGGCGGCTCGAATGGACACGGTTGAGATAACCGTAAATGTAGAGCCCTAAGAGCGCGGCCGGATGATACGACGGCCTACCTGTGCCGGCAGGCTCAACGCCACCGAACCCAAGTTCAGCCAGATCGAGGGCTGCAACGAAGGCGTCGATCACGCGAACCGGATTGTCATCTGCAACCCAGTCGTCCAGGCATTCCGGCAACAAAGTAGATTGCCCGCGATCAGCTCCTTGAACGAAACGAGTCATGCCAGCCCCGCCGATTCAGTGCAGGAATCATAGCAGGCACGGCGTTTTCACACATGGGGTAATTCCGGGCTCGAGCCATACTCAGGCTCAGGGAATCGGCTCTCCTGGAATCGACAAGGCCCTCCCTCAGGGCCTCGCAATGAAGGAGAGAGGTTATGGAACACTATGTCGGATTAGACGTATCGCTGAAACTGACTTCGATCTGCATCGTCGATCGGACAGGAAAGGTCGAGCGCGAAGGAGTGGTTGCTTCTGCCCCGGAGGCGATCGCGACGTTCATCAAATTGCATGCGCCACACGTCGTTCGGATTGGGCTCGAGACCGGAGCAACGTCGACATGGTTGTGGACCGAGCTGGATAAGATGGGGTTGCCCATCGTCTGCATTGACGCCAGGCATGCGAAGGCGGTTCTGAAGATGCAGATCAACAAGAGCGACCGAAATGACGCTGCTGGCATAGCGCGTATCATGCAATGTGGTTGGTACAAGGAGGTTTGCGTCAAAGATCTCGATAGTCATGCGACCAAAGCTCTTCTTGTCAGTCGAGCTCTGCTCGTCAAGATCAAGCGGGATATCGAAAATCAAATCCGGGGGCTCCTCAAGAATCTTGGCCTCGTCATCGGACGAGCAAAGATGAATATGTTTGCTGTGCGCGCCGCGCAGTTGGCCGAGGATAGGTCAGAGCTTTTTGCCGCGGTAGATCCGTTGCTGAAGGCACGCGAGGCCATCGAGCAACAGATTGTGGACCTTGACCGCAAGGTGCTGCGGCTGGCTCGCAATAATGCTCAGGTGCGACGGTTCATGACGGCTCCTGGCATCGGCCCGGTCACGGCCCTTTGCTTCCTTGCGACGATCGATGACCCCGCTCGCTTCAAGAGATCACGAAGCGTCGGAGCCTACGCAGGGCTAACGACCCGCCGATACGCATCCGGCGAGATTGACTGGACGGGCCGAATCTCGAAATGCGGCGATAAGATGCTGCGAGGCTACCTCTACGAGGCGGCCAATGTGCTGCTCACACGCGTAGCAAAATGGTCAGCACTCAAGGCGTGGGGCATTCGGCTCGCGAAACGAAGCGGGCTACGCAAAGCCAAGGTTGCGGTTGCCCGCAAACTTGCCGTCATTCTGCATCGGATGTGGATCGATGGTACCGAATTCAAATGGTCATCAAAGGATGCTGCTGGGCAACCTGCATAAAGGATAACGAGTTCCCGCCGACCAGGCGGGAGCGAACGTCCCTGCCGGGACGCTGGCGTTGGTGAGATCGCCCCTGGCTTTGCGACGCTCGAAAGAGCAAAGCGCGCTTCACACATTGATCCGCCAGCGCCATCTTACGCCATCATGCGGAGGGCACGCCCCTACCGCGGAGAGAACCATGGACCCGGCAAGGATGTTCAAGGAAAGCTTGACCTCACGCCCGGAATTAGAGAACAGCCAGGGTCATCAGCAGTAATACTTGCGTTGAGGAATCAAGTCGGCTCCTCCTCTGACCCCAACGCTGCCGATACTTACCGGGAAAAGGTGCGCGACCTGAAGAAGACCCTGGCGGTAGCGGACGAGAACAGCCGCCTTGCGGCCCATGAGGCGCTGCGCGAGATTGTTGAGAAAATCGTTATCCACCCGCGTGGACGTTACAAGCCGGTGGAGATTGAGATTTACGGCCAACTCGCCGCCCTGCTCAGAATTCTGAGAGGGCGGCTGGCCCCCGGGAGTCTGGGGGTGTGCTGGTTGCGGGGATAGGATTTGAACCTATGATCTTCAGGTTATGAGAACAATTAGGCTCGTTTCCTGATGGTGCGCCGGGTTGCCCCACGTGTCATAACCCATTGTTTATAAACTATTTATTTGACTTTTCGATTTCGGCGGTGTCCTGTCGTTTCCGCTACGGTGGCGACACGGTGGCGACACGAAGAACAAACCGACACCGCTTTTACGCCCTGGTATGCCAATCAAGCTCTCTAAACGCACTGTTGACGCCCTCGCCGCTGCCCCCCTGCCCTCCATCGGCTACGACACCGAATTGAAGGGGTTCGGCGTGCGGCTCGGCGCGGGTGGCTCGCTCAGTTGGTTCATCGAATACCGGCCGGGGGCTGGCGGTCGGCGCGTCGCCAAGAAGCGGTTCTACTTTGGCTCGCGCGAGTTCACGCCCGAACAAGCGCGCCAGACTGCCAAGGAATTGCTTGCGGCGGTTGCGCTGGGCGGCGACCCTATGAAGGATCGGATTCGCGAACGCCAGTCTCTGACCTTCAGCGAATTTGCCGAACGCTACTTGGCTGAGGAAGCCCAGGTAAAATTGAAGCCGGGCACGATTGCCAACTATCGGATTGCGATCAGAAAGCATGCCGTCCCTGACCTGGGCCGGATCAAGCTCGACAAGATTTCCAATGCCGATCTCGCGCGGCTACACACCAAAATTGGCAAGACCAGCACGGTCAACGCCAACCGGACTATGGAATGTATCTCGTCGATCTTTCGTTACGCCGCGACCTGCAACATCGTTCCGGTCGGCCACAATCCAACCAAGGGACTCCGGGCCTTCCGTGAGAACCGACGTGAACGATTCCTCAGTTCGGAAGAACTGGGGCGTCTCGGCGAAGCAATCCGGGAGGCAGAGACCGTTGGCATCCCGTATGAGATCGACGGGTCGAAGCCGTCGGCAAAACACGCCCCCAAACCCGAGAACCGCCGTATCCAAATAGATGTTTACACTGCCGCGGCGTTTCGGCTGCTCATTCTAACGGGGGCTCGCCTTCGCGAAATTCTGCATCTGAAATGGGATTACGTGGACTTTCAGCGTGGCCTGCTTCTGCTCCCGGACAGCAAGACGGGGCGGAAAGCCATAGTGCTGAATGCTCCGGCCCTTGCCCTGCTGCAGAAGATCGAACGAGCGTGGCAATATGTCATTGCATCAAGCGATCCTGATCGTCCGAAGGCCGACCTTAATCGGCCGTGGCGTACAATCTCCAAACGTGCGGACCTAGCTGGCGTCCGGATACACGACCTTCGGCACACACACGCCAGCGTCGGGGCAGCCGCTGGTCTGAGCTTACCTATCATCGGCAAACTGCTTGGACATACCCAGGCGAGCACAACACAACGATATGCGCACCTCGCCTCGGATCCGTTAAAGGAAGCGTCTGAGAAGATCGGCTTGTCGCTGTCCGCGCAAATGGGCGATACACCGACGCCCGAAAAGGTCGAAGCAAAGCGTTGACCTGCGGAATGATACCGTTTGCTTTTGCGCTGACTTGAACATGAGAAAATGTGATGTCTAGTCCGACCATTCACGGAGAACGACTGCCGCTTGATCGGCGACTCGACCTGGAGCTCGTTGAGATAACGGAAACTCAGTGGAGGGAGATTGAGAAAATAATCGGGCTGAGCCTTTCGAACAGGACGATGGCAATCCAGTTTTACATGCACCTTTACGGAATGGCTGGCTCTTCTCACTCCCCTGACAACACGGTGCTGGTCACAGACATTCTCCCCGCTCTTGAGCGCTGGATGCGCGCGGGCGATGTATTGATTGAAAAACTCAGAGGTAAGAAAATAGATTTATCCTCTAGAGATGCTTACGTCGCGCTCCTCGATGAGGAACGCATCCAGAAGCTGCGCAGAGTGTTACCGTCGCAGTTGCTTTTGTTTGCCGCTGAATCTGCAGTTGGAGCAGGCCAGATTGTGAAGCAGGAAATTGAGAGCGAGAGTAGACATCGGCCCATTGAAAACGATCTTTGGTCCGCATGGGTCTGCTTAACCGCGAGAATACTCAAAGCTGCGGGCTTGAAGATTTCGGGAGCAAGCATCGACAAAAGCTCACACGCAAATCCCTCTCCGTTCATTAGAGCCGTCATAGAGCTACAGTCCCTCCTTCCGAAGCAATGCCGACGCTACAATGGCTACGAATCCGTCCGCACTGCTACGCAGCAGTCATTGAGAAGCATGGGCGGACTAAAAACCCAACTGCTCGTTCAAGTGTTGATGTGGGGACTTCAGTTGCCGGAGCACCCCGGATATCCTGGCAATTTGCGAAAGGGATCTAAAGGCGACATCGCAGCGTTCGAGGCGCGCGTGAAAGAAATGCAACATAAAATCGCGCTACGAAATCAGAAATTTGGGTTCGATCCCTATTCGGTCTTTCCGCATTTGCGTCCATCATCGGAGGGTGACACCTAGCCTTGGCTTCGCGTCTCCATCACGGAGTACAGTAGCCTCGGTTTCGGGAACCCAAATTCGCATTCTGAAGATTTTTTCTTCCGCCCAATCTGCCCCAGATGTCTAGCTTGTCGTCTCGCTTCCGGGCTGGTCCGGACGTTTCCGCGAGATGATGATGTCACAGACAAAGACGACCAACGAAGAATTCTACCTAACGCCGCATCAAGCCGCAGACTATCTCAACAGTTCAGTCTCAACACTCGCGAAGCGTCGCCTCTACGGCGGCGGGCCGCGCTTTACTCGTATTGGACGAGCCGTTCGATACCGCAAATCCGACCTCGATGAGTTTATGGCTTCGAACCTGCAACGGTCCACCTTCGAAAGGACCGAAGCATGAACGACGCTACCTTCTGCTTATCGCAAGACGCTTCGATACAAGCGCATCTGGAGATCGCCAAAAAGGCAATTGCCTCAGGCGAGAATGATCTGCGCCGGGCCGCTGAGCATATAGCCGAAGCCCACAAGCAAGGCGCGTCTCAACGACGGATCGCTGCTGCAATTGGGAAATCGGTTTCCACTGTAAATAGATATCTGAATTGGCACGATTCCGGATTCCGAGATGAAACTCCGTTCGGTCCTGAGTCCAAAGCCAAACGCCAACGCGCGCGTGTTCGGGCGACCGAACGCACTAATAGTGGGAAGAGATCACGCGGCGAAGTGGCGCAGGACGAACTTGCTGCAGCTCTTGCTCGTGCGCAGGCCGCCCAGGCCGACGCCGCTAGGGCTAGAGCCGAGGCTATCCGAGCTACGGATGAGGCGATGCGGGCTAAAGCAGAAGCAGTTCGAGAGCGCCTCCGATCCGGCAGAGCTGATCCTAGCCATTCTACAGCAACCGCACCACGACACCCATTAGATCGTCGCCAGCGCGATTTACTGGTGAAGGCGCTCGGCATGCTTGGCTCCGATCAAGTCGGCGAGCGCGCCGCGGCTGCGCTCATCGCGGAGAAACAACGCAGCAAACTCGGAATGACCTGGGACGAGCTGGTTGTAAACGACCAAGACGGTTGTGATCTCGACGAGGACGAACTCGACGACGACGACGAGCTAGATGACGAGGACGAGGACAGGGACTGGAAATGTCACGAAGCTGGAGAACAACCCAATTGATCGCCGCCGCCGACTTGTTTGGCGCGAGCCAAAGCCACTAAGGCGTGGCCAAGGCCGAATGAGCTGTTAGTTGCGCGATCCGCACAGGAGAAGCGCTTCAGGAACGTCTTAAGGCGGACAAGTTGCGAGCGCCCCGACGACCCTGAGCCGCCAGACTTCGCGCGAGAGAACTGGGCCGCGGATTTCGACCGCGACCTTCGTAAGCACGACCGATAATCGCGACCTTTCGCAGCGGTCATATCCAAGGAGACCAAGATGATCGACAACATCGACCGCGCCGCATCGGCGCTCACCGCCGTCGAGGCATTCCGCGAAACTGGGCATGGCTCGCCCGACATCGCCGAGGCCGTTGGCTACCTAATCGGCAGCCTGATGCACCTCTGCGTGCAGAAAGGCCTCGATCCGTTCAAGATCGTGGAGCAAGGTGCCTGCCACTTCATCGTGGAGGTCATCGATCCCGACGGCATCAATTACGAGGCTAGGTTTCACTACACCGCCTCGGCACGGCGCTATGGATCGCGCGACCGGTTCCGCGTGTTCTATCAGAACCCTTCGAAGGCGGAGGTCTCGTGACATTGCTGGGCGCAATCTCGCGACATTCTTCGCTGGGCTCGAAGACCGTTTCGACGTCCTTCTCGCGCCTGCCCCTCTTACCGGTCATCCAAACCCACGGATGCTGACGCGCGTTGATGCCGGAAAGCGCCACGGCTGCGCTCATCACGGAGAAACAACTACCGATATCGGCAGAGACTGGGACGATCTAATCATCCCGGATCTTGACGACGAGTATGACGAAGACCTGGACGATGAAGGGTAACCCCTCACATGAATTTCTATGAACGCCTACGTCGCAACGGTCCCGTCTTCCACACCCACGTCAAAGCCCACCATGCGGTTCTCGCCAACGAGTATTGGTTCAGTGACGCCACGCCGAGGATGGGCAGGCAGTTCACCGCCGAAAAGGCGAGGGAGCGAAAGGCCGAGATTATCAATCTCTTGTATAGAACAGCAAAGCGCGCGCAGCGCTATGGAAATCTCGACGTTGCCACCGGCCTTGAGCTGCTTGCGGACAAGCTGTTCTACTGCCAGCCTGCACGGCGTTGCGGTTCTCTTGCCTGCCCCGAATGCTCACGCGCATTTCAAAAGGCGAAGGTGGCGGCGCAGCGCACGACGATCAAGCAGTTGAGGGGTACGCGGAAGGGTAAGCTGCTGGTGATGGTGACGATCATCCCGCTGATGGTCACGTACAAGCCGGAGGATCTGCCCGTTCTCAAGGTTCAGAAGCTGAACCGGTGGCTCAAGGATGCGCTGACGAAAGCTGGCTTCAAACGGGTCATGCTCGGCAGCATCGACCTGAGTTGGGAGGACGGTTTTTACCAACCACATTGGCACATCGCCATGTGGACCTCTGATCGGAAGCGGCTGAGGCGTCGCCTCAAGAGCATCTTCCCTGGGCTCCAACGCGGTGATCGCCCGGTTCACACCAGCCCAACCTATAGCCTTGGCTTCCTTCCCTACAAGGACAAGGCCATCAAGCTTCCAGCTTTGATGAGAAACAATCGGCGTGGACTTCCCTATCTGCTGCTGGCCCTCAACGGCACCGAACCACTGGAATTGATGGTTCTGTCCGGCGTCCGGGTGAGTACTCAGAAGGGTGGCCTCAAATTCAAGAAGATCGAGCGCCGGTGAATGGCGACTCATTGAGAGCGTCGTATCGACAAAAGACGATGAAATCCCGAGTTGTGGCTAGTTCGATGAAGAGAAGCCGCCCCAAAGGACAGATTAGGCCGAGATTTTGAACCGAACTGATTATCGAGGTGCCCATCAAACAATCGACGATGGCGACGCTAATTTGTGACTGAGTACCTGAGCACTGAGCATGAGAATGAAATGAAGAAGTCACACGACCGCATCGAGCGGAGCAAATCCGGGGTATTCCTTGTTTCGGCCAATGGCAGACGACGAATTGCCGCGCCGATCCGGTTCAAAGCTATCGGGCACCGACTATCCGGTGGCAAAAAAATCGCGATGGCCGAAATAGCTTTTGTGACGAGAAAGTCGGCGAAGGTATCAGAATTTTTCGACATGTCAGCTACGACACCCCGAAACCGCAACAGGATCATCGATACCTTGGCGGATTCCGACTATCGCTGGCCAACTGAAAGTAAACTCCCCGAGCGACTAATCGAACATGTGCTGGCACGTGAACCTGATCGGACCTTCACCATGGTTGGAGCTCCTGGATGGTACGAAGATGCGATCCTCACCTCTCGTCGTCAATTCGGAAAAGGGAGCCGTTTCATATTGGACCCTAATGCGGGTGCCAACGTTGCGAGGATGGCTCTTGGAAAGGGGTCACTTGAGGATTGGCAAGCAACCGTCGCTCGAACCGCGAGAAAGTCGTCGCGTCTCCGTCTGATGATAGGTGCGGCGTTTGCGGCTCTTCTGCTTCGCCGCCTGAACATGGACTCGTTCGCCCTCAATCTCTTTGGCACCACATCCACCGGAAAAACGAGCGCCCTTTACGCGGCTGGATCGGTCGCAGGATTGTTCGGAGACAATGGGTTGCCGGGGTGGGCTGATTCCATTCCGGGCTTAGAGCAACTCGCGGTCGGTCATCGAGATGGCATTCTTCCGCTGGACGATACTGCAGATGAGGGCGGCAGTACGCTGCCAATCCAGAAAAAGGCAAAGCTATTCGCCTTCATGTTTGCGCGTAATCGCGGCAGAAACCTCGACAAATCTTATGAAAAGAAAACGAACCTAAGCGTCAAGGAGTTTCGGGTCATCGCCCTCAGCACGAGCGAATTCGCTCTGAAAGCAATAGCAGAGAGCGCTGCAACATCTCGCATCGGCGGTGAAGAGGTCCGATTTATCGATGTTCCCGCGGTCGAGCCGGGTGCTGCTGGGATTTTTGATTGCCTTCAACTTGCCGCGGATGAAAATCCGACGGAAGTGCGCCAGCGGTTGGTGAACGAACTGCGCCTTCACGCAGTCGAAAATCAAGGCTTTGCGATGGATCGATACATGCGCCGGGTTACAAAAAATCCGGAGGCCGCGGTCAAGAGAGCCAAGTTTCATATTGCGTATTTCGAGGCGGAGGTTTCTTCGAAACTTGCGACCGGCCCGGATCGGCGGATTGCAGCCAATTTTGCTGTGATTTACGCCGGTGCAGCCTTGGCAATCGAGTACGGCATTCTTCCTTGGAAAAAGAGGGAGACACGAGCCGCAATCGAAAAATGCATGGTAGGGGCGCTTGCCACCATCCGGAGGTCCCCGACCGTCGTTTCTAATCCAGGGACAATTTCGAATATCGAAGGTGTCGCCCGTGAACTAGACGCCGATCTGCAACGCCTTACTCTGGTCTCGCTCAGAAAGGGCGAACGTTGCTCAAAGGAAGAGGCTATGCGGCGCGAGAGTGCGGACGGCTTTCGCGTTGATGGAGATATTCTCATCAAGCCAAGGTCTTGGAGGCCGAGTGATGCCGCAAAGGAGTTGCTTGTCGAGCATCAGATTCTCCGAACGCAGCGGAGCGACGCCGCCACGATAGACAGGAAGGTAATGGGGGTGCCCGGCAAGCGACGCTACTACGTCATCGACCAAGAAAAACTTGAGGGAGCGCTCGCTACCCTCGCCGGTCCGCCCAGCCTTTGAAAAAGTCGATTTTTTGAAACAATGAGCGGAGTGGCCGGACCAGAACCTGCGCCCCCTGCGTCCCCTGCGTCCCGAACGTAAGTAGCAAGCGAAAAAATCAACAAAAACAGTGGAGTTCGCTTGTGATTGACCACCTTTATCGCTGTCTGTCCACGATGTTTCGGTGGTCAATCGGTGGTCAGCCTCCGGCGCGATCCGACGGTTGGGCCACACAGAATGTGTAAAGCACTCCATTGGTAATGGAGAGTCGACAGTTCAATCCTGTCTGGCAGCACCAGCTTCCCCCTTTGATTTTCAGGCTCTTTGGAAAACCATCGGGGTAGGCGCAGTGAGTACAAATGCAGAAACGTGCGCGGGAATGCGCCTATAGCGGCACGCTTCTCGCACGCTAAATCTCGCTTGGTTCTGCAGTGCCATGAGCGGCCCCGCATGGAGAGGATTCCAAATGGTGACATGTCCGATTTGCGGAAACGAAATCGGAGAGCTTCCAAGAAGGGTTTGATTGCAAGCAACACGGCAAGTTCAAGGTCTCAAGGACAGCTCTCGAGGCTGAGCCGAGTAAGAGCGCCGGGCGCGATAGTTGGGTCCGCGGCGCGCTATCTCTCACCGGTTGAGTTGGCCGAGGAGTTTCCACCGTCAGGAATACGAAGGCCGGCCCATCGTCGTGCAGTCATGTGCACAGGACGATCGCGCTCAAATCGTTTGCGAGCTCGCTAAAGCGACCGGCGCGAACCAGGCGTCATCGTGGTAGGGCGTCGCGGTAATGCGCAGCCACTCGGTGCCGCGCGGAACGGTCGGATAGTTGATCGGCTGGACAGTATCCCCCATCAGGAAACGGGGGAATCGTAGCTGACTCGTGGCTCTTCACACAGCCAGGGTCAACAGCAGCAGTCAGCTCAGCGATCACATGGCGCACGCTCTGCCGCAGACAGCCGACATAGCGACGGCTCTTGCGTTGTTCTGCTCAGGAGCGATTCTGTTGAAAAAGTCCGATCTGTCGCGCATGCCTATTTTCTAAGGGCTACCGGTGCGGTCGACGCCGTTAGACACGGGGCGCCACGTCAATCTGCGCTGAATCGCTCTTCGATCTTCCTAGCTTTGCCGTGAAGGCTGTTCTTGCCGGAATTCGCCCTGAGCTGATCTCAGCGACATTTTGCGCTGGTACTATTTTCGACTTTTTCAACAGTATCGATCATCAGCCGACTTCGGTAAACGTCCGCATTGTTTTGGCGCTGCAAAATCTCGGGGCCTAAGGTCCTGTGGGCTATTCGATCGGGTATTCGGTATTGGCGGTACGGCAGCCGTCATGGCTATGATTTGGCTGGTCCTCACTTAAGCGCGATACGACTCCTAAAATACCGTGCCCGTTGGGGAGCGCGGCTTGCGCTGCCCCAAACCGGCGGCGAGCAAAGCACCGCCGACATGGCAGATGGCAATCCCGACAAGGGTGACTGAAAAGGCTCGCGTCACGGTTGCCGGAACGGCATGCGCGCCAATGACGGAATAGAACAGGCCGCCGAGCACCGCGATGCCGACCGCGGCACTGACCTGCAACGTAGAATTGACAATGCCGCCGACAAGACCTGCGTGGCGCGGCTCCACGCGCTCGACAATCGCCCGCATCATCGTCGGCATGGACATGCCCATGCCGAGCCCGACGACCGCCACCGCTGGACCCAGCAACGTCCACGGCGGAGCGACGCCAGCGGCGAAATGGGAAGCAATCAACGCGATCGCGATAGCGCCGGTCGCCGAAAGAGAAAAGCCGAGCGACGTCGCTGCCCTTCCTAACCAGCGGCCGAACAGTGGACTGAAGGTCGATCCGGTCACGAAGCCGATGGAAAACGGAATGACTCCGAGCCCGGCCTGCAGGGCGGTAAAGCCAATCGCAGCCTGGAGATAGATCGAATAGATCAGGAAGAACGTGGAAATGGCGTAGAGCGTCATGATGGCGCCTAGGCCGCGCATCAGGCCAGGCTGTTGAAAGATTTCAAGAGCGATGAGCGGATCGCCACCGGCCCCAGCCAGCCGGATTTCGTAGCGTCGGAACCACTCGACGAAGATCGGCGTGGTCAGCAACATGACGATCGACCACACCGGCCAGCCGCGCTCGCGCCCTTCGACCAGCGGCAGCACGAAAGCCGTAAGTGCTGCGCAGGACAAAACGACGCCGCCCCAGTCGAGGCGCGGACGGCGTTCGCTACGCGTGTCCCGCAGCACGCGGAGCGTGGCGATGAATGCGACAACCACGATCGGCACATTGATCAGGAAGATCAACCGCCAGCTCAATCCGCCGATATCGGCGGCAACGAGGGCGCCGCCCACAAGTTGGCCCACGGCCGAGGAGAGGCCGAGGGTGATGCCATAAATGCTGAGCGCGCGTCCGCGCTCGCGCGGCGGAAACAGGGCATGCACGGACGCCAGCGCTTGCGGGGCCATGGCGGCGGCGGCCATCGCCTGCAACAGGCGCGCCATGATGAGCGAGGATGGCGACCAGGCGAGGCCGCAGAATGCGGAAGCCAAGGCGAAGCCGGCAAGGCTGATCAGGAAGATGGACTTGCGCCCATAAATATCGCCAAGCCGTCCACCGGTGATGAGAAAGACCGCATAGACCACGGAGTAACTTGAAATGATGAGCTGCGCGTCCGCCGCCGTCGCTTGCAGACCCGACGTGATCGACGGCATTGCGACAATGACGATGAAGAAGTCGAGCAGCGCCAGAAATGAACCCACTAGTAGACACGCGAGCGCCCACCACCGCTTTGGATCGAGATTTTGGACCTCGCTCTTCGCTGGTGCCGTGGGAGTTATCGACCTTTCGTGCTTCATTTTTCTTATCTTTGCTTTCGTTCGACCCATGTCCGGTGGGGCGACGGCGAGCCCGCCGCGGAAACCCGTCGCGCGGCAGACTGCAGCCGTGCCGGCATGCGTGGACATGATCTGCTCGGGGAAGATCAGGCGAATGAATTGCCTCGCGCCCGCGTATGAACTTTGCGAGCAATTGACGCGGAGCGCGCCTCGATGCCGACGGCGGCCTTGTCGATAGCGAGCTGGCACGGAACGCCGCGGTGTTTCTTGTCCGCGAGTGGGTGCTCTATCGCGCTCTTGGAGTGAAGAGCCAAAGCGCCTTGCCTGCTAATCCTTCCGTCGGACTAGCTGTTGGCCATAAAGGCACGTCTCCAGTTCAACGTAGCTTGGCAGGATAGAAGCGTCGCCAGTTGTTAACCCCATGCATATTTTCTTTTGGGACGGTGCATATTGCCCCCACTGCGTTTGAAGCTGATCTTTTGCCTGTTGCTCGGCGTCAGCACATTTTTTTATCGTTGCGTTCAAACCTGCATTTGGATCGACTGCGGAGGCAGTCTCGACTTTGCATCCCAATTCAATGTTGAAGTCTGGAACATGATCCGCAACCGTGACGATCAGTTGCGAAGCCAGTACTAGGGCTGACAGTGAAATTATCATCTTCTTTCTCCTCATGTTTGATGGTTGGGTTCGTGCAGTCTTGTCGCATGAGATCGCGACATCGACTTACGATGATCCGGCTCCGGGACAGACGAGCTCAAGGCTGGCGGCGTTGGCTACCGACATCATCCGCTTATGGAGGTTGAAAAGGAGCCACAGCATTCGTGAGTTCATAAGTGTAACTAGCGACCCCGAGAATAACATCAGGCACAACGCCAGGACGATTAGCGTGACCAGCGTGATCAACCACAAATGATGATACTCTCGCTCCAAGACGGGTGTGCCTGGTGTCTGGAAGATCTGAGCTTTGTCGGAGCAGCCAAACAGCAACGCTACAGATGCTGAAGCCAATAGCCAGAATGATCTGAGACCAAATGCGACTCGCGCCGTCCGGTTCCGTTCGGGCCACGCAATCGGCTCGTCAGATTTCAAAAGACTTGAACCACGATCTTTGGCAAAAGGCATGCGAGCACCCACTCTGCGAGGCAGAAAGTTGTGCGCGTAAGGACTCATTCAAACCTCATCCGCGCATCGAACTGTCTAATTGCGTTTGCACGGATTGAAGTAGCATTCCGCCTGCCGCAGATAAAGCTCGCTACGATGACAGTGTATGGACCGAGGACCTGCGGGCGATAAAGAAGCTGCATTCAGCGTGGGCCAACGCAGTCGAGCGGTCTCGATAGATCAGAACCGCCGTCGGGTACTTCAGTAGCCGGGAGGAAGTACTGAGCGGCTCGTGTTAGCGACGACACAGTTGCTTCGACTGGGTTGAGTCAGACTGACTTGTTCAATTGATGATTCAATGCGGCGGCGACGAGATTCAACGCTCTGATGAGATCGGATCGACTGGTGGCGGCGCCGAGCGAGACGCGAACAGCGTGCGGCGGAACTCTATCGACGGCGAATGCTTCGGAGGTGCAGACCGCAAGACCTTGACCCTGAACATGCGACGCGAATTCGGTGCTCGTCCAATCACCGAGCAACGGGATCCAGATGTGATGACCGTTGGGACGTGCGTAATAGGGGTGTCGCGCGAGCGCGCTGGCGGCCAGCTTCTGTCTTGCTGCCGCTTCGGCGCGGACGGCATCAATGATCGCATTGGCGCTGCCGTCCTGCAGCCACCGCGTGACGAGCGCGACTGTGAGGGGCATCGGCATCTGAACGCTCGCTCGCAGCGCAGCCGCCAGAAGCTCTTTGGACGCGTGGTCGGGGGTCAGAACAAATGATACACGGAAGCCGGGAGCGATACACTTTGAAAGGCTCGCCATGAAGTATGTCCGCTCCGGAATCAGTGACGCAAGCGGCACCGCCTCCGGCTCGAGTGCGCCGTAGGCATCGTCTTCCAGCAGCAGTACGTCGTTTCTCCGCAATACCTCGGCCACCTCCTGGCGCCGCGGAAGCGGCATTGTCGCGGTCGTCGGGTTGTGGATCGTCGGAACCAAATACACCGCCTTGGGGGCATGTCGCCGACATGCCTCTTCGAGCGCGGCCGGAACGACGCCGTCCTCATCCATCGGGACCCCGACCAGGCGAACGCCCGCATATCCGGCCGCGGCCCTTATCCCGGGATAGGTCAGCGCTTCGGTGAGAACCACATCACCTGGCGACATCAGCGTTTCAAGCAGATTGAAAATTGCGTTCTGAGTTCCGGGGCAGATCACGAGGCGATCACCACGCGCGTCCGCAATGCGCGAACGGAGCCACTCCGCAGCAATGTTGCACTCTGCCTGGCATGTTCTAGGGTCCCGGTAAGTGAGAAGCGCGGAGAACCCAACCTCGCGCTGGATCGCTGCGAGTCCGCGCGTGAGCCGCCCTTCCAGGTCGCTGTCCAGCGGTTGAGGCGGAAGAATCATCGAAAGGTCGACGTCCGGCGCCTGGTACGAGCTGCGCCTCGGGAACGATAGACACTCGACGACGAACGTGCCTTGCCCGGCGCGGGTCTGCGTCAGCCCGCGGTGCCGAGCTTCCGTGTAGGCGCGCGTCACCGTGGTGAGATCGATGCCGAGCGTCTTCGCCAGCTCCCGATGCGTGGGGAGCTGTTGTCCGCGCACTAGCCTTCCGCTCTCGATGTCCGCGGCCAAGGCTGCCACAATGCGCAAATAAACCGGGCCTTCGCGATCGGTTAGTGTAGGAGTCCAGCTCATACAACTGCCCCTCGTGTTAGGACCAAGACTGAATTCCGAGGCCACCAACGTGATGGGGCTACGTGTAGCTGATCGATATCCTTCGGTAGTATTTTTACCTCCACGTTGAGGGAGCCCTCCTCATGAACTTGGTAGATGTGGTCCATCTCCTCAAGACTTCTTTTGAGGAAATTGCACGAACACGACTTCGTTGCTGCCATCTCGATACGGGCTCGAACGGGCAACGCAGTGGTCGTTCACCGTTGTCCGACTGATCGATACAGCGGGCTGGTCGCTTTAATACGTCTGCGAAAGATACTCGACGATCTTGTCGACGTCCGCTTCGTCGATCGGTGCGCCGTACACCTTGATCATCTTCATGACCTCGGCGTGCCAGAAATCCTTCTTGAATTTGGGGCCCTGTGGCTGAGTCTTGATGTAGTCGGCTGAATGACATGCGGTGCAGTTGTTCTGGACGACTTCCAGGTTTGGCCCTGGCTTGAAAGCAGCTGTCTCCTCGGGAAGGTTGTAGGAGACAGGCTTGGCCTTCGCCAACATCGGACCGTAAGCAATTCCTGCCAAGGCCATCGCACCCAGGAGGCCAGTCATAACCACGAGCTTCATGACCACTCTCCTCAAGCTGCCACAATACGATAGGTTTCGACGACGTTGCGCAGGTAGCCAGCGGGATTCCACAATGGCTGCAAGGGCTGCGTTTGTCCGTCATTGCTGGTCGCGCGGACCTTCAACTCATGCGCGCCGGCCGGCAATTTGACCATCAACGTCCATTCGCGGAATGAGTACCGGCCGAGATTCTCGCCGAGGCGTGACGGCGTCCAGATCTGTCCGCCATCGGTCGAGACCGCGACCTCTTTGATGCCGCTTCCGCCATCGAATGCAATGCCTCTTAACGGCGTCTCAGCACCAGCCTTCACCTTGGCGCCGTCAACGAGACTGGTCAGAAAGGAGCGCACGGTGAATTTATTGATTGGAATGGTCGCCTTTGGCGCCGTTCCCGGCTCGACGCAGTTGCAGTCATTGTCCGGAATTCGATAGGCACTCTTCATCCAGAAATTATTGAACACCGTGTCGATGACAGTGATTTCGTTGAGATGCTTGACCCAGTAGGTGCCATAGTAACCGGGCACGATCAGGCGCAGCGGATATCCGTTAAGGACCGGAAGGTCCTCTCCGTTCATGGCATAGGCCAGTATCACATCGCCGTCTCTCGCATGATCGACGTCGAGTGCCTTGGCAAAATCCGGCGTCCTGTCGCTGACCGGACCATCGAGCGCACCGAATACGACTTGCTTAGCACCAGCCAGCATGCCGGCTTGGTCGAGGACTGCCTTTAGAGAAACGCCCTTCCAGCGTGCATTGCCCATGGCGCCGTTGGCGAGTTGACCACCACCGACGCGCGGATCAAAAAATCCACGGCTATTGCCGGAGCATTGATTGACTGCCACGAGCTCAATGGCCGGCATCTTTTTGATCTCGGCCAGCGACAACTTCAGCGGCTTGTCCACCTTCCCTTTGATCTCGACGGAGAAAGTATCCGGATCGATCTCCAGCGGAATATCGGCGAGATGGTAGCGCACGAAGAACGCATCGTTCGGTGTGATCACACCTTCATTGAACACGGAGAACGGCGTCTCTAACTGCGGCGGCCGGCTGGTCAGGCCGATCAGCGGACGCTTCTGAGGGTATTTGATCAGCGGCCGCTCGCCATTGCCAAACGGCAACGTCACAGTCTCAGCCAAAGCCAACTTTGATGAAAAAGATATAGCGGCACCGGACGCCGCAAGCATCATTCCGGAGTGCATGAGGGTGCGTCTGTCGATCATGGTGGTCCTCTCGTTGCCTTCGTCAAAATGAAGTTCAGCTGTCGCTGATCTCAACCGGGTCGGGAATGATGTGGCTTTCGACCGGCATCACCTTGCGGATCGTCTCGTGGTGCCAGCGGCGAAATATCGGCCGAACTCATGCCGGTCGGCCACCGCGCAACGTCGGCGCTATGCTTTTCGAAAGCGTTGGCGACCGACTGGCACGTGTGGACAGATCGCCTTCGAACGTAGATTGCACGACGTTCACGATGGGTCTTCCTGCGAACGTGCCGGAAGTCCTTCGTACACAAGCTTTGTGAAGAATTCCGGACCGATTACGAATCTTCCCCACTTCGCGTCGAAGGCGGCGGTCGGCTTCGCCGCTATGACTTCTTCGAGGGATTTTCCCTGTGACTTCAGTGCAGCGACCTTATCGCGCACCGCGACCAGCATATCGCGAAATTCAATCAATTGAGCGCGGTTGCCGACCTGCCCATGACCCGGAACCAGGATTGTTTTATCCGTGGTGTGGTCGATAATCTTATTGGCAAATGCGATGGCCGAATTGACGCTGCCGCCGTCTTCGTTGTCGATGAACGGATAGTTTCCGTTCCAGAACGCGTCGCCGAGGGCCATCACATCGGCCTTTTCGAAATACACCACCACATCGCCATCGGTATGGCCGGCGCCGAAATGCTCCACCTTTATAGTGTCACCTGCGAAGGTGAACTCTTTCTCATTTTCCACGAGGATCGTCGGGCGCGCGCCGGCTGGAACGGGATCGAACGTCCAATTCCAATCATCGACGTGAGCGGTCTCGGCAAGATGCTTCAGCGTATTTATCTGCGCAATGATCGAGGCGCCGGCTGCATGCATCCACTCGTTTCCGTCGGTATGATCCCAGTGCCAATGAGTGTTTACGACGTATTTCAACGGTGACGGGCTGAGGTTATTGAGAGCCTCCTGCAACTTTTCTTTTGAAGGCTTGATGCCCGAATCGACGAGGAACTTACCCTCGCTTCCGGAGAGAACCACGATATTCGCGCCGGATCCCATAAGGACATTGATGTTGCCGCGAAAAGGCACAGTGACGATGTCGCCCTTGGCTCGCTCAAGATAATGCGCGCCGGCCCCAGTATGGAAATAGTCTCCCTTTATCGGCGCGGTGGCGGTTACGGGGGCCGCATATCCAAAAGCAAGAGCCGAAATGAATACGGCGATCGATGGAATCGTAAGCCGGCTGATTGCCATGACTGGATCTCCTTTCCCAACGCAATCGGCGCAACGAGTTGGCCATATGCGTCAGAGATGTTTTGCATGCGTTGCGCTTGCCTGGATTGAAAATAGCGTTCGCTGTCCGGAAATAAACCTGGCGCCGATGACAGTGTATGGACCGAGGACCTACAGGCGCGAGCACCTCGGCACATTAGATATCCACGACCATGGACGCGTTCAGCTACTAAGATGCTGTCTGCGCTATCAAACGACAGTTTGTCGAATTGCATTTAGCGACCGCGTGGCTGCTGCGTGGCAGGGCTTGTTCACTCGCTCGTTGATGCAGTGTGCTCTAGACCTGCTGTGGCGCGATTCAACGGACCTTTAGTGTCCGACCGATCGGCTAGCGTCCAGAAGACGGCTTGGGCTTCAAAGCTTTTTTTTCATTCGTCAAGAGCTGATCGTACAATCGATCGATTTCGCGCGCTTCGTCGGGTGTGACATCCTCCCGACCTAAAGCTCTGAGCTCTTGCGCCGTCGGCTGGTTATTATGACCATTCCGAATGGGCCAGGGCTCTTTGCCAGTCCGCGCGGTCTGACCGGCGGCCTCCAATCGGGTCGCCAACAGTATCGTGAAAGCCGCTGCGATCCACTTGCAAGACATGACTTATCCTCGATGGCTATCGATAGGGTTCTCGTCAAACGCAACACTTTGGTCGGCCTGTCATCTCTGATTGACATGCGTTCAGTCTAAAGCTGCGACTTCATGCGGACCGGGAATCATCTCTCTATCATCTGTGCTCTCGCGTTTGGCTCGATACGAAATCCGAAAACCTAGAATTCGGATACATTATCGGGCGGGAGTGGGCTGCGATGGGACCCGTTACCCACTCCAAGGCGACTGCAATATAAGTTTGCAGAAATCCACTCTCTGGAAGTGGGGGTCGCGGTAAGCGAGCACGTCGTCATTGACGGTCCCGAATGTACTGTTCGGCCTGTGCTTCATCCCGTTATAGAACGCTTCGATGATGTCGTTCTTAAACGAGTCGCCACGTGGATAAGCTGCCAGAACTGCGTTACGTTGGGCTTCGGTAAACTGCTCGTATGCGAGGCCCATAACGTCCATTTCTACTCCGGAAGTCAAAAGGGCCACCTCGGCTTGCTTATGCTCGGGAATTCCCGGCGTGGTATGCAGCGAGACCGCGTCCCACACTGCTTCGACGCCCCTTTCGGGGATCCCGTGCCTTCTCAGGAAGTCTCGAGCGGCATTGGCGCTGTCGACTTCGAAACGGTTGGCGGATGCCTGATATCGTTCCGTAAGACCTATGTCGTGAAACATCGCGCCGACGTAGAGAAGCTCGTGGTCAAACCTCAGGCGACGTCGTTTTCCGGTCAGAGCCCCGAAAAAATAGACGCGCGTTGAATGATTGAAGAGAAGATCCGTTTCGGTGTCGCGGATCAGCTGCCTTAATTCCTGGGCCATTTTACTGTCCGGAATTCGCACCCCATCGATGGCTACGGACGTTGGATCACTTCCATGATCGCAATCCACACTGCATACATGTTGGGTGCCATCTTTTGGGGTCTTCGCACACATCTTTTTTCCTTTCAGAGTGAAGACGCACGGAGGTCCCGCTTCAAAGCTAAGCGACCGCTGCGGTCGGAGAGCGCCTCATCTGCAACTTCTGTGCGATCCTCGTGTTGGATCGCTCGCTCCAGATCGTTCATCATTGATAGCGATGCGACGTTAACTACGGAAATGAAACGATTGCAGCCGCCAGATGAGGACTCTGCACGACCGCTGGACTGCGAAGGGCACTGGAGCGCACCAGGCAACGAAAAACATCGTGGGACGGAGGTAGTTGGTCGAGGAAGGCGAAGCGCGAGAAGTGATCAAGCCGTTGAAACAGTGGTACGCGCTCGGACGCCAATCTACGACCGTCATGACCTGCTTGCTTTTACGTGACTGCGCGCGCGAGACAGGCCCAAAAACGGCGCGAGAATGACCGCAACGAACACTCGTCGATCCATTGAGCACCCATTGTCTACGATTGTTAGGCGCCGCGCCGCTCTGCTAGACTTATAGTAACGCGGTCGGCCTTGAGACGAATGGTTGACCTCCTCATTCGTACTGTCCTGGGCGGATGCCGAGTCAGATTCGGTGTCAAGTTGCATCGCAACATTTTTGCTAACCCAGGGAGAGATCACGAAATAGGCGAGGCCTTGCCCGAGTGCACAAGCGTCAAGGCCCCGCGCGAACACGACGGCGGCTGAACCGTCGAGGTGAGCTGCGGGTCAAAGCCGGCCTCTGCCACATCGTACAACACGGGCCGCTACCGTTTAGTGGCGGTCGCCGCGCGCTCGCGCTGACTGATCGCCTTGCTACTGACTGTTGCGCAACCCCGTGACCGCAAGCTTAGCCAGCTCGAAGTCGGTCCGATCGTCGGCACCACGGCTCCGCAGCTCCGCAGCTCCGACTGACGAAGCGTAGCTCGAGACGTGCAATCGAACATCGTCCGGCCACGAACCGCATTCAGGGCAATTGATGCCCCGCAATGGCGTTCGTAGGCGTGTGGCGTGAGGATCACGCGCCCTAGATTCCGCCGAAGGAGCGCAGAGGCAAGCCGCGACCCCAGGAGTGCCTCTGCAGAACGCCAGCTTTTGGTCAAGCAGTCGCGCTGAGCTCGGGGAAGTCGTGTGGCTCGTGGGAAGAGATCGGCAATCGCCCCCCGCAAAACATTTGCGCTCTGGTCCGCCCACTAATTGCCATTATCAACGTTGAGGCCGCACGAGCAAGATAGGCGCAAACTCGGCGATCCATTGAGGTCGACGAATTTCGGCTTTGCATCAACAAACGCCCGCGCATGCGCAAGCTACCGTGTCGCCGTAACTACCCGCGGCGCTCAGCTCTTCACTTCCAGCACCACGACAATCCTCGACTTGTACCGAGGGCAGCGTGCGTACCCGCGGCCCGGCTACAGACCTTTCACAGCATCTCGATCTCGCTCTCACGCCACATGCGGGGGTCGCCTGCGACTCAACGAGCGTCCCCATCCAGAGGCTTCGTCTGGTTTACTCGCCATCAATCCCGCAAAATGCCGGCCATCCGCTCACCTCGATGCACGCAGCGTCCGCTCAATGCATTCGACAAGATCATCTATTTCAAACGGCTTACGAAGCAAGCCCGCTGCACCGGCAGAGGCTGCTCTGCCCTCCAGGTTTTCCTCTGTGTGTGCAGTAATCAGCACAACAGGAACTACTGACCCGCGAGCCTTCAGCCATTTAATCAGCTCTAGCCCACTCATTCCGGGCATATGAATGTCTGTGACGATGCAATCGCATGATACGATTGCAACTGTGCTAGTATACGCCTCCGCGGAAGTGTATCCATCAGCACCAAACCCCAGCGAGGAAAGCGACTCCACCAGCGCCATCCGGAATGGTTCATCATCATCGATGACTGCGATCTCGAGCTCTCTCGGCACTTTGCATTCAACTTCAGCTGGGAAGCGTGGAGCACGCAGTACACTCGCACGAGCCGAGGTTTGGCGAAATCATACGAGAGTGTTACCTTGTCCGCCCGGCACGGTTGAATCTTGATAGGTCTATACTGGTACCCTTATTTCAGCCGTTTGCTTAAAGTCCGATGCCCTATCTAAGCCGTTGTCACCGGACGACTTTTTCGCAAAGATCTGGGGATGCAGGCATCCTCGGCCTATACCAGCTTTGATCGCAACATCCGTGCCATTTTGATAGCAGTTGACCCGAGATAGGGTTTAAACTAGGAGCATGCTATCTGGAGAGAAGACAAAGCCCCTGGTGCATGTGGTTGATGACGACGCGTCTATGCGAAGCGCGTTAGCGGATCTCTTTGATTCAGTGGGCCTACAAACTCAGACCTATGCAACAGCGGAGGACTTTCTTTCGGCTAGGCGGGCCGACCGGCCAGGCTGTATCGTTCTGGATGTCCGCTTGCCGGACGTAAACGGTCTAGAATTCCAAGGACGTCTGAGTCAAATCGGCGTCGGCATGCCGGTGGTGATGATCACAGGCTTCGGCGACATTTCGATGTCGGTTCGTGCCATGAAGCACGGCGCCGTGGATTTTCTCCCAAAGCCGTTTCGCGACCAGGACATGCTGGACGCAGTCATTACTGCCATTGACCGGGACCGCCAACGCCGAAGTTCTGAGTACGATCTTTCTCAGCTAGAGGAGCGATACAAGGCTCTCTCACGCCGGGAGCAGGAGATCATGTGGCACGTTACCGCCGGCAAGATGAATAAACAGGTAGCTAGCGATCTCGGTATCAGCGAGATCACGGTCAAGATTCACCGTGGCGCGGTCATGCACAAAATGATGGCGCAAAGCTTTGCCGAGTTGGTCCGAATGGCCGACGCTTTGAAAGCTCGCCGTAGCAATCCTGGAGGCTAGCAAAAAGTCACTCGCCGTCTCCAGAGATGTACCGTCACAGGCAGCGCAGCCGCAAACGCTTGCGTACCAGTCGATAAGAACGCCACCGGCGAGCATCTTATCTGAATTCATTTTCCAGCAGGCAGCAGCATGCAAAAGACAGCGCCCTGAGGCCTGTTCGGAGTCGCCCATAGCCGTCCGCCGTGCGCGTCGACAATCGATCTACAGATCGATAAGCCCATCCCTAACCCGGTTGATTTCGTTGTAAAGAACGGCTCGAAGATACGTTCGGCGTCTCCCGCCGAGAGCCCCGGCCCCGAGTCGCTTACGGCTACAAGGACACCGGTAGGATCGGCAACACTCGTTCCGATCGATATCATGCGCGATCCTTCAGTAGCTGTGTTCATAGCTTCGATGGCGTTCATGATCAAGTTCAGGATCACTTGCTGCAACTGGATTCTATCTGCAAATATGTGCGGCAGATCTTCCGAGAGTACCATCTTAAGTGAAACGCTATGCTCGGACAGAACAACACGAGTTAGCCCGACGATCTCCAAAATCACCTTGTTGATGTCTAACTCCTCTGCTCGCGCAGGGGCTTTTTTCGAGAAATCACGGATACGGCTAAGAATGTCAGCGGCGCGTTTACCGTCTGCGATAACGCGGTCGATCAACGGCTTGGCTTTTTCCAAGTTCGGTGGCTGACGAGCGAGCCAGCGCGCTGCCGTTCCGGCATTTGTAAGCAGCGCAGCAAGCGGTTGGTTGACCTCGTGTGCTATGGAGGCAGAGAGCTGACCCATTGTGGCTACTCGATTCGCGTGCGCCAGCTCTTCCTGAGCGCGCTTTCGCTCTGTCAAGTCTAGGACAAAGGCTACACCCTGGTGTGGTGGCTCGCCGAACGACGCTCCTCCCACAAGTACTGGAACGCGACCCCCGCCTTTTCTCACAAAGACCTCTTCGGCAGGCTCCGAGCTTCCCGCCGACGCAATCTCGAACAACAGCCGCACGTCAGCAGCACTCCTTTCCGGAGGTGCCAAGTCGTTAAAGCTAAGCCGACTAGAAGAGATGTCATCCCGGCTATAGCCTACGATGCCCAGAAACGCGTCATTCGCCTCTGTGATACGGCTTTGGCCGTCATAAATGCATATGCCGATTATGTTGGACTCGACCAGCCGACGAACCTTCGCTTCACGCTCCTGTAAGTCGCCATAAAGGCGGGTGTTCTCGAGCGAAATCGCCGCTTGCGAACCCAGGAGCTCCAAGAGCCTCGCCCGCTCAGGCGTGAAGACGTGGGATGCGAGCGCGTTCTCCAGATAGATCACTCCCACCAGTATTCCCTGACGAAGAAGCGGAACGCAAAGTACAGATCGCACCCCTCCAACTCGGAAATATTCTTCTGAGAATAGATGTTGTTTGGACCCATCGTCGAGAAGCACAGTCTCGTGTGTTCTCATTACATACCGAACGACACTTACAGGAAGTATCCCACTTGCGTCTGAGCCATAATCCAGAACGATACAGTCACCATCACTCCGTGCCTCTGCTTCAATCCGGTAATCACCTTCGCTTGGGCGGATTAATAAGCCCCGATCTGCTCCCGCACTTTGCATGGCAATCGTCATTAAACGTTCGATCAAGCGCGGCAGAAGGATCTCACCGGACAAGGCTTGTGATGCCTTCACCACAGCGGCGACGTCGAGCTGTTGATCTGGCGTCAACATTTCTGTCTTTGCGCCGCGCAACTCACTCCTCTCCAAGTGGAGATAGAGGGACTCGAGTTGCCGTACCTTCGCCCCGGCGCCCCACCGCAAATAACCATCTCGGGCCTTTTCACGAAGGAGATCCGCCATCGCCGTGAGGCCCCGCGATTCGTAAAAGCGCGCAGCCGTCTCGCACGCTAAAGCCTCGTTGTGCACAAACCCATTGAGCTGAGCCGAACGGATCGCCTGATCGTACAGTTGCTGAGCATCAAGGTCGCGCCCGTCGAGGCGGGCCATTTCCGCGGCAATGAGCGCCGCGCGGTTCTCGAAATTTTCAGGACATTGTTGAGCCCAGATCTGAAGTTGCTTGTGATGGGCCGTCAATGCTTCCTGTACCGCCCTCCTCTCGTCGGGTTCGACGTCTTCAAAACTGACGACCGCCCCTGCTCGCGCCAATGCGGAATAAAAATGGTACTCGGCTCGCTCGACTGGAGACGGGCCATTGAGCATGCCTTGCGCTTTTCTCGCGGCTTGAAGTGCCGACGAAAATTCTTGCGCGAAGACACAAGCCTGCAATTTTCTGGTCCAATATGCGTACGAAGGATTGGTCAAATTCGGGTCTGCAGCAAGATAACTTTCATAGTCGGCCTGATCGATCTCGGTATTATCGAACAATCTTAGATCTAAAGGCCGTCCCCTCAGAGTACGAACGAAGTAGAGCTTATTGAGGATGAGGAGGAAAACAAAACTGGAACCTGTCCTACGCGCGAAATCGAGGGCCGCCAGGGCTTCTCTTTCTACCACATCAAGAGGCTCACCAGATGCAATCAAGCTCTTGATTACGTGTGAGCGGCAATGACCAGCGTAAAGGATGTCGCCGACCTTATCGCCCTCTTCGCTGCCTCGTACCACGAGCAGGCGCCCAAAACGAAAGTGGCGGATCAAGGGGCTAATAGCCCCTCCGACCCTTAGATAGATGCGGGCCTTGAGCGGGTCCATTCCGCGCTTGTCGACGAGATCGAGGCTGAGCTGCGCTAAGCGTTCCGCGGTGATATAATCGCCAAAGTCGGTTGCCAAAACCAAGGCTAGCGAAACATATCCGAGACAGGATGCATCGCTGTTGCCGTGCAAGAGGCTCAGGTTCACCATGCGCGCGATCAGCAGGCAGTTCAGATTGTAGTCTGTGTTGTTGCCGGACGGCATGAGCTTGGAGAGGACGTTCATCGTCGCAAGCGTGCCGGCGTCCTCCATCAACGGAAGATCAAGCAAATCCTCGATAGAGTATCTTCTGAGTTGATCCCTAAGCCCTTCGTACTCTTCCCTCACCTCCTCGCTCGTTGGATGAGGCGACCATTCAATGCCCACCTTTCGAAGATACTCCAGTCCCACCTCGACGGAGCGCTCCGAGCGAGCGAGCATCACATAAAGATCGACGCGGAGGGAAGCGACAGCGCCTAGGTGGACGACATTCTTCACGCGGTTCGCAAGCAGGAGTAATCGCTCTTCAGCCGGCTCCAAATCGTTCGTCAGAAATTCCGACTCGGCGAGGTTGTATTCCAGCTCGAAAGCTAGGGTGTATAGCCGCGACCAGCAATCGCTTCCTAAGAGCGACCGGCCGACAGCAAGATAAGTCTGTGCAGATGAGTAGGCGGCTGCGTTCTTAGCACGTTTGCCAGCAAGTAGATTGAGCTGTGCAACTTGCTCCATTTCTCCTTGAGAGGTGATCAATGCCGCACTTCGATTGAAATGCCCGACGATGTCGAAGATCGCCTCTTCGAGTTTTTGCGCCGGCGTATGCGCGAAGAGCAGTCTGCCTATGCGTAGGTGGCGCTCGGCGCGCGCTTCCTCGGGGACGAGCAAATAGGCCGCTTCCTGGATACGATCGTGTTGAAATGCATATGCATCGTCTAAGCGAAGAATGAGCTCGGCTCGCACCGCCTCCCAGAGACATACATGAAGATCTTCCTGCGATATCTCGCAGACCATTTCGAGTAGCCCAAACATCGCACTGGAACCGACACAGGCGAGCTGGCAGAGCGCTTCCTGAGTTCTTGCCGGTAATCGACCGAGTTGTTTTGCCATGAGATCGACGACGTTATCGGTGTAACCCTTGCCGTGAATGCAATTGAGATCCCAGCACCATCGCGCATTCGCGGCGTCGAACGTGAGTAAAGCGTCATTCGCGAGTGAAGAAAGAAAGTGAATTGAGAAAAATGGATTTCCGCCAGTCTTTACGTGAACCAATCTCACGAGCGGTTCGGCGACATTAGCCTCGCAGCGTAAGGAGTCTGAGATCAGCTCCGAAAGGTCTGCGAAAGTCAGCGGCGCTAATGAAACTTCTTGTATTGTTGCGCCGCCTCGACGGATCGCGTCGATCTTTTCGAAGAGGGGATGCGTAGCCGTGACTTCATTGTCTCGATAAGCACCAATCAGCAACAGATGCCGCACATCCGATTGCGCGGTAAGGCTTTCGATTAGATCCAGCGTTGCGACATCGAGCCATTGCAGATCGTCAAGGAAAAGCGCCAGCGGGTGCTCAGGACGCGCGAACACAGAAATAAATCGTCGTAACACTGTCTGAAAACGGCGCTGCGCATCCTGAGGAGATAGATCAGCGACTGGCGGTTGCTTGCCAATGAGGAGTTCCAGCTCGGGGATGAGATTCACAATCAGCCCGCCATTTTCGCCAAGCGCGCTGCGCAACTCATGTTGCCAGCGTTGGAGCTCCGCTTCGCCTTCGCCTAGAATCTGGCGGACGAGAGTTCGAAAGGCCTGCGCTACGGTGGCATACGGAATGTGACGTTCATACTGACCGAACTTGCCAGAGGCAAACAGCCCTCGCGGCGGCACCAGGACCTTGTGAAGCTCATTAACTACAGATGACTTGCCGATGCCTGAATATCCGGATACGAGAACTAATTCGGGCACACCAGTGGTTACGACTCGGTCAAACGTGCTAAGCAAACAGTCTATTTCGTGCGCACGACCGTAGAGCTTTTCAGGGATCTGAAGCCGGCCTATCAGATCGTGCTCCGCGAGCTGAAATTCGTCAATTCGGTGCCGTTTCTCGAATTCGGCCTGACATCGCCGAAGATCGTGTTCGACTCCCGCAGCCGTCTGATATCTCTCCTCCGCAGTCTTGGCGAGGAGCTTCATCACAAGTTGAGAGACCGGCGAGGGAGTATTATCCGACCGCTGGTTCGGTGGTATTGGCGTTCGAGCAATGTGGCAATGAACCCATTCGATGGGATCGCACGCGCTGAAGGGGAGCGCGCCCGTGAGCATCTGATAGAGCGTGACGCCCAAGGAGTACAGGTCGCTCCTGGAATCGATCGAGCGGTTCATTCTCCCGGTTTGTTCCGGGGCCATATAGGCGAGAGTGCCGGCGATCGATTCCGGGGGAGATGGCGCCTGGCGTTCTCGGAAGAGGCGTGACGCGATGCCGAAGCCGGTGAGCCGGACCTCACCCGTAGCCGAGTTGATCAGAATGTGACTGGGCTTGATATCTTTATGGACCAGGCCTTGCTCATGGACCTTTTGTAGGGCCGCCGCAAGGCCACGGGCAATTCGTAGGAAGATCTCTATGCCGATCGGAGCGTCGAGTAGCGAGCTGAGCAACTTGCCGCCCGAATCTTCAAACAGGAGAATGCTCTGACCGCAGTCCGTCAGGAGTTCACTCGGCTGCACCGCCCAGTCGCCTTTGAGTTCATCTCTCAACGAATACTCATGCGCCAGACGATTAAGAGTGCTCGCTTCTGCTCGTTTCGCAGCCGGAAGGGCAACCAGTACTTGCTGGCGCTGCCCTCCTGCGGCTAACCGTGAACCTCGGCCGAATATGAGCCCGCCGTCTTCGGACAAAATCTCAAGGACGTCTATTCCGCTCGCGTTCACCATTGGAAATGGTCCCACTCGCAAACCGTTGTTGGTCAGGAGGCGCGGACACCGCCTCGCCAAAAAGGGTAAGAGCCACAAAAGGGCGAAGCAGAGTTTGTGTCCGGTCAGAGTAGCATTTTCACGCAATCTCGTGGAAGCTTTCCTACGTCGAGCGCAAAACGGCAATTGGCCCCACGCTTCGCCGATAAACTGCGCTTTCAATAGGATAGTCCAATAAGATTGGCTTAGACAGTTCGAGTTGCCAAGTTGCGGGCCCGACGACGCAGACGAAGGTACAGCTTGTTCTTCGGCCCGTAATGAGCGAGCACTGGCTTGCTTTGCCGCAGTGCCAAAAAGCCCTCCCATCATACGTTGGTATAAACGGGACTAAGCCAAAGGGAGGTGGCCGGGTGCGCGAGGATCTGTAAAATACGGCTCTTGAACAGAAGCCCCGAGAAGGAACACTTAGTCCTCGGGACCAGAAGACAGTATTACGCGTTGCTCCAAGTGTTGTCGCGCCACTTTTCCAAATGGCAAGGGGATGGTTGACATGATGCAGCTCCGCTTCATTCTGCTGGTATCCGTCGCGTTGACACTTGCGTTCACCGCAGGTCCGAGTGCTGCTCAGAAACATTATGACCCCGGCGCATCAGATACCGAGATCAAGGTCGGGAATATCATGCCGTATAGCGGGCCCTTGTCGGCTTACGCGCAAATAGGTCGAACACAAGCGGCCTTCTTCAGGATGGTGAACGATCACGGCGGCATCAACGGGCGCAAGATCAGTTTCATCAGTTATGACGATGCCTTTAGTCCGCCAAAAACCGTGGAGCAAGCGCGGAAGCTCGTCGAAGGCGACGAGGTACTTTTCATTTTCGAGAGCTTAGGCACCCCTACAAACGCGGCTATCCAAAAGTACATGAACGAGAAGCACGTCCCTCATTTGTTTGTAGCAACCGGAGCGAGCAGGTTTGGCGACTACAAGACCTTTCCTTGGACTATGGGTTGGCAGCCGACCTATCAAACCGAAGGCCGCATTTATGCAAGATACATCCTGGAAAATCACCCAGAGGGCAAGATCGCCATTCTTTATCAAAATGACGATTCTGGCCGCGACTACTTGAAAGGTTTGAAGGACGGGCTCGGCGAAGCCGCAGCAAAGCGAATGATCGTTGCCGAAATCTCGTACGATTTGACCGAGCCGACGGTGGACTCGAAGGTGGTGGCGCTGAAATCATCGGGCGCCGACATTTTCTTCGACGAGGCGTCGCCCAAGTTCGCTGCACAAGCGATCAAGAAGGCGGCAGAAATCGGTTGGAGGCCGACCTTGATCCTGGCCAACATCTCGAATTCGGTAGGTGCAGTCCTCAAGCCGGCGGGACTCGAGAACTCTAAGGGTATCATTTCTGCAAACTACCTCAAGGACCCAACCGATCCAAACTGGAAGGATGACACGGCCATCACGGAATGGACGGCTTTCATGGATCAGTACTTTCCGGATGGCGACAAGAGCTCCATCTTTAACGTGTATGGGTACGCGACCGCGCAGACGCTTGTACGGGTTCTCAAGCAGTGCGGTGACGATTTGACGCGTGCTAACATCATGAAGCAAGCGGCCAGTTTGAAGGATATTGAGCTCGGCGCGCTCCTTCCGGGCATCAAGATCAACACCAGCGAGATCGATTTTAACCCGATTGAACAGATGCAGCTCTCGCGCTTCAACGGTGAGTACAATGAACTGTTCGGCAAACCGCTCTCTGGTGAAATCGGCACGCAGTAACGGACCCTATTTTGGTGTGAGTTGCTGCTACCTATCCGACCGTGCTCTCCGGGAAGCAATCGGCCTACGCTTGCACCTGCCGGCGACAATCTGCTGAGCCTGGTGTCCCCCGACCAACGCGAGGGGGGTCCAGACCTGCTTTTCGGATGAAGCATTTCCACTACTTCGTGTGCCAAGTTGACCACAGCACGTTGGCAGGGCAGGAATTTCGTCATCAGGAACAAAGAGCTTTAGGAAGATTCTCGGTCCTTCTCTCTGGATCTGGCCTGAGCCCCAAAGATCATCCAGCGATGGGAAGAATCCTTTGGTCATTTGAGCCTGTGTCGCTCGGTGATGCAACGGGATGGGGCGCGGAGCCCTCGACACGGCGCAGCGTCCCGTCCCGTTGCATGTCGGGCGCTGTTAGCCTGGCGTAAGTTGATGGCGGCAGGTTGCCGATCCCGCTGTGCGGACGCACGGTGTTGTAATCGTCCTGCCATTCGGCAAGCAGCTCCCGAGCATGATCGATTGACGAGAACAGCGTCTCGTTCAACAGCTCGTCGCGCAGTCGTCCATGGAAGCTTTCCACGAAGGCATTTTGCTGCGGCTTGCCTGGCGCGATGTAATGCCACTCGATCCGGGTGAGCTGCGACCAACGCAGGATGGCCATGCTGGTGAGCTCGGTCCCATTGTCGCTGACGATCATCGTTGGGCGGCCTCGTCGGGCGATCGCGGCATCGAGCTCACGACCCACCCGGATCCCCGACAACGACGTGTCGGCCACCAATGCGATGCATTCCCGGGTGAAGTCATCAACGACAGCCAGGATACGAAAGCGTCGGCTGTCGGTCAGCGTGTCGCTGACGAAATCCAGTGACCAGCGCTGGTTCGGTCCCTGCGGCAACTCCACTGGAACCCGTGTTCCGAGAGCTCTCTTACGTCCACCTCGACGGCGAACCTGCAGCCGCTCCTCGGCATACAGCCGCCTCAGCTTCTTGTGGTTGATAAGCACGCCTTCACTGCGGAGCATGAGAAGCAGACGGCGATAGCCAAAGCGCCGGCGTACCGACGCCAAATCGCGCAGGCGGACGCGAATGGTCGTATCGTCAGATCGAAGACTGAGATAGCGAACCGTGGACCGATCAGCCCCAATCACTTCACACGCCCGCCGCTGACTGACCTGAAAACTTGAACAAAGGTAAGCCACAGCCTGCCGTCTGGCGACGGGCGTCACCATTTTTTTGAATTGAGGTCCTTTAGCATGGCGTTATCGAGCATCGCCTCGGCCAACAGCTTCTTCAGCTTCGCACTCTCGTCGGCAAGGACCTTCAGGCGCCGAGCTTCTGATACGTCCAGGCCACCATACTTGGCCTTCCATTTGTAGAACCTCGCGCTGCTGATCCCGTGCTTGCGGCAAACATCTCCCGTCTTCGACCCCGCTTCCTGCTCCCGCAGGATCGCAATGATCCGCTCTTCCGTGAACCTCGACTGCTTCATCTCCGTCTCCCTCAAGGTGACGGACTCTACCCAATTTTGGAGGAAGTTCAGGGGCTCAGGTCAGATCTGTAATCTTCCGATTGCGTCATTTTATCGCGACGTACCGCACGTCCATCCTCCGTCGGTGCCTTTGCTAAGGCAGCCCGTGAAGGCTCCTAACGTAGCACGCCCGTTCACGTTGCGCTGACGACGTGCTCTGCCGGTGGCCAGCAATCGCGCCTCCTCCCTTCTGGGCATTCTGGTGCCCTCGCAATGTGAGACGCCGATGCGCCCATCGATCGTGCGCCTGCACGTCATGCCTTAACGCTTCACTGTCCACCGAAGGATCTCGAAGATTCGATTCCAAGCCATTGGAGAGAGTTTGGGTGACGACCTTTGCTCCGAGAGGCACCCAACAGGACCAACGCATTCCATCTGAAGTGACCCATACCATTGTATAGGCTTTATCATCTTTCCCCAGCTCTCGGTCCCACCAACGTGCGATTGCGGCCCCGGACCTGATCGTTGTTTGATTGGTTGCGCCGACAGGCATCATCTGAGGGCCATCGAACACTGGGAAATGCCATGCAAATCAATGAACTCCTACATGCTAGCATGCCGCCCCGACAAGATGTGTTAGGGCAAATTCTGGATATGCCGAGAACCCAAGAAGCAGAAGTTGTAACGTTTGGACCCTATTGTTTGATACCCGGCAGACGTCTTCTGCTCGAGGGCCAGGATCACGTTGAGCTTGGAGGACGGGCTTTCGACATACTAGTGCTCCTGGTGAAGAGATCGGGAGAAGTTGTGGCTCTTCGAGAGATTTTGGAGCACGTTTGGCAGGACTTAATGGTTAGTGAGTCAAACATCCGAGTTCAGGTATGCGAGCTTAGACGTGCATTAGCTCCGAAGTGTCAGCGCTCCATCGTGACTGTACCCATGAGAGGCTATGTGTTTGTTGCGCCGGTGCAGCGTCTCACCTCCCGTCAACTCAACGGGTATCCTGTGCCAACCTAAGTTCGGAAGCACTCGGGTAGGACTTTTCTGATTGTTGCGAGTCTTCTCGCGCAAATCGCACGTGCGAACGACTCCTAAATCGTCAGCCCGACGGCGCAAGGTTCGTTCATAGAATCGATCATGGCGCCCGTTGCTGCGATGAGCTTCTTGCTTGGCAGACGGTCAAGGACATTGGGGCTAATCTAAGAGGTGGCTGGCGCCGCCGAGATGCGAGACCCAGTATCCGATTCGGACCACCTGCACGCCTTACGCCTGCCTCGCTCAATTCGGCAGTAGAAAAGGCGTACTTGACAACAGCCCCGAGCCGTCAGGCCTCCCCTACTTGGCCGTGATCCCCTCCTCGGCCTACTACTGGGATCGAAATCTATGCTCACATTGGCTTGGGAAGGGGCCTCGCCGCTCGCGCTCGCGCGTGGCGGGGCGCTCGGACGGGTCGCGCCTGAGCTTGGATTACAGCCGAGCTGGTGCCTGAAAAACGGCCCCGGCGCTATGAACTGGGAATGTGCGTCAGATACTGGTAGATCGCTTCAGCTCGTCATCATCCATTTTCCCGACCGAACGCCACGGCATTTGTTCGCTGATTTGATGGCCGTTGGGGCCGATGCCGGTGCGCATGGCTGCAGTGAAGCCGGCGAGCGTCCAATCCTTGACCAGATTCAGGTCGGGTCCAAGCGGCGCCAGCTGCCCGGGTACGCCGCCGGTCAACTTCTCGCCGTGGCACTCGCGGCAATCTTGGTACGACAGGATGTACTCCGATTCGTAAGTCGGCCCCTTCAACGGCCCCGAGACATGGCCTGTGATGATCGGCTTGGCGGGCGGCAACATGCCTGCACCGAGCATGACCAGGCCGAGGATATTCATTCGATCGGGCGGATCCGGCGTCGGATTTCCTACCGCAGCCACACTGCGAATATAAGCGATCAAGCCTTGATATCATCGTCGCTCAACCGCCCGGCCCTGATGGAGGACATCATGGTCAGCCATCGGCCGTCCGCGTCGATGCCGTTACGAATGGCGCGGAATATCTCGCCATCGGACCAATGTCTCAATGACCCGGTCGGAGTTAGGTTTGCAGCCACGAACGATCCAATTGGATACTGGAGTTCAACGGCCAGATCGTAGCCGCCGGTGAGCGTGCCGGTCTGTGAATGGCACGCACCACAGAGACCGTCGGCGATGCCCTTGCCACGTGCAAGCAGCTCGGGCGTCGCCGTAACCTTGACGTTCGGGATCGAGGCCGAGCGGCGATGCTGCTCGATCATCCCGAGCGACATCAGCATGCTGACAGACAATGCCACAGCGGACAGCCCCCCTAGCAGACCTGCACCGCCCCATTTGATGGCACGCGTTTCAGCCAAGTGCGGAGGCCAGACCATGCCAATATTGCGCCCACGGCAATCAATGCGAGCACTTCAACTATATTATGCATGGTACTCCCGGATAGGTGATGCGTAGGAGAGATCGGAGCAGGATGGGATTTGCTGGTGGTTTACGCTGATGGCGGCGCTAGCGGCTGGGCCGCAGGTGCACGGTCGCGTCCGCACGGTTAGACTTCCTACAATTCAACGCTGGACAATTCTGAGCCAGGATCACTACGGGACAATTGCGAAGCGCGAATTCGGGTTACAGCGGTAATGGTCGGAGTCCGCCACCGTCCAAAGAAGAGCGAGGCGGCTGCCGATCGCTTCAATCGAAGCAAGCCGCCGCTTCGCAACGTTATTGCTGAACGGCCGATCAATCCGACCAAGCCTCGTCTACAGCACGGTCCCAGACGCAAGCGCCCGGACGCTTCAAGATTCGACCGCAGCCGGGCGAGCGTATCGGCAAATGAATAGCTACTCTCTAACCTCTCGGGCGTCTCTTTCGACGTGCTCTGCCACCCCGAGGTGCTCGACGGAGCAAACAATAATATGCCGGTCGAAATCGCTTCCATTTGGGGCGGTCGCGATCGGCTCATCCAGCGCTACGTGCAGCCGCAAGGAAGTGAAAGAACCGCAATGGTGAATGAGCATGCTGCAGCTCTCCGCCATGTGCTTGCCGACGTTCCCAAATCTGCCCGGAGAGCGCAACCTACACCTCCTCAGGAGGCTTTAACGGCCCGTCGATCCACTTCCAAGTATCAGGATCGTGCAAGGGATCGGGTTCAATTCTTGAGCTGTATCCATGCTTCATGGTCCCACCGATTCGACGCCTTGCCGGCTTGATCTGGAGGCCCAGGCGCCTGGAATCGACAACCAATGCCATGAAAGTAGAGGTGACCTCACTGATGATGCTGACTTGCCTCCACCAGGGTCGGCCTGCCGCGCGCTCCTGAGGACGGCCGGTCCCGTTGTTAGGATGGCGACAGGGGGGCAATGGGCCCGCCGGCGGCTCGGTAATCGCCGCGAGAAGAAGCAAGCCAACCGCGGCGGCGGCAAACGCGAGCCAATAACTATCGATGTACGCCAATACATTTTCTTCCCGAGTCTCGACCTGCCGAGCCACCGCAGCTTGCTCTGCGGCTTCCGCTTGCGCAATCGCCGCATACTGTAGTTCTGTTTGTTTGGTCAGGTTCTCCAACGCGGCCCGTGCGGCAGCTACATTGGCTTCTGCCTGGGCAACGATCGCAGCAAATTCCGAATTATCGATTTGGGCCAGAAGGCCCCCGGCTCGGACAGATTCAAAGTGGTCGACGGCGACAGTCCGCACCTGCCCAGCAATCCGAACCGACAACCGCGTAATGTGGGCTCGGACATGAACATCATCTGTGACCTGGGTTGACGTACCCCCGACCCAATCGTTCCAACGCACACCGGCAACACAGACCAGGGCCACAGCCAGCAAAACGGCGGCGATCGGCAGAACCAGACGGCCTATGAGTCGATGTCCTCGCTCGCCAGCTTCTACCGTAACCATCGTCTTTCCCTCCCGTGCTACGCATGGACTACCTAGGCGGCCATCGGCGTGGAAGTGAAACGACGTCATTGCGCGGCTGAACAATGGTCATTGTTCGCCGTCAGGACCTTTGAGACAAATAGAAGGACTTCACGAAGGGAGGATTTCTGGTTCATCGTAGCCTTAAGGAGCGAAGATGGAGCAAAACTCTGGACCGGGCAAAGCGCCGGCAGAACGAGTCCTGAAAGACATCCGGCGCCAAACGCGCGGGCACTACTCGGCCGAAGAGAAGATCCGTATCGTGCTGGAGGGGCTGCGCGGCGAGGAGAATATCTCCTAGCTCTGCCGCCGCGAAGGCATCGCCGCCTCGATGTATTACGGGTGGTCCAAGGAGTTCCTGGAAGTCTTGAACGAGGCTTGGCCATTGCCACAGAGCTACATGACTTCACTCAGCAGCTTCATTTCCTAGCTCGCCTGAATACTTTCCTTTATAGGACGGGCGATTTTCGTGGCGCTCTCGCTGTGGCAAGGCAGGCAAGAACGATTTCGAGACGTCACAACATTCCAGCTGGGCAAGTGACCGCCGAGTGGATGCTTGGCGTCGCCTATCATTGCGTCGGAAGTCAAGATGCTGCGCAACGCCATTGCCAACGGGGCTTTGCGCACTCCAAAAACTATGCGGTGCACGATCCGAGCTTTTTTGGCTACGATCATCGAGTGCGTGCGCTCGTCGGTCTGGGAGGCACGCTTTGGCTACGCGGGTACGCAAACCGCGCGACTAGTACGGCGGAGCAGGCGATCCGGGAGGCGGAAGTCCGCCGTCATCCGATTTCGATATGCATTTCTCTCTATACGGCGCAAGTATTTCTAAGAGCTGGCCTCGTCCATCGTGCAGCCGAACTTTCAGATCGATTGAGCGATTACGCCACACACCACGGGTTGGATCCGTTTCGCTTCATTGGCTTAGCGTTCAAGGGCGAGGTTCGCTTCACAATGGGGAGCTTGCTTCGGGCACTGATCTGCTCCGACAGGCGTTGGCGTCACTCGACTCTGAACAGCACAACATGCTCCGTACCGTATTCTCTGGCGCTCTCGCGGAGGGACTTATGCGATTGCGACGTTTCGACGAAGCGCTGGTCATCGTCGACGAAGCTATACATCTGGCAAACGGTTCCGGGGCTGCGCTGGAGCTTGCCGAGCTGCTTCGTATACAGGCCGAAATTCTCGCTGAGAAGTCGCAACTAGGAAGTCATTGCGCGATAAACGCGATCCGCCGATCCTTGGAAGTGGGTAAACAGCAGGCCGCGCTGGCGTATCAACTGCGCTCCGCGACCACCTTTGCGCGCTTGGAAGATCGGCAAGGCCGCGACCACGGCGCCAGAGCAATAGTTAGATCCATTTAGGAACAATTTACAGAAGGATGAAGCGCCTGATCTCCTAGCCGCTCGCCTCCTGCTGGACAGATGGGGTGAAAATGATCCAGCACTAGATACTCCATCCAGCTGCGAGTGTAGCGGAGGTTAGCGAACGCACGGCGAATTCATTAGGAATTCGAATGGCGCGATAGGCTCATCAAATGGGGGATCGCCCTAGCTGGATGCGGCTCCAAAATTCGTGCTTATCCGAAAAACGGCTGATCCTGGTTGGCCCTCTTTACAAATTCTTAGCACGTTTAACTCGAACGCCGGCGTATGCGGGGTACCATTCGTCATAATGAATGTTCTTTCACAGCCATTAGGCTGAAAGGAAACACTATGCACCCCACACACATTGCCTTGGATCGAGACGCGGCTGGCCGAATTGCGATTATGCCGGAGCATGCCAGTGAGGGAAGCGGCCAATCTCACATCGCAACGGAGTTCGAGACGGTCCTACTCGCTATCGCGGGGCACGATCTTCGTCAGCCGTTGCAAGTGATCCAGAGTGCACACGAGCTGCTTGGCATGGGAATTCGAACCAGCGCTGAGCTACGCCTGCTGCAGACAGGCCAGAACGCGATCGATCGCCTCAGGGAACAATTGGCATTGCTTACCACCGCGCTTCGAATCCAGGAGCATACCAAGTCTCTCAAGCTGACGCCGGTTTGCGTAGGAGAGGTCTTGCGGCAGGCGTACCAGGACAACGAGGAAACCGCATTGAGCAAAGGGGTCAGCGTTCGCTTAGTTAGTTCCGGTGCGATAGTGAGAAGTGACGGTCTGCTGTTGCGAGCGGCTTTGCGCAATTTGCTGAGTAACGCCATAAAGTACACGCAACCAGGTGGACGCATCCTTCTTGGTTGCAGGCGCTGCGGTTCAGACCTTCGGATCGAGGTGCACGACACTGGCATCGGCATTGCTAGCGAACAGATGCCAAGAATATTTGATGCGTTCACGCGGCTTGATCCGATGCGGAACGACGGCCTCGGCATCGGGCTTTTTATTGTCAGACAGGCGCTCGGCTTGCTGGGACACCGAATTTATGCGGCATCGCGCCCATCACTTGGATCTTTCTTCTCGATCTTTGCGACGAGGTCCGAGCTGCCGAAGTGTGACGATCGCCCCGTGGATCCGACTTGTCGCTGACCTATACTCCCGTAACCACCCTGGCTAATCATGACAACGATACTGAACAGGCTTGATTTAAACCTTCTAAGGGTCTTCGACGCGGTGATGGAGGAGCGCAGCGTACTCCGGGCTGGTCAGAGGATATGTCTGAGCCAGTCCGCGGTCAGTCATGCCCTTGCCCGATTGAGAGAAGTCCTAGGGGACGAACTCTTCATCCGCACTCCGAACGGAATGCAGCCGACTGCCCGCGCACTCATGATGGCCCCCCTCGTACGTCAGGCATGGAAATCGTTAGAGACAGCAGTTGGCGTACCTAAGTTCGAGCCATCCAACGCAAATCGGCAGTTCACGATCGCCGTAAGCGATTTCGTGACGATTGTGATGGTACCTCGCTTGCTAGACCTCCTTAGGCATGAGGCGCCCCTAATCGACCTCGTTGTTCGCTCCGACAGCACCACCGAATTGGCTGAGCAGATCGACCTGGGACACGTTGACGCCGCCATCGGGACTTTCTCGCACATTGCACCCAGATTCAGGTCACAGTCGCTCTTCGCGTGCGACGATGTGCTAATCGCCGGATCTTCTCGACATCTTGGAAGGTTGTCTGTCGAGTCGCTTTCGGAACTCTCGATCGCGGCGATCTCGTTGCATGGCCAACAGAATGAGCTTGCTGAAGGGTTCGTATCCGAACGCGGATTATTTCGGCGATCAGAAATGTACGATCGGGCTGCTTTGGAAAAGGCGCTTTCGACCTCGGGCCAGAGCGCCCGGATAATGGTCTCGCTGCCACATTTTTTTGCCCTACCGACGCTTCTTGAGCAATCGGAGTTGACCGCGATCGTGCCCCGCCCACTAGCCGCGTCAATGTCCCGCACACAATCGCTGACAACGTATGAGCTGCCCTACAAATCCGAGTCGGCCGAGGTCGGCGTTCTGTGGCACGAACGCACAACGAATGACGCGGCCCAGCAGTGGTTCCTCAACATACTATCGCGTGCTACTGAACATCTGCGCGATCGATCCGCAGGGCATATTGCAGGATCAAAGCGTTCGTTTATTGGCACCACATTGGAGTGGGCCCCTCGGAGCAGACGGGGTCAGGCTGCTGGTTTGACCGTTAGCCGGGTGTGTTGATCCTCGAATTGCACAGGACTGAGATAACCGAGTGCCGAGTGAAGCCGTCGACGGTTGTAAACCTCCTCAAGGAAGCGCGGAAGGT
>NZ_SPVJ01000004.1:0-354636 GCF_004634465.1 Bradyrhizobium sp. MOS001
GGCCAGTCATTGGACGCTCCGACGCGAGACATCGGCCGCCTGCAACGATTGGCGACCACGGCCGCGTGCCGACCTATCCGTTTGCACACACCCAAGACCCAACGCGGACGCAACCGCTGTGCGCAGGCGGGAACCAAGACCTCCTTCAATGCGACGAAACAAAACCTGCCGGGATGAAACCATTTTCCGGCGTTCACGAAGGAATGGTGAAACCGCCGGCCATTAGAAAGCGACCACAGGAAGCGATGGGCCGAGGGGGCGCTGCGTAGGGAACGACAATCGCCGTGGGGCGAGGAGCGAAGCCATGTCACAGATTCGCAAAGCTCTTCTAGGCGCTGTCGCGACCGCGTTGACGCTCGGTGCAGTGCAGTACGCTTCAGGTCACGACCTCGTAAACCGCTGGCAGGCGGTCTCCGAACAGCCAAGCCACATCGTCAATCGCGCCGGCAAGGCAGATCATCTTGCCGACCGCAAGCCTTTCGCAGTTCCGACGAAAACGGTTTCGCTGCGCTTGAACGATCTCGCCGATACCTCGGTCTTGCTGCGTATTCCGTCTGCGCAGGCCCGCACCACCAAGCCGCCGACGCTGCTGCGAAATCAGGGCCGTAAGCCGACACTTGCCTGCGAGCCCGTGGTTAGCGCGCTCACGGAAGTCGCGAGGCTTCTGCAGCCCGGCCGTTGCGTGACCTGATCGGCTCAATCCTCACCGTTCATAAGCCGACCGGAACGCAAACGGCCGCGCGTTGCCTTCATGCGCCAACGGCTGCTCGAGGCAGCCGCCGATTGGTAGGGAGGGCGAGGCCTCTGTCGGAGGGTACTGCTACTTTAGCGGTCCGTCTCAGCCCGCGCCGGCCAGTGCCACCGCATCGGCGCCGACTCGAGGGCGTGCCAGAAAATAGAATGCGGAGATGTGCGTGATCATCAGCAGCGGCACGTAGATGATCGGGATCGCGTAGGTTGAGCCAAGCCACTCCGCATGCGCGGGAAGGCCGACCTGGATGGCGTCATAGTAGTCGACGACGAGATCGACCGTGCCCGCGAGATTGAAGGCGACGACGAACAGCCAGAAGAGCGTGCGTATCCTCACCGTGAGAAGCGCCAGCATGGCCAGCACCCCGGTCGCGAAGTCGCCCCAGGCGGCGAACACCGCGAAGCCAGCCGGCAGGTCCGGGCTCACGATGCCGGGAAGGATGAAGACGAGCCCGAAGAAGCGGAAGCTGTGCAGCGTGGCGATGGCACGGTGCGCGTCGCGCCCGTCCATCGACCTGAGCCAGGGCCAGACATACGTGCCGAAGCAGAGCAGCCACGCGACATAACCGAGGACAAGATGTATCTGGAACAGCGTTTCTGTCGTCATTTTGGCCTCCAATCAGATCGCGACTAGCGCGTAGAGCAACCAGGTCCATACTGCCGTGAATGGGACGGTCCAAAGCAGACTATGCCAGGCCCGAAGCGGCGGGACGATCGCAGCGGGAGCAGCGTCGGTGATCATCGGCCGTCCTCCATCCGGATCTCGCCCTTATTGCCGGCGCTCGGGATTGGCCATGAGCAGGCGGAGCGGCAAAAGCGGACCGATTGCGATATACTCGTGGTCCATCAGATCTTGCCTGGCCAATGGGAGATCCTCCATGATCGCCTGCGCCCCGGCGACATCCCCGGCATCGACGAGGAAGATCGCTCCGCGCCCATCGCCACGCGAATACCACTCGCGAATTTTCCCATTGAGATAGAGCTGCACCGTCTGCTGGATTTCAGCGGGCATGACGGCCATGACCTGCTCGCGCGTGACGCCCGCCTTCACGGTCAGGATGACCATCACCCCGGTGGTCGCGGGCGACATGGCTTGCGAGATGGCTTGTGTTTGGGCAACGGATGGATCGGTCATGGAAGTCGCTCCCATCAGGGTTAGGGTGAGCATGACGACAAATTTACGGATGACTTTCATCGGTCTCGTTTCCCGGAGCACGGCGGTCCCCTTTGTTCTCTGAGATCGCGCTGACGTCGCAGATGTCCGCCATCAGCGATGGTTCCGATCTGCGAGCGAGACATACGATCGATTGGCGCGAGCGACTATTCGGGATAATGTTGATGGGCTATGAAGCAGAACTTCACAGTCAGACAAGGCGCGCTCGATGGCGTGGAAGCGTTCCTGCGTGTCGCCCAGTATCGCAGTTTCCGCCGCGCAGCCGCGGAGCTCGGCGTCACGCCATCGGCCATCAGCCAGGCGGTCCATGCGCTCGAGGGGCGTGTCGGCGCAGCCTTGTTCATACGCACGACACGCAGTCGGCCTGACCGAGGCCGGCGCGCGGTTCCTCTCGCGCGCAAAGCCCGCTTTCGAGGAGCTCGTCGCCGCAAGCGAGGTTGCGCGCGATCTTGGGCAGCGGCCGACTGGACTGTTGCGCCTCACCGTGCCGCGCGCCGTGGTACCGATCCTGCTGGAGCCGCTGATCGCATCCTTCTGCCAGGCCTATCCCGAGGTCGAAGTGGAGATCGCCGCCGGCGAGGAATTGGTCGACCTCGCGGCCAAGGGGTTTGATGCCGGCGTCCGGATGGGCCAGTTCATCGCCACCGACATGGTCGCGGTCCGGCTGACGCCCCCCTTCCCGTTCGTGGTCGTCGGCAGCCCCGACTATCTAAGCCGGCACGGGCGACCCGAGCGTATCGACGACCTGCGTCGGCACGCATGCCTGCGCATTCGCCGCAGCAACGGATCGATCGCGCCCTGGTCTCTTGTCGATGGCAACAAGACAGTCGAAGCGATCGTCTCGGGGCCGCTGATTGCCCACGACTTTCCCACCATGCTTGGCGCCGCCGTGGAAGGCATGGGACTTGCGCAAGTGCCCGCGCCGATCGCCGCCAGCCAGGTGAAGACGGGAAGGCTCGTACAGGTCCTGAAGTCCTTCGCGCCAATGGCGCCGGGCGTGTTTCTCTATTATCCGAGCCGCCATCAAACGATGCCGAAGCTGAGAGCCTTCATCGACCACGTGAAGGGCCGTCAGGTTGCTGCCGGCAAAACGCGCGTTCACGTTGATGACAAGCGAGCGCGCGGGACGAAAATGCGCTGATATCGAAAGCGCGGAACGGTTGATCGAGCAGTTCGAGAAGATGTCGCGGGGGTGAGGGAGACACCGCAGCAAAGCGAAGTCACCGCTTTCGCTTGCGTGCTTTGCCGTATGATGCGAGGAACCTGCGCGTACCGGCTTCCGCGTAACGCCAGAGTTCCGCAACGGCGAGAACAACCCATGGTGATTGCAGGCAGATGACCCACTCCCCCGTCATGATCGCGTCGTGCGCCTGCGGCAGCGTCGAAGTCAAAGCGCTCGGCAAGCCGATTGTCAGCGCCGCCTGCTATTGCGACGACTGCCAGAAGGGTGCGGCGCAGCTCGAGGCGCTGCCGAACGCGCCTGCCGTCCGCGATCCCGGCGGCGGCACGGCCTATGTGCTTTATCGCAAGGACCGCTTCGCATGCTCCAAGGGGGCCGAGCTCCTGAAGCCTCATAAGCTCAAGGACATTTCGCCGACCAACAGGGTTGTCGCGACCTGCTGCAATTCGGCAATGTTCGTCAATTTCGATCGCGGTCCGCACTGGGTCTCGGCCTACCGGGCGCGATTTCACGGCGAACTCCCTCCCCTGCAGGCCCGGATCTGCACGAAGTTCAAACTGGAAGGCGTCGTGCTGTCGGACGATGTGCCGAGCTATCGAAGCTATCCGCCCGGTCTCATGGTCAAGCTTCTGGCCTCGCGCATCGCGATGGCGCTGGGAAGATGAGCGCGTGGAATGGGTAGAGCGCAGCGAAACCCATCGGGTTTAACGCGCGGTATTGATGGGTTTCGCTTCGCTCTACCCATCCTACATCGTGGAGCTCACGCCCTCTTCCCGCTCCGTTTGGTCATCGGCGCGTGACGTCGCTCCCGTTTGCCGCGCGCGATCTCCGTCGCCAGCGCGTCCAGCTTCGGCTCCCAGAAATTCCTGAACTGACCGATCCACGCATCCACCGACCGAAGCCCCGCACCGTCGACCGAATAGAGTCGTCTTTGCGCCTCCGCCCGAACCGTCGCAAAGCCGCTCTCGCGCAGCACCTTGAGATGCTGCGACACGGCCGCCTGCGTGATCCCGAACTCGGCCCCGATCGCTTCAACGACCTCACCGGACGCCATCTCCCCCGGGGCGAGCAGCTCGAGGATGCGACGGCGCACGGGATCGGCGAGGACCTCGAAGACGTGCATCAGCTTCCTGTGCCCGGATGTGCGACGTCAGGCGGCATCTCGCCGCGGTAGAAGGCGATGGTGCGGTCGGAGCGCTGCTTCGCCGTATCAGGATCGACCCCGCTTGCGACATGCGCCGCGCACCAATATTCACCGCTTGTCGTCATGAATTCCTTACCGGCAGGAGAGCCCATCCAAGCCTCGGCCGTCTCGTGGTCGACCGATGCGCCGGTCGCAACATATCGTTCCAATCCCGCGATGGCGAGATCCCAACCGATACCCACCGCACCAGGACCGAACTGATTCCAATGGTCCTCGATAATTGCGGTGTGCTCCAGCGTCAGACGCGCCTGATCTCGTTCTGCCGCCAGCTTGACGTCGATCCAGCTTATCCCGCCGCCGAATTCCCACGTCGCTGCAAAATGCGTCGGCGGCGCACATGCCGTAATGGTGCCGCCCGCGTTCCCCTTCAGCTGGTACCTTCCGCCCAGCTGGAGGTCTCCCTCGACCGGCAGGAACCAGCGCGGAATGCGTTGCCGGCTGGTCACTGCGTCCCAGAGATCGTCGACACTGGTCTCGTAAAGCCGCGTCAGCGTCACCGTGCTGGCTGCTTTTCCATCCTTCTCGAAATTCTTCACCGAACGCGTGACAAGCCCCAAGACCCTGGCGACGTCGATTTCCATTGCATCCCTCCGTATCGTTTCGCGCAATGGCGAATATCGGCCTTCACTAATATAAGTCAACTCTTATATTAGTGAGACCGTGCCGCTGTGGCTGGCGCTCCGGGCAGACCGTACGACGCATGGAGCGCGCGATATTGATTGATGCCAGTTCGTACGCCGTCGGAGGGCGCTATTTCAGCGGCAGGAACACGTCCGCAACCGTCTCATGCTCCGGCACCTCCGGGAAGAAACTCAGCCGCTGGCAATAGATCGGGAAGTCGCGTGCTTCCTCGCCGCTGGCCGGAAGCCAGTCGCGATAAAGGTAGAGCGCGGCGGGCTCCAGATTGTCGGTGTAGCCGACGACCCGCAGCACCGCGCAGCGTCCGCCGGGGATCTCGCCGGCCTTGATCTCTTCGCCATTCGCCTCGATCGGCTGGTCGGTCCCGACACAGAGGTCCGTGCTGTAAGTGGCGGGCGAGGAAGGACGCCGTTCGGACCGCCAGACATTGAAGGTCGGACTTGTCCTGGGGTGCAGGCCGGCTGCCTTGCGCCACGCGATGAACCGCCGGATGGTGTCGCCGAGCGTCGCCGGGTCGCCCCGATGCTCCATGATCGCCACCCTCGTGGAGGGCACATCGCGTATCGTCACGTCGTCGGTGGTAAAAGTCTTCATGAGCTTGCTCCTCGCGTTGTCGAGAGGCCCGAAGGCCACAAGCCACGGCTCCCAGTCGGGAGAATTGCGGAACGACGACGGTGATTGCCCGAACCGTTGCCGAAAGGCGCGGGCAAAGGCGTCCGGTGCATCGTAACCGGCGTCCATCGCGATGTCAGTGACACCAAGGGCGTCACTGTAGGCCAGCATGTAGGAAGCGCGCTTCATACGGGCCAGCTGGACATAGCGATGCACTGACAACCCGAAGGTCGCCGTAAACTGCCGGTGGAAATGAAATTTCGAGAAGGCCGCAACGCTGCTCAGCGTTTCCAGGTCCAGATCGCTGTCGAGATGCCGGTCGATATGGTCCAGCACCCGCCGCATCCGGTTCTGATAGTTTTGCAGCGCCGCCTTCATCGTCCCTCCTCCGTGGCGGCTCCAGATAGCCGCTGACGGCGATCATTTGCTCGACCGATCTTGCGGTTTGGAAGTTGTCGCGAATTCGTCGGCCCCGTAGGGCGGATTAGCGAAGCGTAATCCGCCATCTTCAACGCGGCTCGATGACAGATGGTGGATTACGCCTTCGGCTAATCCACCCTACGCCATCAGCCCCCGCCTCGCCCTACCCGCCGGCCATCAGCTCCTTTGCCAGCGCCATATAGGCCGGCAGCGTCACGGGGTCGTTGGCGGCGTTGCCCGCTACGGGGTGCGACGCGTAGCGCGCGATCACCATCTCGGCCTTGGGATCGACATAGATGCCCTGGCCGTGAACGCCGCGCGCCATATAGGCGCCGTGGGCGTTGTGTGTGACCCACCATTGATTGCGATAGGACGCGCCGGGCAGCGTGGTGTAGCCGGCCGGCTTGAACTTCTCGGGATCGCCGCCGTGCGCGATGTCCTCGACGACGGACGACGGCACGATCTGGCGGCCGTTGAAGCGGCCGTGATTGCGCATGGTCTCGCCGAAGCGGGCGAGATCGCGCAACGTGGTCGAGAGGCCGCCACCGCCGCTCTCGGTGCCGATGCGATCGACGTGATAATGCGCGTCCTCCTCCGCCCCCATCGGCGTCCAGATGCGCTCGGAGAGAAGGTCGGACAATGTCATGCCGCTGGCACGCCGGCAGATCCAGGCGAGCACATCGGTGTTGACGGTCTTGTAGGCAAAGGCCTTGCCGTGCTCACCCTGCTTCTTCTGCGCGACGAGGAAATCGAAGATATTGGTCGGGCCGCTATAGTCAGGCGGAATCGGCGCCATGCCGTTGGCACGCCGCAAGCCCCACACGTGGGAGTTCTTGTCGGTATAGACTTCGGTGTATTCGAGCCCCGTGGTCATATCCATGACCTCGTGCACGCGCGCATCGCCGAACGCGCTGGCTTTCAGCTCCGGCACATAATCCGTGACCTGTGCCTGCGGATCGACCTTGCCCTCGGTGACGAGAATGCCGGCCAGCACTCCCGTGAACGACTTCGTCACCGACATCGCGATATGCGGCTTGTGCGGCTTCAGCGCGCCGAAATAGCGCTCATAGATCAGCTTGCCCCGATGCAGCACGGCGATGCCGTCGGTATAAGTCTCCTCCAGCATCTTCGCGAACGTCATGGGCCGGCCGTCCATGGTGGTCGAGGCGACCGCGCCGATGTCGTGGTCTTCCCGCGGCAACGCGGACGCGGGCCCTGCCCCGCGCCAGACATTCACGGTCGGCACCAGCTGGCGGACGTTGCTCCAGGCCCAGCGCAATTCGGGGAAATTGCGGAACGAGCCGTTCTGGAAGGTGATCGTGCGGTCGGGCGCTGGCGGGAAGCCCTTCATCCAGCCGAGCGCTTCGGCATCGGTCTCGGTGGAAGTTGCGGGCTGTTGGTTCGGGGCAGTTGCGGCGGACATGAACACGAACTCCGGAAGCAGCGGTGCGGATGGCGTATCATGGGATGGCATGATCCACATCCGGCGTTTGCGCCGAGGTGCCGTGCAGTGATCGGGGCGGCGGCGCCCCTTCGCCGCCTGCCCCTGCTTGGTCAATCACACGCCGATCGACGTCGTCAACATCGACGCCTGCATCCGACAGCGCATCGCGCCTTACTCGAAGGTCGCGCTGTTCCAGTACACCGTCGGTGACGACTTGCCGGGATGCACGACGAGAAAGCCGCCCTGCCAGGGGACCACGCTAGGCGTCCGCTGGGTGAACGCGCCAGCGATCGTGCCTGAATCGCTCCAGTCCGCGCCGTCGCTGGTGACCGAGTAACGCACCTTCTTGTTGCCGTCGGCATAGAAGCAATAGAGCGTCCCGTTCGGCCCTCCGGCGAGCGCGCCGCTGGTGTTCGAACAGAGCGACATGCTCGGCAGCAGATTGGGGCCGGTCCAGTTCGAACCGTCGGACGACACATAGGCGCCTAGCACCATCGGCATTCCCTTTTCGAGACCCGCGATCGGCGCCATCACCAGCGCGCCCCCGCAGCTCCCCACCGCAGGTGCCACCAGCGCGCCGCCTGCGATCGTCGCAGGCACCGGGCCGTCGACGCTGGGGAGCATCACGCGTTGCGGAGTCCCGAAGTGCACCCAGTCGGTCGTGCTGAGATACTGGATGCTTCCGTCGGCGCCGCCCCATGCAATATACCAGGCGCCGTTGAACTGGCCGATGCTGGCCCCGGTCGTGGCCTGCGGTGCGGGCCAGAGCCCCGCTGCGCTCCACGGCCCTCCGGATCCCTCTGGGGAGATGAAGGCGAGAAGGCTGGTCTTGCCCAGACCGAGCAGCGCCAGTCCGCCCGAGGGCGTCGCGCAGGCGGCCAGTCCGCCGAACGGGCTCATGGTAGGCGACTTCGCACTGGACCATTTGCCCTGGTCGAAGCTCCACGCACGCATCGCTGGCGGCAAGGGATTTCCCATTCCGATGCAGAGGATTTGCGATCCCGGCATCGTCGCCAGCGCCACCGGAACGAGACTGACGCTCGAAGCGATAGGCGTGTCGGTGCCGAACGGCAGGAAGGTCGGCGTGACGGCCCAGGAGCCCTTCTGCGATGGTCCCGTTGGGCCGGTCAGGTCGCCCTTCGCGATCGGCAGGATCACTTCCGAAAGCCAGGCCTGCAGCGTGGTCGAGCCTGCCACGTACTGCACGGCGTCCTCGACCAGCACGTTCAGTTGCATGCCGCTGGCGGCGGCGGCGACCAATGAGCCGATCTCCGCGTCGGTCAGCGTGGGCTCGATCGGCTGTCCCCAGCGGCCCTTAAAGGCGAGCCAGGGTGGCGGGGTCACGGGCGTGGGAAGGATCGCCTCCGCATCGTTCTGAATCACGACCGGCGGATTAGGGGTGACCAGATTGACGGTCGGACCGCCGCCGCGCGCGTAGTCGGCGACCGCGAAGCGCACGTCCCACACATCGACGCCGCCGATCTCGTAGGTGCTGTTGCTCGAGGCCGGATAGTTGGCATGCGACCCGCTCGCGACATAGACGTTCGGGTGCGTACCGCTGAGCGACAGGAAGCCGTCGTTCGGCGAGCACCATTGTCCGCCCGAATGCTGCGAGAAGAATACGCCGACGACCTGCTGGTCGATATTGACGCGCACCGTGACGCATTCCCAGTCGCCCCAATGGATCGAGAGCGGCATCAGCGCCTGACCGGTACTGCCGGTCCAACCGGTGACCTCGAAGGTCTCCTGTCCGTTATAGGGATAAAACAACCAGTACTGGAGATCGACCATGTCGGTGCGGTCGTCGACCGGCAGGACGTGAACATAGCTGGTGGCGGTGGGGATATAGCCCTTCATCAGCGAGGCCCATATGGCCTGCGGCGCGACCAGATAGTCGTCGGGGCTGCTCTGCTCGGCCGTCCCCCAATTCCACTGGCCGGGACCGGAATAGATGCCGCCGGCGGCCTGATAGCCGACCTGGCCGATGTACCAGTCGGTCGACGAGGGCAGATTGACCTCGTCCTTGTCGAGATGAAGGATCGGCGCGAAGTTCGAGACGAGTTCGGCAAGCGTAGGCCAGGCCATGATTTGCTCCCTGCTGGTCGTAGATCGACGGTCGGGAGCTTCGAACAACCGATATTGGACGCGAGCCAGCCCCTGCGCGATAGTCTACGACAATACACGCTTAAAGCGAGATCACATCATGCTGAAACTGAGCGCAGATGAAACAGCGCGGCAGCGATGGAGGATTTCACACTGCTGTCATTTGTCTGTGAAGTTTGTGCCTTGGCGCGGCCGCTCGCGCGGGTCCACGACATGAGCGAGCACTCGCGCGCCGAGGCTAAGCGAGCAAGCGGCGAGCTGTTGTATTGATGGTCAGGTCGATGGCGGCGCCCTGCTCGTCGCCGTCGCCGATGAACCAGGCTGCCGACAACCCCGTCCACGCAACGATCCAGCGAAGCAGCCGCTCGGGCTGAAGTCCCGTCACGGCGACCACGATATCCAGCCGGGCCTCCAGTCGACCCGGCAGGGTCGCAAGCGGACGGCCGGGATCGCTGAGGTCGGGGTTCGTGAAGATGTTGGCATAGTCGAATGTTCGTTCGCCGACGAGCCCATGCGGGTCGATCGCCAGCCATCCCCGCTCACCGAAGTCGAGCACATTCTCGTGGTGCAGGTCGCCGTGCAGCGGACCGATGGCGCGTGGCGCGGCCAGGAGTTGGCGGGCGATGTCGGCGGCGGGCGCGAGTGCCGCGTGGTCCGGGGCGAGCTGGAAGAGCGGCTGAAACCAGTCTTCCAGCGGGTGCAGGTCGGGAAGCGGGCCAGACCGCGTCGCGTGCAGCCGCGCCGCCGTGTCGCAGAGGATCCGGCATGCCTCCTCGTCCCGGCCCGACCAAGCCATCTGCGCGAGATCACCGGCTCCCGAGGCCCGTTCCATCAGCAGCGCGTCCGCAGTCGAGGCAAAGACCCTGGCTGCGCCCTGACCGTCCCACCAGGTCAGAAGGCGATAGCCCGCCCCCTCATTGGGAATACGGGCAACCTTGAGCATTGCAGGCCGGCCCTCATGTCGGACCGGCAGGACCCAGCTGGAATGAGTGGTCAGCAGTGCCCCGTCCGGAACCAGACGCCATCGTTCTAGCCACGTTGTGACTGGCGCTGGAATATGGGGATGCGAGTCCATGGGGTCATCACCTGGGATCATGTCCGGCGCTCTGTCTGCCGGGACTTGATCAATCATGCGGCCGGCCGCCACCGTTTCGTTGCAGCGATACCCTTTCCACGTTTTCGTTTTCCTTTCCCGTGGTCAAAGAGTCGCGCTTTCGCGTCGCCGTCGGCGAAGGTGACGGCGCACCTGCGACGACACGGTCGCAGGTGCGCTCGCCCATGACACCGATGGTCTTCACCGGGCTCTGGCGAAACCGTTACCGCTTTCGCCCAGCGCGCCCCTTTGCCTTCGCCGCGCGTTTGCGGCCTGGGGCGGCTGCTCGCGCCGGTCCGCGTGGCGTACGGCCGCCGGTCTCAGTGGACAGTTCGGGACGTAACCTGGCGAGCTTGGCGCGATCGGGCAGCATGTCGGCAAAACCGTCGATCGCGCGCGGCGCGGTCGTATCGTCGCCGGCCGCAGCCGTTGCAGCGCGCGCACCTGACGGCCCTGCGGTCTGGCTGAGCGCCTGCAATCGCCGGCACGCTTCACCGAGGTGATAGGCATCGCCGCCGAGCGCCACCCATTTGCCGACCTCGGGATGCAGCACGAGATTGGCCGAATGGTTGTCGCTCGCGCTGGTCGGATAGTCGACGAACACGTCGATCCCCGACTGCACGCCCACCATCACGCCCTGCGCCGACCACGACACCGCGACGTCGACGCGGTAGCGACCCGGCTTCTCGAAGGCGAAGCCCGCCGTGCTCCAGAACACTTTCGCCGAAGCCGTGACGCTCTTGCCGGGCTCGAGCTCGCTCAGCTTCGCGTGCTCGCACAGGATCACGAAGGGCCTGACCGGACGCTCGTGCCCCTCGCCGTCGGTGACGGTGATCGATGCGAACAGGGCCTCGGTGCTGACGTCGTTCGGCGCGCGCAGCGACACGCCGCTCGTGTTCGTCATCGTCCAGGTCAGATCCAGCGGCTGGCCGAGCGCGACGCGGTCGGTCGTGGCCGTCACCGTCAGCGCCAGCTCGGAAGGTTCGAAATCGTGCCGGTCGGCGGCTTGCGGCGCACCGGTCGGGAACCAGCTTGCGAACGGCCATCCGCCCGGACGAATGACCGGATCCGGCATGTGGTTGAGGTGATGACGGACGTTGGTGTTGTGCGCGAGCGCGATCTGGTCCGGGAACACGCCGGGTGCGCCGGTCGCGGGACCGCCGAGCACGTCCGCCACGCTCGGCGTCGTGGTCATGATCGAGTTGTCGGCCGCCGTCTCCTGCTCCTGGTGGATCTGGTTCAGCGTATGCGTCAGCTCGTGGGTCGCGCTGCGCAGGAACGCACGCGGCACGTCGCGCTGCTTCTTGTTGGCGGCGAGACCGAAGTTCGAGGAGTCCGAGACGGGATAGCCGTCATCGGAGAAGCTGGCGCAGCCTTCGCGGGGTACGCCGATCTGGTCGTACATGATGCCGCGCGAGCACCCGAGTTTTGCGGGCACCACGATCATGTGCACGCGCCATTCGGTGTCCAGATTCGTCGCGGGATTGCGTACGGTCGTCATCAGCGCATGCAGATCCGCTGAGCTCCAGCAATTGGTCGCCACCACGCCTGATGGCACCGGAACGTTGAGCTGGTCCTGCACCACCGACAGCTGCCAGCCGGTCTTCGCAAAGACCGTGTCGAAGAACTCCGTGCCGCCGGCACCGTCGGGCACCGGCGCGGGCCGCACGGCTCCGACCAGCGTGTCGATCTCCAGCGTGGCGCGGCGGAAGAATTTCGACACCCAGGCGAGCGTGATGCTGCCCTTGTCCACGCCGCCCTCGAACAGCCGGCCCTGGTAGAACGGGCCGCCGGTCAGGGAGAACGGAAACGGCGCCGGCACCTTTGAAAGCTTCATCGTCACGGTGCGCGACGGCGAAGCCGGGAACGTGCCCTTGAACTGGCCGGCCGGCGGCTGCGTGTGATTGAACTGCTCGGCTGTGATCGTCAGCTCGCACTTCTTCGGCAGCGGGACCGCGACCGGCGCGGACACGCTGGTCACCCTGAGATAGGAATGATAGCGCGCGCGGGGGAAGATGGGGATCCGCGGCCGGCGGATCGGAAACGGAATCAGGGGGTCATCGAGCGCACTGAGCGAACCGGCCAGGCTCGTCAATCCCGAGCCCGCCGCCGCTTCATCTTCGTCCGCGTCGCCCACCGGCACCACGGGCCCCACCGGCGGGATCGGACCGATCACCGGCCGGCGCGAGTAGAGATCGCCGCTGACGATCAGATGGTCGGCGCCGCCGTCGGGTGCCGAGCGATCGACGCGCAGCGTGCCTTCGAAGGTCACGAAGCCCGCGGTCGGCCTGAAGTTGATCTGGTAGCAGCCTTCGCGGAAGTCGAGCCTGCAGAGCCTGAACGGCGGAAACGGCTGCAGATCGGTCGAGGCCGGCTGATCGCCGGACTCCTCGTCGCTGAAGCTGATCTGGCGCGACAGGGGGACCTGCGGCTTGATCGCGGGCTCGACCGATGCCGCGGTCATCTTGGAAAGGCTGCCACTCGATTCATGCTCTGAGCAATTGCACATGTCGTCTTCTCCTCGTTGAAAGGGTGAGACGATCGACGTGAGCATCGGGCTCGTTCGCGGGTACAGCCGCGTTATTTCGGTCAGCTGTGGCGTGCGCAGTCCTACGCGCGCCGATAGGTCACGACACAGCCCTCTGAATCCGTAAACTCAAATCGGTCGGCCTTGAGTGAAATGCGATAGGTCACAAGTTCATCAGTCGCCGTCCCGACGACGAGTGTGTTGGAATCTTCGAGACGGTAGATTCCCGCGTCCCACCACACCATGCCCTGCCCTGGTCCGCGCATGCCGCGGTAGGTGCCGGTCGAGAATGTGAGAGTGGCGGGGTATTTATCCGCACACGCAGCCGACGTGGATTTGGTCCACGTACCAACCATGCTCTGTTCGTGTTTGTCAGCCATAGTGTCTCCATAGCTCTCATCGGCCGAGCGGCCGATTGGAGGCTATTTCAACATGCCGTTCTGGCGTGTGCAGCTCATTTGAGGCTGATGTGATGGCGGGTGTGTCAAATCGACTAAATTCACCACGTTCAATCACAACAGGTACTCTATCGCAGCATTGACGCAAGCGTGCGTGTGAGATGCTTCACACCGAAGGTGCGACAATTGAGCACCGGCGATGAGGGCGAGATGAAAGCGCGGCGGAGAAGCAGCTCAGTCCGCATCTTGCGACAGCAAGCTCAAGTCAGAGCCGGCGATCACATAGGACGGCACGGTTCGCAGAGGCGTGGTCGCGTTGCGGCTTGGCAGCAGGCCTGACATTCACGGTGAGCACCAACTGACGCAAATTCAATCGGAGACGTTCGCTTCCGAACCGTGCGGTTGACCTTGGTGTCCATCAAGGCGCTGAGAGGTCCGGTAGCGGCCGGGCGACATGCCATGATGTCGATGAAAGAGTTTTGAAAACGCCGCCGCTGTCTCGTAACCGACCTGGCTCGCGATCCGTGCGATGGACTCATCGCTGGTTTCGAGCAGGAACGCCGCTTCCGCCATCCGGCGTTCGATCACATAACGATGCATCGACTGGCCGACGAGCTTGGTGAAGCGAGCCGAAAATACCGAGCGGCCGAGCCCCACGCGATGGCCGAGGTCGCTCAGGGTCCAGGGCCGCTCCGGGTTTTCGTGGATCAACTTGAGCGCCGGTCCGATATGCGGGTCCGATATGGCCCCGAGCCAGCCGCCTTGTCCGGGACTGAGAGACGCGATCCAGCTTCGGAGCACCTCGACGAACAGCACTTCCGTCAGTCGTGAGAGTGCGACGCGCTGGCCGGGACGCTCGAGCGCGGACTCGCTGACCATGCGGCGCAGGATGGCTTCGAGCCAGCCGCCGTCCGCCGTTGGCTTCAGTAGAAGCACGGGTGGAAGCATCTCCAGCACGCTGCTGAACGAGGGCCGCGACACGGTGAAATTGCCGCAGATCATGGTCGAGAGCGGCTTGGCACGGCCGCCGTGACGAACGACGCCCAGACGTGCCGACGATCGATCGAGGTCCACAATCTGCAAAGGCTTGGCCCGGCGATCCGAATAAAACACATGGGGCTCGCCGCGTGTGATGACGACAAAATCGCCCTCGGTCATCTGGATTTCTTGTCCGAGTTCGAGCGCGAGGGTCGCGGAGCCCCGACTGAGATAGTGAAACAGCGCGTAGGGACGCGCCGGCAGCGCCAGATTCCAGGGATGGCCGAGTTCGAAGTGGAACAGCAGCGTCCCACCGAGACGAACGCGATCTAGCACTTGGGCAAGGATGTCCATGCCGCCGAAGTTAGTCCGGTGGACGGTCGGACACAACATCCGGACGATTGATCCCTACCGTCCGAAAAGCCTGCGAACTAGGTCATGTCGCGGCGGGCCGACGTCATGTGCGGCAACCATCTCGCCAACGGCGGATGGAAGAAACCGCGACCAGGCAGGAAACGCCTGTCCATTCCCCCGGACCTTATTCCGTCCGACATATCAACAGGAACAATCAATGCTAAATATCCTTCTCTCAGCCGCCACCGTACTCCTGGCCGGAACGGCATGGGTCGGCCCCGCCCATTCCGCTGAGCTGCCCAAGGGAGCAGCCCACAACATCGTGCTCGTGCACGGAGCTTTCGTGGACCAGACGAGCTGGCAGCCCGTTGCCGATATTCTCTCGAAGAAGGGGTACAACGTCACGCTCGTGGAAAATCCGCTCACTTCGCTCGCCGCTGACGTCGATGCCACCAAGCAGGCGCTCGCGAAACAGGACGGCAAGACCGTTCTGGTTGGTCATTCATGGGGCGGCGTGGTGATCACGCAAGCCGGCAATGATCCCAAGGTCTCGGCGCTGGTCTATGTCTCCGCCTTCGCGCCGGAGGTCGGTCAATCCCTGGCGTTGCTGGCCAAAGACGGCCCGCAGACCGAAGGCGTCAAGGCGATCCATCCTGACGCGAAGGGCAATCTGTATATCGATCCCAAGCTGTTTCCGTCAGCCGTCGCGGCTGACCTCCCTCCTGAGATCGCCGAGCACCTGGCCAACTCGCAGCTTCCGCTGAGCCTTGCTGCGTTCGAGGCGCCTGTCAGCATTGCGGCCTGGCGCGACAAGCCGACGTTCTACGTCATCACCACGAAGGACAAAGTCATCGCGCCCGAGGTCCAGAAGTTGTTCGCAGCCAGGATGAAGGCTCAGACGACGGAAGTCGCCGGCAGCCATGCCTCGCTGGTCGTCCATGCGAAGGAGGTCGCCGAGGTCATCGAAAAGGCAGCGCTCGCGAAGTGACGAACCTGCTCCCGGCGCTTTGGCGTCGGGAGCGCACACGCTCGCTCGGAGGAATGCGGAACGCCTCGGACCGCGATGGCGCGAAGCGCCAGCGACATCCTGGAGGAAGGTTTCGATCGCCGCGCTACGTGCGTCACCCGCTCGATCATTTCATGCCAAGCATCCGGAGTACGATATGACTCAACTCGACATCGCGAACCAGGACGCCCTCACACTCGAAACGGCGCCAACCCGTTACATCGAAGGCCACGGAATCCGCTTCGCCTATCGCCGTCTCGGCCCCGCGACTGGAACTCCGCTGGTTCTTCTGCAGCACTTCTCGGGAAACATCGACGGATGGGATCCCGCCGTCGTCAACGCTCTGGCCGCTGATCGCCCCGTGATCGCCTTTGACAACGCAGGGGTCGGCCGGTCGACCGGTCAAACGCCCGACAACGTCGCGACGATGGCACGAGACGCCGTGGATTTCATCGACTTGCTCGGCCTCCTCGAAGTGGACCTGCTTGGCTTTTCTCTCGGCGGCTGCGTCGCTCAGCAGATCGCCGCCGAACACGGACAGTTGGTCCGCAAGCTCATACTCGTCGGTACCGCGCCGAAAGGCGGAGAGGAACACCTGTTGGCGGTTCTGCAGGAAGCGTTTTCCCAAACCGATGCGCCGGACCCCCGCCTGCCGCTGTTCTTCACGAATTCATCCGCCAGTCGGTCGTCCGGCTTGGCCTTCCTGAAGAGGACCAAGGTGCGCAAGGATGATCGGGACACCGATAACGGCAACGCGGTAACCGATTCACAGGCCAAGGCGCTGATCACCTGGTGCGCCACACCTGATCCCGGGCACGCCATTCTGCGCGCTATCCGCCAGCCCGTTCTTGTGGTCAGCGGCAGCCACGACACCATGCTGCCTGCGAACAACGCTTACGCAATGTTCAAGGGAACTGAGCAACGCTCAGCTGGTCCTCTATCCCGATTCAGGGCACGGCGCGCTGTTTCAGCACCACGACATCTTCGTCAGCCACGTCCGGACTTTCCTGGATGCCCAACCCGCGGCCGCATGACACAAGGCGCGTTCTGACGGGATCAGGCGCACTTTATCCATGAGAATTGTTACAGAGGACAAAATGACAATCGCTAAAATCGAAGTAGAGCGCTTCAGCCTCACGAGCTTAAAATCATTCGACACTATTGTGGCGGCGCTCAAGTCGGCGGTCGGGCAGCCCAACATGGTCGAATTTTTCAAGGAAACGAGGGCGACAAATTCCTTCCCGGATTTGGAGCGCGTTGTACGAAGCGGCCTCGGCCGAACGGACCTTATGCTCTTCGCGGAATTTGACTTGGGCGACATTCTGCGTCGCGAAGCCGGATCCAAGACGCCTAAAATCATACGGCTTGTGATCGGCAATCCACTCATCATGAAAGAAATGGTCAAGCACGTGCCCGATGCTGGATCTTACGCTCCGGTCACAGTGCTCATTGATGAGCGCCCCGATGGCGTGCACGTCTCTTATGACAAAATGGAGAGTTATTTGCTGCATTATGGCAGCTCGGAAGCCCTCACCGTTGCCCGAAATCTCGATGCGAAAATCACAACATTGCTACGCGAATGTGCAAGCTGAACGCCATCGACGTCTTCGGCCGATGGAAGTGCGATGGCCGGCTCGCCAGCTACGCCGTCCGCAGCACCGGCGCGGGCGGCTGCGACGGCCGGATCAGCGCGAACGCGACCTGGATGATGCCACCGGCCAAGCCCAGCGCCACGCCGGTGCGCCAGGCCATGGTGTAGGAGCCGAGCGCGTCGTAGAGAACCCCTCCTCCGTAGGCGCCGAGGAAGCTGCCGATCTGGTGGCTCATGAAGGCGAGGCCCTGGATCATCGCCTGCCAGCGCAGGCCGAACATCTCGGCGACGGAGCCCGCGACCAGCGGGCCGACGCCCGTCCACGCGCAAGGAGCGGATAGCCTCGCACATTGAGTGCACTGTCACCGTAATCGCGAGTTCGGTCGAGAGGCCGGCGGCGTCGCCCGTCATGATGGCCCGCACAGCACGCGCGAAGGCAAATCCCAGCGCGGCGCACCAGCAATGCCGGTTCGCTTTGCGCCCAGAATCCGCCCTCCTCGTCGGTTCGCTTTGTGAATGGTCCTGATGGGCGCTCGACAAACGAGGATAACGGCTCTCGTTCACCCGCCGTTAACATGGAATTTCTTTCGATTGTGCGATACGTCTTGCGCAACCCCTGATTATGATCGACTTTAGGTTGATCACGACGCTCATGCGAACCCATCGGTTCGTTTTGATTGCGAGGTTCGCTGGGAATGAAATCCGACGCAAGAATGACGGCGGTCAAGGGGAGCGCCGAGCCGCCGAGAATCTATCATAAAATCGACGAGGATCCGCAAGCCGCCTGGCAGCTGTTCAACGCAAACTGGTTGATCATTGCCGTTATGGGGAGTCTGCTCGCGTTAGGGCTGACGTCCACCAATCTTCGTCTCGAACCGATCGCGTTTGGCACAACGCTGGCGATCGCGGCGGCACTGCTCGCTGTCTCTTATCATCATCGGCTGACCAGGGGTGATCGCACCGATCCGAAGCTCTTTTTCTCGCTCGGAACGATTGGACAGGTCATTCTCACTTGCGCCATCGTAGGACCGCTTAGTTATGTCGCGGGAGCAATAGGGTATCCTCTCCAGGATCAGGCGCTGCTTTCTGTGGATCGCGCACTTGGTTTGGATCCCGAACCCATCATTCGGTACGTCAACGACCACCCATGGCTTGCGATCATCTTGTCGCGCGCATATGGGCTGATCAAATGGCCACTGCTCGGCATTCCCATTGTGCTCGTCCTCGCGGCGCGGTACGCACGGCTGCAATTGTTCGTGCTCGCAATGAGCGTTGCGCTCGCGGTCGCAATTGCCATCTCTGTTTTCGTGCCTGCCATCGGCACCTACTACGGATTGCAGCTGCCACCGGCTCGGTACCCGAACATCGACACATCGGTCTATGCTGGACAATTGCGGGACATCCTGGCCTTGCGTGACGGCAGCCTGCGCGAACTCGGACTTTTCAAGCTGGCCGGTATCGTTTCATTCCCGAGCTTCCATGCCGCGTCAGCCGTGCTCTACATGTGGGCGTTGTGGCCGGTACGCGCCGTGGGAGGCATCGCGGCAACTATCAATATCCTGATGATCGCGGCGACCCCCGTGATCGGCGCACATTATTTGATCGATCTTGTTGGCGGCATTCTGCTCGCCGTAGCATCAATCCTGGCGGCGACGCGTTATCTCAAATGGCTCAAGCGGACCCAGAGGACATCCGCCGCGTCGGCACCCGACTGGCCGCAAAAGCTCGTCAATTGTGCGAACGGCAGCCAGACACTCTCGCATTAAGTTGGAAGTTGGTGGTGCGTTTCTTCAAGGCCTGGCTTGCCAACATGTCGGCAGCGATGGCTTCATCACAGAAGCATGCAGCTGACCTGTCGACGGTCTCCGCAAGGACCGCTTCCGACCGTTCTGCGACATTCGCATCCGGTTGCGGTACGGCGCAACATTTCTCGGATTGAACGACGCCGCTTCAAGCGATCGCAGCTCGGCTTCCGACCGGATTACGGCAAGCGTCGCCGGCGACCTGCCGCGTCAGTCGCCCGATATGGACAGCCCCGCGAGAAGCGGAGCGTACGCGGCGAGCCTGCGGGATACGAACTCGATGAAGAGCCGCACGCGCTTCGTCTTGCGCGTCTCCCCCTGTGTGAGAAGCCAGAGCGTTCCGTACATGTGCAGGCCGGTGCCCGGCACCCTCACCAGCAAGGGATCGGCATCGCCGACGAAGCACGGCAGTGTCGTGATCCCGAGCCCTTGCCGTACGGCAACGATCTGCGCCCCGGCATCTGTGACCCTGAACGGAACCTCGGCGGTGCGAACCTCACCCTCGCTGGCCCAATCCGGAATTCCATGAATGCTTATGACGATCCAACGGATGGGACCAGGCGCGCCCGCACGCCACGCGGCTAGTCGATCCCTGGACATGTAGACGCCGCCGAACAGCTCCGGTCCCTTCAGGCCGTGGAGATTGGGCGGCAGGGTTTTGCGGTCGTAGACGACGCGGATCGCGACGTCGGCCTCTCGGTTGGTCAGATTTGCCAGCTCGCCGAACGACAGGATGTCCATCTCGATGTCCGGATGCAGACGCGCGAAATCGGCGAAATCAGGCATGAGCAGGTGTGTCGCCAGCGGCGGTGCCAGCGTCACCCGCAGAAGCCCGCGCACGCCCTGGTCGCGGCCGAACACGCGCGTCTCCAGCTGGTGCGACGACGCCTCCATCTGGTCCGCGAGCTCGAGGACCTCCTCCCCTGCAGCCGTCAGGCGGTAACCCGACGGCAGCTTCTCGAACATGAGCGCCCCGAGCCGTTCCTCCAGTTGGGCGATGCGTCGCAGCACGGTCGAATGGTTCACCCCGAGGCGCTCAGCGGCGGCCCGCACCGAGCCTCCACGCGCGACGGCAAGAAAGTAGCGAACGTCATCCCAGTCGATCATGGTGCAATCCTGCACCGCCGGGGTGCGCCTTCCAAAGCCCGTCCAATACACCGAACAGAATCTCGTATGTGGGTAGCATGGGCGGAGATCACAGCCCATGCCGCCAAGCGTGGCCCAATTCCGAACGGCGGACACCGATCGTCGCGGCTGGCGTCAATCGTCCAGCCGGATCGATTTCGCACCACCGATGTGCGCGCTTCCGCACTCAACGCCTGACGCCGGCAGACCTATGTCGAGGTCCTCGGGGGCCTCCCCGAACGACCAAAGACGGAGTCTCAAAGGAGAAGTCATGGCAAAGCTTGAAGGTAAGGTTGCAGTCGTCACGGGTGGATCAAGCGGGATGGCGCTGGCGAGCGCCAGGCGGTTCGTTGAAGAAGGCGCCTATGTCTTCATCACGGGCCGGAGGCAGGAGGCGCTCGACGAGGCCGTCAGGCTGATTGGCCGGAACGTGACCGGCGTGCGCGGCGACGCGGCCAATCTCGACGACCTCGACCGTCTGTTCGACACGGTCAAGCGGGACAAGGGCAAGATCGACGTCCTGTACGCGAGCGCCGGCATGGGCGAAGCCGTCCCACTGGGCGAGATTACCGAGCAGCATTTCGATGCGGCCTTCGGCCTGAATACGCGCGGCACGCTGTTCACGGTTCAGAAGGCGTTGCCGCTGTTCAGCGATGGCGGATCGATCTTCATGACCGGGTCAGTTGCGTCGGTGAAAGGTTTTCCTGGTTACGGCGTGTATGCGGCGAGCAAGGCGGCGTTGCGCTCATTCGCACGCACCTGGCTCAACGAACTGAAGGGCAGGAATATCCGGGTGAACGTGCTGAGCCCGGGGCCGATCGCCACACCGATGCAGGACCAGGTTCTCACCGAGGAGGCGAAGCGGATGTTCGAATCCCTGATCCCGCGGGGAAAGATGGGTCGTCCTGAGGAAATTGCGGCGGTCGCGCTGTTTCTTGCTTCGGACGATTCGAGCTTCGTGAACGGGGTGGAGTTGTCCGTCGACGGCGGCTTCTCGGCCATCTGAAAATCGGAGAAACATGATGAGCTACGCAATTATAGGATTCGGCAAGGTAGGCCAGGCCCTCGCCCGCGCCTTCGCCCGCAAGAACATCGAGGTAACAGTCGCAAGCCGCCGGCCGCCCGAGGCGTTGGCGCCGCAGGCGCGGGCGATCGGACCCACGGTCGTCGCCAAGTCGCTGCGGGAAGCGCTGGAGGCCGACACGATCATCCTGGCGGTCCCGTTCGCGGAGCATCGCGAGGTTGCGAAGGCCCTGCCGAGTTGGAAAGGCAAGACGATCATCGACGCGACCAACGGGTTTGGAGAAGAGCTGGACGGTCTCCCGTCCTCCGCCTTCGTCGCGAAGGCGTTCACCGGCGCCAAGCTCGTGAAGGGTTTCAATCACCTGGTTGCGGCCACCCTGGCCGCCGATCCGGTCGTCGAGGGTGGGCACCGGGTCGTCTTCCTGTCGAGCGACGACGACGACGCGACCGCTCCCGTGGCGGCCCTGGCCAAGCAACTCGGCTTCGCACCCGTCAAGCTGGGAAAGCTCAACGAGGGTGGCGCGCTGGTGCACGCACGCGACCGCGTCTGGGGCCAGCTCATCTTCCAGGATTTGTTCAGGAAGGAGCAGTAGTAGGTCTACGGCTGGAGTAACGGTTACAGTGCACTGAGCTAATTAGTGCACTGTAACCGTAATACTTAGCAAATCAAGGATGCAAAGCGGGCTCGATGTCACGGATCAATGACCTGACATAACCGGGCATATTAGCCGACGCTTCGATTGTCTAGTGCGCTAATCTAAGTGAGAAGAAGGGATGCGGCTGCACGGGCAGCGCCGCTTGCACATGATCTACAAGGACTACCTTGAGACGTGTTCTGCCTTGCTGAGATGCATAGAAAGCACGAGTATGGCCTTCAATCATCACCGGCCCCTGTTGCGTCATCTCAACGATCGGCGGAGTTATGATGCTCACGGAACCATCAGGCAATCTATAGCGGCAAGGCATGAACAGCTCGAGTCCCACGTTAGACAATTCCTCCATGAGCTTGGCGACCTGTAAAAGCTTGAATTCCTTTACGCGAATTTGACTGACCCGCAAGGATGCATCGAGTGGAATTTCTTGAATGTCAAATCTCGCCTGCTCGTAGTGGCGAACTGTTGCAAGCGCCTCAAATAGTTCCCCTGAAGGCATCGCTTCAATAGCAAAAGCTGCCAAGGGTAGCGCCGAGCGCGTATATCCAACTTGTTCAACCAGGCTTGCACCCAGCGTGTTAATAACCGGCAGATCCTCCTCGCTGGTGTAAACTATGACCGTCTCAGCGCGGTACTCGAAATCTTGTCCTGCGGCTCCTCGTTCTGAACTCACCACGGCGGTCGCGGCGTTACCCGGATAGTCAACCAAAATGCCGGTGAACCTAATGGGCTGTTCTTGCACGTGACAACCCATGGCTCGAAGCAGATTCCGGCGCCGTTCTTCGACCAAAGCTTGCGACGCATCGGGCGGCCCAGCAGCCATCCGAACTTGAACGCCGCGCCGAATAGCTGAAGCCAACGCCGGAAATATGAACCACAGCCAATAGGTTGACGAGTCGGAAATCCAGATCGTTGAACGCGCTTCGTTAAAGAAATGAACATAACCGAGCAATCGCTCATCATAGCCTTCAAATCGCGAGGCGACACGATGTTGCCCGACAATTTCTCGCTCACTCGCAACAAACTTTCGAACAGCCCCTAATCCACTATCGTAGAGCGTCTGCCGAACATCCCGTGTCATCCGGGCAAAGTCGGTTGCGATGATATCACCCGTGTCGATTTCGATGCTGTACACACCATCCTGTAGCGATTGTTGAATTTGCGTCGCGGAGGTCACAAGCGTGTCTGCTATCGACAGCGCATAGTCTTTTGCATCTTCAAATTGAGTAAATTGCGCCGGCGTGCTTCGCAATCTAAATGCCAGTGTCTTGTCTGAAAAACGCCCCGGGTAGCCTTTATTTGTAGGAAATACATGCGTAGGAAGGTTGCTGATGGCACCTCCATCTACTAGGACAGACGAGCCCGCTAACACAGGTTGGAAGTATACGGGGATCGCGCAAGAGGCTTGGACTGCGAACGAGACGGAATCATCTGGTGTTGTCTCGCGACTCCATATCTTAGGCTCTTTCTGAGCCACATCAGCTGCAACGACGTGCAGCGGCAGCACTAGATCTCTGAATTGGACCAATCTATCGGGAACGGACTTGCCCTGTTCCGCGAGCACCTCGCGAAGATTTTTCTCGATCCAATCTTTGATTCTCGATGTGCTGTGCATCCCCCCGGATTCGATTGAGCTTATCCAGGAACTGCCCATCCAACGAGCAATGCCGGCGACCTTCGGCAGGCCGCTTGTTTTGAACGGTGCAGCCTCGCTACGCGCCGGCGCTGTCAGAGCCACACAGTCTCCAACATCCGCCGCTTGAGCGATGCGGGCGAGGCTCCGGCTGCGATAAGTGAAGCGATCACCGAGCCGGCAGAACTGCCCGCGACCCGACTAAAGCGTATACCCGCCTCAACTGCGGCCTCGTACGCGCCGGCGTAAGCCGCACCTCTAACGCCTCCACCTTCGAAGGCAGCCATGCAATTCGCAAAGTAAAAAGTCTTCAAATGCGTCTCGCTATAATTAACTTAACGATAGCAATCGCCGCTTCAGCAACAGGGCCGCTCTGATAGCGATCGAGGCCGGCAACGACCTCTCTTTGATTCCCCTGATCTGCCAAAACTTGCTTCATAAATTCGAGCACCGATGGAGCGAGCCTAAAGTGTAACTTCGCTGCATATGCAGCCAGTCGCGCGCACTGCAGCACAGGAAAAGGCAGATCGCTCGCATTGAAGGAAATTAAATGGCTATCCAAAGCGGACAACATTCCCGCGTCAAGGATCGAAGACGGTGCGCTTCCCTGCGCCGGGAAGTAAAGGGCGGCATTGATGTTGAAATCGGCAGTACTAAGAAGACTTTCAAAGGAAGCCGGTAACTTTAGAGCTCGAATAAGAAACGTCTCGCGCAAAGGCCAAATGTCAAATGGCACTGGCGGCGCTGAACTCTGAACGCCACCGAAGATCGTCGGCCGCACGTCTACCGGCGGCAACAACGCGAGCAGCCTCGCTACGTCGATATTCGCAACAACCAGGTCAACATCTCTTGGCGGCGGAGTTCCGCGCGCGCGCGGACAGTGTATCCCTTAACCATCCACCGAAGACACAATATCGAGCCTTTACTTCGTCAAGTTGTACCAGCAGACTTGAGAGGCTTCCGCTCGCGTCCCGAACCAAGTTGAACGCTTCGTCCACTGCGACGACGTCCGGCGTCCCCTCAAGGATGAGGGGCGGACGCTGCGCACCAGCGACCTCTACTACATTGATCCCCTCAAGCGTAGGTCCCCAGGTCACTGACTGCACTCTGTGTTGCATGAGACGCCCAAACTAATCCCGCTACTTGCGCCAAGCATCAACGACATTATAGGGGCGATTACAGCTCTTGTCCTTACGTCAATCAACCAAAGAGAAGCGTCTGGTTAGAAGCGGGCAGCGTATCCTTCTCTAGAGAAAATATCTCACAACAATATGAGGTAGTGCCGCCCATTCCCTTCAGCCTTTAGGGTCGATCCACCGGCTCCCGCCCCTCACTCCCACTCAATCGTCCCAGGCGGTTTGCTGGTCACGTCATACACCACCCTATTCACGCCCTTCACCTCGTTGATGATGCGCGTGGCGGTCTCGCCCAGGAACTTCATGTCGAACTGGTAGAAGTCCGCGGTCATGCCGTCGGTGGAGGTGACGGCGCGGAGGCCCACGACGTAGTCGTAGGTGCGGCCGTCGCCCATGACGCCGACGGTCTTGACGGGAAGCAGCACGGCAAAGGCCTGCCAGATGTCGTCGTAGAGGCCGTGCTTGCGGATCTGGTCGATGTAGACGGCATCGGCCTTGCGCAGGATGTCGAGCTTGTCCCTGGTGATGTCGCCGGGGCAGCGGATGGCGAGGCCGGGGCCCGGGAACGGGTGGCGGCCGACGAAGATTTCGGGGAGGCCGAGCTCGCGGCCGAGCTTGCGCACCTCGTCCTTGAACAGCTCGCGCAGGGGCTCGACGAGCTTCATGTTCATGCGCTCGGGCAGACCGCCGACATTGTGGTGCGACTTGATCGTCACCGAGGGGCCGCCGGTGAAGGAGACGCTCTCGATCACATCGGGATAGAGCGTGCCCTGCGCCAGGAAGTCGGCGCCGCCGATCTTCTTGGCCTCCGCCTCGAACACCTCGATGAAGAGGCGGCCGATGGTCTTGCGCTTGGTCTCGGGGTCGGTGACGCCTTCGAGCTCGCCCAAGAATTGCTTTGAGGCATCCACGTGCACGAGCGGGATGTTGTAGTGGTGGCGGAACAGGTCGACCACGGTCTTGGCTTCGTCGAGGCGCAGCATGCCGTGGTCGACGAACACGCAGGTGAGCTGGTCGCCGATGGCTTCGTGGATCAGCACGGCGGCGACGGCTGAATCGACGCCGCCGGACAGGCCACAGAGCACCTTGCCCTTGCCGACCTGCGCGCGGATCTTTGCGATCTCCTCCTCGCGGAAGGCGCGCATGGTCCAGTCGCCGGAGAGGCCGGCGATCTTGCGGACGAAATTGCGGATCAGTTTTGCGCCATCGGGCGTGTGCACCACTTCGGGGTGGAACATCAGGCCGTAATACTTGCGCGTCTCGTCCTGGATGATCGCGAACGGCGCGTTCGGCGAGGTGCCGGCCACCGAGAAGCCGGGCGGCATTTTTGTGATGCGATCGCCGTGGCTCATCCAGACCTGGTTCTTGCCGCCCGGCGACCAGACGTCCTCGAACAGCTTGCTCGGCGCCTTCACCTCGACATCGGCGCGGCCGAATTCGCGGTGATGGCCGCCCTCGACCGTGCCGCCGAGTTGCTCCGCCATGGTCATCTGGCCGTAGCAGATGCCGAGCACCGGCACGCCGGAGGCGAAGATCAGCTGCGGGGCGCGGGGCGAGCCCGCCTCATGCACCGACTCAGGTCCCCCGGAGAGGATCACCGCTTTCGGCTTCATCTCGTTGAAGGCGTCTTCGGCCTTGTTGAACGGGACGATCTCGCAATAGACGCCGTCCTCGCGCACGCGACGCGCGATCAGCTGCGTCACCTGGCTGCCGAAGTCGACGATGAGAATCTTGTCGTGCGCCGAGGCCACCGAGGGCGTCGACGCGGAGCGGTCGTTCTGTGCTGCTGTCATGGCCAGCAAATACGCGACCGTGCCCCTGCCCGCAACCGCGCGATGCGCGCGCCCACATTCTTCTTTGGGCATGGACAAATGGATATATGTCAGTCTTATTGACCTAATTTGTCCCGCACGCCAACAGGGGCCAATCAGGGAGACCGCCATGTCACAGCACCATCAGCCATCAGCACTTGCCGCGCTCGGCCGGACCTGGGTCGCGGCCTGGAACGCGCGCGATCTCGAGCGCGTGCTAACGCTCTACGACGAGAACACCGTGATGACCTCGGACCGCATCCCCGCGATGGGGTTCGACGCCAGCGGCACCCTGCGCGGCAAGGACGCTTTGCGGGCGTATTGGGGCAAGGCGCTCGCCCTGTTGCCGGAGCTGCATTTTACGCTGATCGACCTGTTCGTCAGCCCGGATAGCGTCGTGGTGTTTTACGAGAACGAGCGGGGCAAGCGGATCTGCGAGTATCTGCGGGTGAATGATGCGGGGCTGATCGTGCAGGGGTCGGCGAACCATTTGGTGTAGTGACAGCTCGCTGGATTGGACGGTGCCGCCCCATCCACCGCTGTCATTCCCCGCGCAAGCGGGGAATCCAGTACGCCGCGGCTTCTCCGCATCACGGCACGGCCTCTGGAATACTGGATCGCCCGATCAAGTCGGGCGATGACACCGAATATCGCTCACGATGACGGAGACTGCCGGACGGGCGTGCGCTAACACTGCGCCCGCCGGCTCTGAAACAGGATCACCACCGATGAAACTCCCCGCCTCCCCCTTCACCGTCACAGACTGGAGCAAGGTCGAGGCCACCACGCATCCCGGCGAGACCGGGCAGGCCAAGTGGCGGACGCTCAACATCGGCGATCTCCGGGTGCGGATGGTCGAGTATTCGCCGGGCTATCTCGCCGACCATTGGTGCGACCGCGGCCACGTGCTCTACGTGCTCGAGGGCGAGCTCGACAGCGAACTGCGCGACGGGCGGAAATTCAAGCTCACCGCGGGGATGAGCTACCAGGTCTCGGACTTCGGCGACGCCGCGCACCGGTCCTCGACGGCCACGGGGGCGACGCTTTTCATCGTGGATTGAGGGCTGTCGGGCGGCTCATTTGCACCGCAAAATAGCAAAGCCGCGCCACATGCCGGCCCACGGGTGGTGCCTTGAAGTAGCCCCAAATTCTCGCTATATTGTGATCATCGATACTTGGCCGAACGACTGGGCCGCTTCGCTTCGTTGCAGACGGGCGCGCACGCTTCAGATGACTTCCCCAAACATCGACTGAACAGGATCATGGGCGCAATTTCGCGTACCGGTCCACGTGCGTATCCTCTCTAACTAACTAAAGGAAATTCCCATGGCTATGGGCACCGTGAAGTGGTTCAACACCCAAAAGGGTTATGGTTTCATCCAGCCGGATGACGGCCAGAAGGACGTGTTCGTTCACATCAGCGCCGTCGAGCGCGCTGGCCTCTCCTCCCTCAACGAGGGTCAGAAGGTCTCGTTCGACATCGTCGCCGACCGCCGCAGCGGCAAGTCGTCGGCTGACAATCTCCGCGTCGGCTAACGCCCACGCACCGTTCTGACCACGGACGTACCGGCAGAACGTCGAGTTAGAAAGCCCCGCGAGCTTCGGTTCGCGGGGTTTTTGTTTTGGGGAACGGCGGCGCGGAACACGCTGAGCCGTAGGGTGGGCAAAGCGAAGCGTGCCCACCACTTCAATCACAACCGCGGAGACATGGTGGGCACGGCGCTTTCGCTTTGCCCACCCTACGAGAGCTACGTCTTCTTCAACACCGAGACGAAGAACCCGTCCGTCCCCGTCCGCCGCGGTGTCATCAGCCAGCCTTCGTCTGACTGCAGCGCGGCCTTTGCAAAATCCTCCGCCTTGTCCCAGAGCACGCTTGCGGTCTGTTCGGGCGGCAAGATCGCGAACTCTGGATGCCGGGCCGTGAACGCCCTCACCTGCTCGCCGTTCTCTTCCGCCAGCACCGAACAGGTGATGTAGGCGATGCGCCCGCCGGCCTTGACCAGCGGCACGGCGCGCGCCAGCACCTCGGCCTGATCGCGCAGGCGGATCTCCAGCGCGCCGGGGCGCATGCGCCATTTGGCGTCCGGATTGCGGCGCCAGGTGCCGGTTCCCGTGCAGGGCGCATCGATCACGACGAGGTCGGCGGTGCCGCTGATGTCGGCCAGCGGATCGGCCTCGCCCTTGGGCGTGCGGACATCGGCATTGTGGACGCCGGCGCGCGACAGGCGCTCGTGGATCGGGGCAAGCTGGCGCTTGTCGCTGTCGGTGGCGATCAGCCGGCCCTTGCCCTGCATCATGGCCGCGAGCGCCAGCGTCTTGCCGCCGGCACCGGCGCAGAGATCGATCACCTGCTCGCCGGGTTTTGCCGCGGTGAAGCTGGCCGCAAGCTGCGATCCCTCATCCTGCACTTCAACGGCGCCCTTGATGAAATCCTCCTCCGCCTGGAGGCCGGGATTGCGGGCATCGGCCGAAAGCTCGATGCGCAGGCCGTTTGCGGACCATGGCGTCGGTTCCGCATGAAGATGAGCAAGCCCGCGCAGCACCTTGTCGCGATTGGATTTTAGCGTGTTGACGCGCAAATCCAGCGGCGCCCGGCTCGCCATCGCGGCGGCCTCCGCGGCGCGCTCCTCGCCGAACACTTTTGCAAAGTACGGGTCGAGCCATTCGGGATAGTCGCCCGCGATCGCAGCCGGCGCGTCCTTGAGGGAACGCGAGGCCAGCGCCGCCTGCTCGGCCTCGGTCAGCGGCGCCGGTGCAAACCGGCTGCCGTCGAACAGCGCGCCCATGGTGGCCGCGTCCATGTTGCGCTCGAGGCGGAGCATGCCGATCAGCCGGGCGCGTGCGGTGTCGGCGTCCATCAGGAAGGCGCTCGAGGCATAGCGGCGCAGCACGTCCCAGACCAGGCCCGCGATGGCGGCGCGGTCGCCGGAGCCGGCGAAGCGGTGCGCGGTGCCCCACTCTTTCAGCGCCTTGGCCGCGGGCACGCGGTCCTTCTCGATGGTGTCGATCAGTTCGATGGCTGCGGACAGCCGGGCAGCGGGAGTCATTTGAATCTTTCAGGTCAGGATTGGCTATTTTTGTTTTGCGCATGATCTTGTCGGAAAACCGGTATCCACTTTGCGCTAACGCGGCCCTCCGGGTCCGGATCATGCGCGCGCCTAGATCAACAACAGCATCTTCAGCGCGAAGTAGATCCACATCGCGAGCAGCACAAGCACGCCCGCGAGCCAGATCGTGGAGCGCCGGCCGGGATCGTTGGAGGAGACGAACACGCCGGCATGGGCGAACCGCGTCACCACGAACACCCAGGACATCAGCACGATGAAGAGATCGGCGTGGCGCAAGGGCAGCGCCAGGGCGATCAGCGCGTAGAACAGCACCGGCAATTCGAACTGCTCACCCAGCGCAATGTCGCGGCTCTTGGTCTCGCCGGAGACCAGCGAGCGCCGGCGCGCCAGTACCATTCCGATCAGGAGTGCGAAGGTGAGACCGACCTGCACGAAGACAGGCAGCAAAACCATTTGGATGGACATCGGAACTTTCCCGTCAGGCGGAACACCGCGGACCGTCATTAGCCGCGACTGCTGGCGCTGACAATCAACGAGTTGAACCGGTGTTCCCGGTCCCGCGACCAAAGCCCGATAGTTAAAGCGATTTCGGCCCCTGGGACCGCAAGGCGAGCGAGCGCCAAGAGACTGACATGAACACCCTCTCCAGCCTTTTGACCGAATCCGCGGACGGCCGGCTCGGCGTCCTGATGTCGGCGCTGTCAGGCATGGCGGCGGCGCTCGCGGTCGCGCTGGCGATGACGGTGTACTTCCGCCTGGGCTACCGGAGCTGGCGCGACGTCGTCAGGCACGGTCTCGCCACTCTGGCCGCCCTCGCCCTGTTCGGCTTCGCCGCCTACGACATGCGCCACGCCGCGCTGGCCTATCTTGGCCTCAATCCCTCCAAGCCGGCGGTCGAGTTCGAGATCCGGATGCCCAGGGAAACGCTCACGGCGGCGTCCGACAGCCAGATCGAGCTGCACACCGACCGCAACCAGACGCTGGCGCTGGTCGACGGCGTGCGCGAGCTCGGTGATGGCCGCTCCGTGCTGCGCGGCGCGGTGGCGCTCAACCACCGCACCGCCGACCGCGTGCTGGTCGTGAACCTGCCCGGCAGGGGCACGTTCGAATTCCGCCTCCGCCTGCCCGCCGAGCCGCACCGGTCCGAGCAGTTCGGGCCCTGGCACCTCGCCGACCGCATCGCCTCGCCGGCAACCGGCAGCGGCGCCTCGCAGGACGCCTACACGATCCGCTATCGCGTGCTTTAAACTTTGTTTCATGGCGATGCATGCGCGTGCCGTCATCGTTCCGACGTGCGACAACGCGTATGCTCATCCCATGTCCGAATTTCGCCTCACGCAGATTTCCGACACTCATCTCGGCCGGCGCTTCCCCGGCCTGATCGCCAACTTCGATCGCGTCAGCGAACACATCGACGCTGATAGGCCCGACCTCGTCGTCAACACCGGCGACGTCTCCTTCGACGGGCCGACAAGTCGCGACGATGTCGAATTCGCCAAGAGCCTGCACGACGCCCTGCCCGTCGCCTGCCGCTACATTCCCGGCAATCACGACATCGGCGACAATCCGACCGCGATCGGGCCTGCGCCCAAGCCGCCGGTCGAGGAAAAGCACCGCCAACAATTCCGCGACATCATCGGCGAAGACCATTGGTCGTTCGAAGCGGCCGGCTGGCACTTCATCGGCCTCAACTCGCTGGTGATGAATTCCGGGCTCGCATTCGAGGCTGAGCAGTTCGACTGGTTGTCCCGGGAAATGGCGCGCATCAACGGCAGGCCGATCGCGCTGTTCGTGCACAAGCCGATGTTTCTCAACCTGCCCGACGACCCCGAGACGCCGGAGACCTCGATCCGCTACGTGCCAAAGCCGGCACGCGCGCGCCTGATCGAGATGTTCTCGACTGTGGACCTGCGCCTCATCGCCAGTGGGCACGTGCACCAGCGGCGCGACTTCACCTACCGCCACGCCCGCCATGTCTGGGCGCCGTCGGCCGGCTTCAGGATCAACGACCAGCGTCAGGACCGGATCGCGATCAAGGAAGTCGGGCTCGTCGAATACCGCTTCCGGCCGAACAGTTTTGAAGTTCGTCACGTCAGGGCCGCGGGCCAGGTCGATGTCGATATCGAGGAGCTGCTCGCCCAGATGGGCGGCGAGCACTAGCCCAATTCACGGGCACAACACCCTACCTAAATACCTTGATGCATCGAATTCGCGCTAAAATTGGCTAGAATGCACTAATGACAACGTTGTCATTCCGACATATCGTTCCCGAGCGGTCGAGGGGCCGCTGAGGGAGCGACGATGCAGTTCTTGTCCCGGTGGGAGAGCCAACGTCTTTCAACGACCACGCGGGGCATCCCCCTGGTCGATGGCCTGCCGATCGAGGAGATCGCCCGCCAGAATTGGCAGCCCTCCCGCGGCGATCTCGCTCTGCCCGCCCTCACCCTCGATGATGCCGCCTTCGCAGCCAATCGCGACCTATTCCTGCGCTGGTGCAATAGCGCCGGCGTTGCTGTTGCGCCTCACGCCAAGACGCCGATGTCGCCGGAGCTCGCGCGGTCGCTGCGCGAGGCCGGCGCCTGGGGCACGACGGTCGCCAATATCCAGCAGGCCGCCGTGCTGCTCGCCCATGGCGAGCGGCGCCTGCTGCTGGCCAATGAGATCGGCGGGCTCGCGGCCGGCCGGCGGCTCGGCGCGTTGCTCGGCGCCTATCCCGACGTCGAATTTCACGCCTTCGCGGATTCACCGGCGGCGGTCGCAGCACTGGCGGAAGCGGCCCGGATTGCGGGCCGCAGCGAATTGTCCGTGCTGGTCGAGCTCGGCGTAGGCCGCGCCGGCGCGCGCGATCGCGCCGCGGTCGAAGCGACGATCGCCGCGGTGCTTGCGGCCGACGGCCTCCTGCTCGGCGGCGTCGCCACTTACGAAGGCGCGGTCGCAACGCCCGATGCCGACGAGACGATGCGCGCGATCGCGGCGCTGATGGAGCGCACCATCGCGGCCTTCGCGCTGGTACGTCATGCTGCCCCGGGCCGGCCGCTGATCATCAGCGCCGGCGGCTCGGCCTATTTCGACGTCGTCGCCCGCGCGCTCGCACCGAGCGCGCAGGCAGACGGCAACGCCAGCGTCCTCCTGCGCTCAGGCGCGCTGTTCTTCGCCGATCACGGCATTTACGCGCGCGCCTTCGCCGAGCTCGACCGTCGCGGCGGTCTCGTCATCGACGGCGCGCGGCACTCGGCGGCCGAGGGTTTCCAGCCTGCGCTGACACTTTGGGCCGAGGTGCTGTCGCGGCCGGAAGCAGGCCTCGTGATCGCGGGCTTCGGCATGCGCGATGCCTCCTTCGATCAGGGATTGCCTGTGCCGCTGCGCGTCTTCCGCGACGGCGTCGCGCAGCAAGGGCTCGCCGAGACCTTGTCGGTCACCCGTCTCAATGACCAGCATGCATTCCTGTCCGTTGCGCCCGATGGCACGCTTGCGGTCGGCGACATCATCGCCTTCGGCATCTCGCATCCCTGCACCTGCCTCGACCGCTGGCGCGTGATCCTCGGCCTCGACGCCGACGGCGTCGTGACGCGCGCCCTGCCCACCCAGTTCGGCTGAGAGCGGGCCCGATGAATTTCCTGCCGCTGTGGCGCTATCAGAACCAGCTCATCGACGGCGCCATCGTCACGCTCGAACTGACGGTGATCGCGGCGCTGGCCGGGCTTCTGATCGGCGTTGCCGGCGCGGTCGCGCTGAACGGCCGCATCACGCCGCTGCGCTGGCTGGTGCGCGGCTACATCGAGCTGTTCCGCAACACGCCGTCGCTGATCCAGATCTTCATCGTCTTCTTCGTGCTGCCGAACTTCGGCCTGAAGCTGCCGGCCTTCGAAGCCGCCGCCGTCGCGCTGTCGCTCTATTTCGGCGCCTATTCGGTCGAGATCATCCGCGCCGGCCTCGACTCCGTGCCGAAGAACCAGATCGAAGCCGGCCAGTGCCTTGGCCTGTCGGGCTGGCAGGTGTTCCGTCACATCCTGCTGCCGCCGGCGCTGCGCAACGCCTATCCGGCCGTGACCAGCCAGTTCGTCCTGCTGCTGCTCGGCACCTCGCTCGCTTCGCAGGTCGCGGCCGACGAGCTGTTTCACGTCGCGGGCTTCATCGAGAGCCGCACCTATCGCAGCTTCGAAGTCTATGCGGTGATCTGCGTGGTCTATTTCGCGATGGCGATGTCGTTCAAGGCGCTGTTCGCCATCATCGGTCTGGCGGCCTTCCGCTGGCCGCGGCGGCGCTGAGGGGAAAGCGATGCGATCCTTCACCCTCATCGATTTCGTCTCGCTGTTCGCGGCGCTGCGCTGGACAGTTGCGCTGGTCGTGCTCGCGCTCGCCTTCGGTGCGCCGCTGGCGCTGGCGCTCGCCACGGGCCGCATCAGCCGCGTCGCTGGGCTCCGCTGGACGATGGCGGCGTGCATCCAGATCGTCCAAAGCGTGCCGCTGCTCGGGCTGCTGTTCTTCTTCTATTTCGGCATGCCGATGTTCCTGGGCATCCAGGTGCCCGCGATCGTCGCCGTCACCGTCGCCTACACGCTCTACACCGCTGCCTTCCTCGGCGAGATCTGGCGCGGCGGGTTGGAGGCGGTAAAGCAGGCGCAATGGGAGGCCGGCGCCTGTCTCGGCCTCTCAGCCTGGCAGCAATTCCGCCACATCATTGCGCCGCAGGCACTGCGGCTGTCGCTGCCGCCGACCGTCGGATTCCTGGTGCAGCTCATCAAGGGCACCTCGCTCGCCTCGATCCTCGGCTTCGTCGAGCTCGCCCGCGCCGGGCAGGTGGTGAGCGCGGCAACGTTCCAGCCGCTGCTCACCTACGCGCTGGTCGCAGCGATCTATTTCGCGCTGTGCCTGCCGCTCACGCTCTGGTCCCGCTCTCTGGAGGCCCGCCTCGATGGCTCTCGTTGAAATCCGCGACGTGCACAAGACATTCGGCAAGGTCGAGGTGCTCAAGGGCGTCTCGCTCGACGTCGAGGAAGGCGAGATCGTCACGATCATCGGCCGCTCCGGCTCGGGCAAGTCGACCCTGCTCCGCTGCATCAATGCACTGGAGAGCGTCGATTCCGGCGAGATCCACGTCGAGGGCGAGAAGGTCCACGCCAGGATGCCTGACCTGAAGGCATTCCGTCAGCGCGTCGGCATCGTGTTCCAGGCTTTCAATCTGTTTCCGCACCTGAAGGTCGAGCGCAACATCACGCTGGCTCCGCTCCTCACCGGCCGCATCGACAAAGCGAAAGCGCGTGCACTGGCGGAAGATGTGCTGACCCGCGTCGGCCTCGCCGACAAGATCGACGCCTGGCCGGAGCAGCTCTCCGGCGGCCAGCAGCAACGCGTCGCCATCGCGCGCTGCCTCGCCATGGCCCCTCACCTCATGCTGTTCGACGAGGTGACCTCCGCGCTCGACCCCGAGCTCGTCGGCGAAGTCCTGAAGGTGATGGAGGCGATGGCGAAGCAGGGCATGACCATGATCCTGGTCACCCACGAGATGGGCTTTGCCCGCAACGTCGCCAACCGCATCGTCTTCATGCATCAGGGGCGCGTCTGGGAACAGGGCCCGCCGGCAAAACTGTTCGCCAATCCTGAAACCCCCGAGCTCGCGAGCTTCATCGCCTCCGCGAAATGATCATCCAGCCATCCGCCACCAGGAGAGAGTCATGACGAAATTGAAGTCCCTCTTTGCGATCGCAGCCACGGCGCTCGCCGTGCTCGCTGCCCCCACCCTCGCGCAAGCCGACAAGCTCCAGGACGTGCTCGGCGCGGGCAAGCTGCGCGTCGGCTTGCTGACCGATGCCGCGCCCTGGGGCTTCAAGGACGACAAGGGCGAGATCGCGGGCCTCGACGCCGATCTCGCCCGGCTGATCGCCGCCGACATGGGCGTCAAGCTCGAGCTCGTGCCGGTGACGGGCGCAGCGCGTATCCCGAGCCTGCTCTCGGACAAGATCGACATCCTGATCGCGGGCCTCGGCGCGACGCCAGAGCGCGCCCAGCAGGTGATGTTCTCGCAGCCTTATGCCGTGGTGAACCTCGGCGTCTACGGCGCCAAGGCAATTCCGGCCGCCACCGGCAAGAAGCCCGACAATCTCGACGGCCGCAGCGTCGCCGTGTCCAAGGGCTCGACGCTCGACGTCTGGCTCACCGACAACGCGCCGAAGGTGAAGCTGGTGCGTTTCGAGGATACGCCCGCCGCGCTCGCCGCCTTTCTCGCGGGACAGGCCGACACCTTCGCCGAGAACAGCGCCATCGCGCTGAAGGTGCAGGACCAGAACCCGACCAAGGAGGTCGAGCTGAAGTTCCTGATCCGCCAGTCGCCGGCCCATGTCGGCGTGCGCCAGGGCGAGCAGAACCTGCTCAACTGGATCAATACCGACATCTTCTTCAACAAGCTCAACGGCAAGCTCGGCGCGTTGCAGCTGAAATGGTTCAAGGAAGAGCAGACGCTGCCGACGCTGTGAACTAGCACACGGCTCCCGCACCAATGCGGGAGCCAAGCTTCACGAGGAGAATTTTGAGATGATCAAACGTTACGTCGTCGGCTCGCGCATGAGCCAGGCCGTCGCCGCCGGCGGTATGGTGCACATCGCCGGCCAGGTCGCTGACGACCGCAAGGCCGGCATCGTGTCGCAGACCCAGCAGGTGCTCGCCAAGATCGACGCGCTGCTGAAGGAAGCCGGCTCCGACCGCTCCAAGCTGATCGCGGTCAACGTCTTCCTGCCTCATATCACCGACTTCGACACCATGAACTCGGTCTACGATGCCTGGATCGATCCGGCCAACCCGCCGGCGCGCGCCTGCGTCGAAGCCCGCCTCGCCGATCCCGACCTGCGCGTCGAGATGACCGCGGTCGCCTTGCTCTAGGGCGCCGCCATCCTTTCAACCTTTGGCCGGCGCCGGCGACGGCGCGGCCGCGAGGCAAGCCATGCATACCGGACTTTTCCACGAGATCGATTTCGAGAAGGACCAGAAATGGTCGGGCCATCTCGGCATTCCCTTCTCGATCGATCGCTCCCCCTACTACCAGCTCAAGATCCCGATCTTCCGGATCAAGAACGGTGCCGGACCAAAACTGCTTTTGATGGCCGGCAATCACGGCGACGAATATGAGGGCGAGATCGCGCTGACGCGGCTGTATCGCCGGCTCGATGCAAAGGACGTCAAAGGCGAGATCACCATCCTGCCCTTCGCCAATTGGCCAGCCGTGATGGCGGCACGCCGCCGCTCGCCGCTCGACGAGGGCAACCTCAACCGCGCCTTCCCCGGCGATGCCGCGGGCACGCCGACATTCCGGCTTGCGCACTTCCTCGAGCACGAGCTGTTTCCGCGGCACGAAGTCGTCTTCGACATCCATTCCGGCGGCACCTCGATGGCGCATGTGCCTTGCGCGCTGATCGAGCGGCAGGGCACGCCCGAGATGTTCGGCCACGCGCTGCGCCTGATGGAGGGGTTGGGGATGCCCTTCGCCTTCGTCGCCGAAAACGGCGCGACCGCTCCGACCTCGATGGCCGCGGCTGCACGCGCCGGCGCGATCGGGCTCTCCGGTGAATTCGGCGGCGGCGGCACCGTCACGCCGCAGACCATGGCGCTCACCGCGCGCGCCGTCGATCGGCTGTTGCTCGCACTCGGCCTCGTCCAGGCCCCGGTGCTCGGGCCACATGTGCCGGTCGAGCGCGCCACCGAATTGCTGGCGCTGCAAAGCCATGCGCAGGCAGTGTTCGCGACCCGTCGCGGCTGGTTCGAGCCTGCGGTCATGGTCGGCGCGCGCGTTGCGGCCGGCGACGTCGCCGGCTGGTACCATGATTTCGAGCGCCCGGAGCTGCCGGAAGAGGTGCTGCGCTTCCCCGCCGACGGCATCGTGATCTCGCAGCGCCTGCACACCGACAGCCAGAGCGGCGACTGCCTGGTCCAGGTCGGCCGCGCGCTGTCGCGCGACGAGCTGCCGGCGCGCTGAGTTTTGGAGACGATACCGACTGCGATTACACTCGGGATTCGATGACCGATCCGGCAAAGCCGACCTATGACGACGTGGTGCGCATTCCAGCGCCGCCCGGCCGCGCCAGCGCGAGCGGGCGGCCGCCGCGCATCGAGGAGGTCGCGGAGCGCGCGGGCGTCGCGCCGATCACGGTGTCGCGGGTGTTGCGTCACCCCGAGAAGGTCAATCGCGAGACCCGCGAGCGTATCCTCGAAGTGATCGAGGCGACCGGTTACGCCTCCAACCCGCATGCGCGCGCGCTGCGCTCGGGGCGCTCGAACGTGGTCATGGCCTTCGTCTCCAACATTCTCAGCCAGCAGTTCGGCCTTGCGGTGCGCAGCTTTGCCGCCACGCTAGAGCCGGAAGGCTTCGAGGTGCTGGTCGGCCAGACCTCCTACTCCTATGCCAAGGAAGTCGCGATGATCCAGTCGCTGCGCGGCATCCGCCCCGCAGCGGTGATGTTCACCGGCGTGATCGAGCTCGAGGAGAATCGCGCCGCGCTGCTCGAGCTCGGCATTCCCGTGATCGAGACCTGGGCGTTTCCGCGCGACCCCATCGACATGCTGGTCGGCCTGCCCAATGCGGATGCCGGCGCGATGGCGGCGCGCAGGCTGGCTGAAGCCGGACATCGCCGCGTCGCCTTCATCGGCCGCGGCAGCGGCCGTGGCGCACTGCGCCGCGACGGATTTCGGAACGCAGCGGCACAGCTGGGCCTCGAGATCGTCCACGAGATCGGTGTCGGTGAGATCACGGGACTGGCCGACGGCCGCGCCGCCTTCACCGCCCTGCTCGAACGCGGCGGCGACGTCGATGCGGTGTTCTGTGCCAACGATCTGCTTGCGACCGGCGCGCTGATCGAGGCCCGCGCCCGCGGCCTCTCGGTGCCGCGCGATCTGGCGCTGCTCGGCTTCGGCGACAACGACGTCGCCGATCAGATCACGCCCGGTCTCACCACCATCTCGTTCGATGCGGCGGCTGTGGGACGGATCGCGGGCGAACTGCTGCTGGCGCGGCTATCAGGCACGCCACGCGCCGAACAGCGGCTCGCCGTCGAACTGTTCCTGGTCGAGCGCGGCAGCGTCTGAGGTTGCGGATCAGGCGATGGTCTTGAGATCCTGCTGGATCGCAGCCAGCAGCGATTGAAGCGCATCGCTGTTGACCGGCCTCGCCTCCGCCTTCGCAGGCTGGACCTTGTCAGGCTGCGCAGCTTTGCCCGGACGTTTCGGGAATGGCGGTGGTGGCGCCGGCATCGCGGCTGGCGTGAAATCGCCCTCCTCGTCGACGTGGACGAACTTGCCATGGATGACGTCGTCGCGACGGCCCATGACGAACAGGGTCGCCCAATAGCCGGCAGCCAGAAGGATTACGCTGAAAATACCAATCTCTAACATCGCAGCACCTAAAATATGCGCGATGATTCAATGCCTTCGCTCAGCCGTCAATGAACCGACGGTCACACCTGCGGCTTTTGCGGGCAGGTGTGGCCAATCGGTCACTCTTTGTTAACCATCGATGTCCGGGGTGTGACGCCTTTGCAACTAGGCCATGCAGCTAGAGCCCCGTTCCGGGGCTCTAGCGTCTCGTTTGGCGCGTTTTCTTCACGCGAACCGGTACCCACTTCGCTCGAAAACGCTTTACGCCTTATCTTGCCCGACCCGCACCAACTGCTTGCCGAAATTGGCGCCCTTCAGGAGCCCCATGAAGGCGCCGGGCGCGCTGTCCAGGCCCTCGGTGACGAACTCCTTGTACTTGACCTTGCCGTCACGGACCCAGCCGGACATGTCGCGCAGGAAGTCGCCATGGCGGTTGGCGAAGTCGGAGACGATGAAGCCGCGGAAGGTCAGCCGCTTGGTCAGCGTCGCGCGCATCATCGCTGCGGCCCATTTCGGCGGCTTGGCCTCGGTGTCGTTGTAATGGGCGATCAGGCCGCAAACCGGCACACGCGCGAACGGATTGAGCAGCGGGAACACCGCCTCGAACACGGCGCCGCCGACGTTCTCGAAATAGACGTCGATGCCCTTCGGGCAGGCAAACTTCAGCTTCGCGGCGAAATCGGTTTCGCGGTGGTCGAGGCAGGCATCAAAGCCGAGCTCCTTCACCACGTAGTCGCACTTGTCCTTGCCGCCGGCGATACCGACTGCACGCGCGCCCTTGATCTTCGCGATTTGCCCGACGGCCGAGCCGACCGCACCGGAGGCACCGGCGACGACGACGGTCTCGCCTTCCTGCGGCTTGCCGATGTCGAGCAGGCCCGTATAGGCGGTCATGCCGGGCATGCCGAGCACGCCGATGGACGTCGAGATCGGACCGAGCTTCGGATCGACCTTGATCAAGCCCTTGCCGTTCGAGATCGCGTACGACTGCCATCCGGTACGGGCTCGCACGATGTCGCCCTTGGCGAAATCAGGATTGTTGGAGGCCGCGACCTCGCTGACCGCCTCGCCCTCCATCACGCCGCCGACCGGCACAGGTGCTGCGTAGGACGGACCGTCACTCATGCGCCCGCGCATATAGGGATCGAGCGAGAGCCAGATCGTGCGCAGCAGGACTTCACCCGCGCCGGGCGCCGGGACTGCGAATTCCTCGATGCGGAAATCGGACGGCTTTGGCTCGCCGACGGGACGCGCGGCGAGAACGATGCGTTTGGCTTGGGACATGGCTTCCTCCGGATTTTGTTTCGACCCGGACGGAAGCGGAGGGAGCGATGCGCGTCAATACAAAAGCGGTGGAGCGGTTGGTCGCGGAGGCATGCGCTGGCGAGAGGCGGCACGCTCGCGCCACACTCTCGGTGTCATCGCCCGACTTGATCGGGCGATCCAGTATTCCAGAGGCTACGGTGATTGAGCCGAATGGCCGCGGCGTACTGGATGCCCCGGTCAAGCCGGGGCATGACAGTGGTGTGTGGAGTACCTAACCCGCGCCCGGATAGTTCGGGCTCTCGCGCGTGATCGTGACATCGTGGACGTGGCTTTCGCGCAGGCCCGCGCCGGTGATGCGGACGAACTGGGCCTTCTCGTGCAGGTCCTTCATGTCCTTTGCGCCGACATAGCCCATCGCGGCGCGCAAGCCGCCGGCGAGCTGGTGCATGACGTTGCCGACCGGGCCCTTGTAGGGCACCTGGCCCTCGATGCCTTCAGGCACGAGCTTGAGCGTGTCCTTGATGTCCTGCTGGAAATAGCGGTCGGCCGAACCGCGCGCCATCGCGCCGACCGAGCCCATGCCGCGATAGGCCTTGTAGGAACGGCCCTGCCACAAGAACACTTCGCCGGGGGTCTCGTCGGTGCCGGCGAGCAGCGAGCCGACCATCGCGATGTCGGCGCCGGCGGCGAGCGCTTTCGCAAGGTCGCCGGAGAACTTGATACCGCCGTCGGCGATGACGGGAATGTCGGACTTCTTTGCAGCTTCCACCGCATCCATGATCGCGGTGAGCTGGGGAACGCCGACGCCGGCGACGATGCGCGTGGTGCAGATCGAGCCCGGGCCGATGCCGACCTTGATGCAGTCCGCGCCCGCATCGATCAGCGCCTGCGCGCCCTCGGTGGTGGCGACGTTGCCGGCAACGACCTGGACGGAGTTGGACAGGCGCTTGATGCGATTGACCGCATGCAGCACGTGGCGGGAATGGCCGTGCGCAGTGTCGACGACGACGAGATCGACGCCGGCATCGATCAGCCGCTCGGTGCGCTCGAAGCCGGTGTCGCCGACGGTGGTGGCGGCGGCGACGCGCAGGCGGCCCTGCGCATCCTTGCAGGCGAGCGGATGGGCGACCGCCTTCTCCATGTCCTTCACGGTGATCAGGCCGACGCAGCGATATTGCTCGTCGACCACGAGCAGCTTCTCGATGCGATGCTGGTGCAGCATCCGCCGCGCTTCGTCCTGGCTGACATTCTCGCGCACGGTGACGAGCCCGTCATGCGTCATCAGCTCGGAGACTTTTTGCCGGCGGTCGGTGGCAAACCGCACGTCGCGGTTGGTGAGGATGCCGACCAGCTTGCCGGGCGTATTCTTGCTCGCACCGGTGACGACGGGAATGCCGGAGATGCCGTGGTCGCTCATCAGCTTGAGCGCATCGTCGAGCGTGGCCTCGGGGCTGATGGTGAGCGGGTTCACCACCATGCCCGACTCGTAGCGCTTGACCTGCCGGACCTGGGCGGCCTGCCCCTCGGGGTCGAAATTGCGGTGGATGACGCCGAGGCCGCCGGCCTGCGCCATGGCGATCGCCATGCGGGCTTCGGTGACCGTGTCCATGGCGGAGGCCATGATCGGGATGTTGAGCGGAATGGCGCGGGTGACGCGGGAGCGGATGTCGACCTCGCCCGGCATGACGTCCGACAGGCCCGGCTTCAACAGCACGTCGTCGAACGTAAAGGCTTCGCGAATGCCTTGAAGTTGCACCGTGGCCATCTGCCAACTCCTTCCTGCGGCCCTGCCGCAAATAGCTATGGATGAGCGCCGCCCTCGGCGTGCCTTGCGGCATCGCCGGAGAATCGGAGCCCATCGGTGGGGTTGACGCGGGTCGATAGCACGGCCACGCGACGAATCAAAGCAAATCGGACCGCCGGCCAGCCATGCACAGGCTTTTTAAGTAAATTCGGCGTGGATGGCCGGGCGGCGGCCACCCTTCGCCATTTCCCGGAGCGAGGAAATCGCAAGCCCGGAATCCATCCCGCAGCGGCCTGTGGGGCCCGATGGATTCCGGGCCCGCGCCAAGGGCGCGCCCCGGAATGACGCGGGAGCACGTGCACCCGCCGTCGAGGGTCACACCGTTGTTACGCAGGATTTAGGTGCTATGCGTTGATCCGCAATGGTCCCGGCCAAGCGGCGGTGATAAGCCGCAAGTCCACCTTTCCTTCTGATTTTCATTACCAATCCGTCATGGTCGACAAGCAACGCGTCATTCCGCTGATCGTGGCCACCGCTCTCTTCATGGAGAACATGGACTCGACGGTGATTGCCACCTCGCTGCCGGCGATCGCGGCCGACATCGGCACGAGCCCGCTGACGCTCAAGCTTGCCATCACCTCCTATCTGCTGTCGCTCGCGGTGTTCATCCCGGCGAGCGGCTGGACTGCGGACCGTTTCGGCGCGCGCATGGTGTTCGCGATCGCGGTCGGCGTGTTCATGGTCGGCTCGGTCGGCTGCGCACTCTCGACCTCCGTCACCGATTTCGTATTCGCGCGCATCCTTCAGGGCATGGGCGGGGCGATGATGACGCCGGTGGGACGCCTGGTGCTGCTGCGCTCGGTCGACAAGAGCGCGCTGGTCAACGCCATGGCCTGGGTGACGGTCCCTGCCCTCATCGGGCCCGTGATCGGCCCGCCGCTCGGCGGCTTCATCACGACCTATGCGTCATGGCACTGGATCTTCCTGATCAACATTCCGATCGGGCTGCTCGGCATCTTCATGGCCTTGCGCTTCATCGATCCGATCAAGAGCGAGACGCGGGAACCGTTCGATCTCTACGGCATGGTGCTCGCGGGCGTTGGCCTCGCCGGCATCGCGTTCGGTCTCTCCGTCGCCGGGCTCAACCTTCTGCCCTGGAGCACGGTCGCGGCGCTGGTCGTGGGCGGAACGATCTCGATGACACTGTACGTCCTGCACGCGCGGCGGACGGGTTCGCCGGTGCTGGATTTTTCGCTCCTGAAACTGCCGACGCTCCGCGCGGCCGTTCTCGGCGGCTTCATGTTCCGGCTCGGCATCGGCGCGCTGCCGTTCCTGCTTCCGCTGCTGATGCAGATCGGATTCGGGCTGTCGCCCTTCCATTCCGGCCTCGTCACCTTCGGCTCCTCGCTCGGCGCCATGGGCATGAAGACGTTGGCCGCGCGCATCATCCGCACCTTCGGCTTCCGCAATTTGATGACGGTGAACGCGGTCGTCAGCGCGTTCTTCCTCGGCGTCTGCGCGCTGTTCACGGTGACGACGCCGCTGCTCATCATCTTGGTGATCCTGGTGGTCGGCGGCTTCTTCCGCTCGCTGGAGTTCACCGCGATCAACACGGTGGCCTATGCCGACGTCGAGACCGCGCAGATGAGCCGCGCCACCACGCTGGTCAGCGTCAACCAGCAGCTCGCGGTCTCCGCCGGCGTCGCGGTCGGCGCGGCCTGCGTGGAAACGACGATGTGGTTCAACCATGTCAGCGAGATCGACGCCACCGTGTTCGCGCCGGCCTTCGTCGTGATCGCGCTGACCTCGGCGGCGTCGAGCTGGTTCTTCTGGCAGATGCCCGCCGATGCCGGCCACGAGATCTCCGGCCGCAAGGCGGTCGAGATCGCCAGCCGCAAGGGTGCCGCAAAGAGCGCGGCGACCGCCGCCGTCAAGACGGCGACGGAAGATACGCAGGACGTGCGAGATCAAAGGCTGGGGTAAAGGGCTATCAGGCCCGAGCGACGTCGGTCAGAACCCGACGTCGTAAAATCGTCCACGATGTGGCGGGCACGGGCGGCGTCCGCCGGCCGGTCGGCCCAGCACTCGTGCCCAGCCGCCTTGACCTAGCTCAAGGAGCGAAAGCCGGACATGAGCCTCGATGACACCTGCAAACGGTGATCGAAGACCAGGCCATGGCTCTATTGGGACCGGATACTCCGTTCGGGGACGTACTTGATCCGATGGAACGGATCTCGGAGACCTTGTTCGGGCTGATCATGGCCCTCACCTTCATCTGTTCGCTAGGTGTCGCGACCGGGACCAATATCAATATTCAAACAATGCTCGTCGGCGCACTCGGCTGTAATCTCGCCTGGGGCATCGTTGACGGCGGTCTTTATCTGCTGGCGCGCATCAATGACCGGGGAGACAAGGTTCTGACCCTCCGCGCGATACGGAAGGCGCCGGATCCCGAAGCAGCGCGTCGCGTCATTGCCGACGCACTGCCGCCGGAATTGTCGGCCATGCTGCCCGCAGAGCAGTTGGAATCGCTGCGGCAACGGTTGCTACAATTGCCTGAGCCAGCTCCTGGTCCGGGGCTAACAAAGCGCGACTGGATCGGAGCGCTCGGCCTTTGCCTGCTGAGCTTCCTGTCGACCTTCCCGGTGGTCATCCCGTTCCTGTTCCTGAGCGACGCCAGACTGGCGCTGCGCGTCTCCTACGCCGTCGCCATCGTGATGCTGTTCTGTTGCGGTTACGTCTTCGGGGTTCGTAGCGGGCTGCGGCCTTCATTGGCGGGACTTGCGATGGTGGCTGTCGGTAGTACGCTGGTTGGCATCGCGGTCGCTCTGGGAGGATGATCGACTTGCGGCGACACGAAACATCGTTTCGGGGTGCAAGCGGCGCCTTATTTGCCGCGCTGGCCGGATTGTGGCTTGCACCCATGACCGGCGGTTTGGCGCTGGCCCAATCCCCGGCCGGGGCGCTCGGCCTCGGCAACCGCGGTTGGTCGGCGGCCGACACCACCCACGCAACGCCTGCCGACGAGCTCGAATTCAGCGCTCGCGCGGGGCTTGCATCCGACTACATCTATCGCGGGACCACGCTGTCCGATCATGGCCCCGCAGCCGGCGCCGCCTTCGAGACGAGATGGGGCCCGCTCTACGCCGGCACAACGGTCGCCACCGTCAAGCTGCCGACCCAACCGGCCGCCGAACTCACCTTTGCCGCCGGCGTGCGCCCGCAGATTGCCACGATCGATTTTGATCTTGGGGCGACCTATTTCGCCTATCCCGGTGAAAGACTTCCTGGCGAGACCAACGGCATCAATTATTGGGAGATCGTGGTCCGCGGCGATCGACGCATCGGCGATCAGTTCCGCGTCGCCGGCGGTTACGCCTATTCTCCGAACGTCTCGAACACCGGCGCCTGGAGCCAATATGTGGCGGCCGGCATCGGCTTCGACGTGCCGGAGCGGTTTCTGCTGAAGAACCTGACCGTGTCGTTCACTACCGCCGCCGGCTATTCCTGGTTTGGCGACCAGACCTCGCAACTCGGCGGCTTCCCGCTGCCAGCCTATCTCAACTGGCAGGCCGGCGTGACGTTCACGCACAAGGCGCTCAACCTCGATCTGCGCTACTACGACACCAATCTGTCGAAGGAAAACTGCTTCGTCTTTACAGGCGATCCAAATGCGCGGCCGGGCGGCCGCGCCAATCCGATCACCAACCCGGACGGCCTGGTCTCGAACTGGTGCGGCGCGACATTCGTCGCCAAGGTCTGGTTTGCGTTCAACTAACTTAGGGAACCACCGTCGGCGGCAATATGCGGTAGAGCACGACACCCAGCCCGAGCGCGTCGCCCGTCAGGACGAGCTTTCCGCTCTTGATCGTTCGCTGCAGCAATATCCTCTGCAGGTTGGGATCGGGGTGGGTCGGATCGGAATAGAACTTCGCCAGGTTGCTGGTATTCGCATCGATCAGGTAGCGCTCAATCGTCACGGTCGAGCCGTCGCTGAACGGCAGGTTGTCGACCTCAAGCGAAATCCCCTCCGGCGTCTCGGTCGAAATGTTGTTGCCGAAGACACGGGTCGGATCATAGTTGTAGACCATGATGTTCGCGGTCGAGTTAGCGCCATCCCAGGTCGCGAACGCGTTGAGGTGGGAGCCCGCCCCGCCGGTGAGCGCAGCCTGCACCCGCTGGCCTGACATCTTGTTGTACATCTTGAAGAGGTTCGCGACCGGCTTCGGGTAGTAGTCGGCCGGGTTATCGCCGTGCGGCACCTTGTGGAGCAGGCTGGCCTGGCCGAGGAAAGGTGTGATGTTCGGATCCCCCTGGCCGTCGCCGATAATGAGGTACGACCCCATTGATATCTTCTTTTTCACGGCTTCGGACAGGAACGCCGCCGTCCACGCCGCCCCCTTGTGCGAATAATTGACGTCAGTCGCCTCATAGGCCGTAGGGCCCCATTCCGACAGGAACAGTTTAACGTCGGGCATGTTGGCATTGTTCTTCTTCAAGGCGTCCAGCTTGGCCTTGGCCTTGTCGACCAGATTGTCGAAGAACGCGAAACCGCCGGTGCCGTCTGTCGAACCGTAATAGTGGAACGAAAAACGATCGAGCCGCGCGTTGAATTTTGCCAAGTAAGTGTCTGCCAGCGGATTGAAGGTCTGGTCGAGGAAGACTTCCTCCAGCGTCTGAAGATTCTCCGCCGGATAATAGTTGAAGCTCAGTCCGACCAGGGCCGGCCCGGCCATTTCCAGCGTCTTGCCGTTATAACTCTGGTTGGCGGCGAGTTCGTTTCTGATGTTCACGATCGCCTGCGAGAAGACCTTCTGAACCGGCAAGAGCTGCCTGGGCAGACGGCGCGCATCGAGCCCGTAGGGGTACGACAAGGTCGGATCTTCGGCCTTGGACATCACGTGGGTCTGCAGCGGGGTCCACTGGTTGAGGACATACTTGGCCGGATCCATCCACCACAGCCAACGGCCCCATGACCCCAATGGCTTGAGCCTGTAGGCGGATGGATTGGTGTCACTCCAGTTCTCCGGGGCTGAATCGGCGATATCGGCCTCGTTGCTGACCTCGAAGATGACGGATGACGCCCCGCCGTCGAACGATTTCTTCGCGATATATCGCACGAGAGCGTTGGCGTATTTCTGGAAAAGTGCCGGAGCCGGCCCGTTCCGATTCCAACTCTCGCCAGGTCCGTATTGCACCAGGCGCGGCGGCATGAAGGCCGCGACCGCCACGTGAGGCGAGAGCCCGCGACCCAGGGCCCACTCAAGATGCCAGGCCAGAGGCTGGCAGTCGCCCGGATGGAAAACGCCGTCCTGCGTGTACCCGAACACATCGCCGGTCTGATCGACATCGCAATAGACATCGCTGAGCAGCAGGCGCGTCCGCTTCATGCCGGTATCGGTGATGATCTGGTTGAACTGGTCGAGAGCCTGCTCGGACGGGCTGTTCGCGCTCTGGTAGATCTTCTTGAGATCACCGAGATCGTCGTTGCCGCTGAGGCCGATATTGCAAGGCGTCTGGGTGCTGACCGTGATCGACGTCCCTGCACGCGACGTCGTCGCCGAAGCAAAGCCAAGCGACGCCAACGCCAGAAAGGAGACCGAGGCAAGGGACAGGCGATGCTTGCAAACGCGCAAGCGTTGTCGATGAAGGCACGGCATGGATCGATCTCACCCGCTGAAATTGCAGATGATGTATCTATCAGCTCAAGATGTTATCGATGTGAATGTCATGCTGATGTGAGCGTGACACGTCAGTCCGGGACCGGCTGCCCGCCGCGAAACCCTGTCGCCAGCACATAGCGCTCCGACGAATCCTGTCGGCTCGCAGCGGGCTTCACATGCCGCACCGTCGCGAAATCGCGCTTGAGCTGGGCGAGCAGATCGGCGTCGGCGCCGCTCTGGAACGTCTTGGCCAGGAATGCCCCGCCCGGATTCAGCACGTCGCAGGCGAACGCGGCCGCCGTTTCGATCAGGCCGACGATGCGGAGCTGATCGGTCTTGCGGTGGCCGGTGGTGTTGGCGGCCATGTCGGACATCACGATGTCGGCGCCGCCCCCGAGCATCGCAGTGAGCTTCGCGGGTGCGTCGTTGTCCATGAAGTCGAGCTGCGCGAAGTCGACGCCGGCGATCTCGGGCATGTCCAACAGATCGATCGCGACAACCTTGCCCTTGCCGTCGACCGAGCCGACGCGCTTGGCGGCGATCTGGCTCCAGCCGCCCGGCGCGGCGCCGAGATCGACCACGGCCATGCCGTGTTTCAGCAGGCGGTATTTGTCGTCGATCTCGAGCAGCTTGAATGCGGCACGCGAACGATAGCCGAGCGCCTTCGCCTTCACCACATAGGGATCGTTGAGCTGCCGCTCCAGCCACAGCTTCGACGACAATTTGCGCTTGCCGCCGGTCTTGACCTGGACGTGCAAGCGGCCGGTGGTGTCCTTGGCCATCTCACCAGCTCCTGAGTGCGCCGTCCTCGCGCATCATCTCGACCAGCATGCCTTCGCGCAGGCCCCGGTCGGCGACGCGCAGGCGCGGCAGCGGAAAGGCGCGCCTGATAGCATCGAGGATGGCGCAGCCGGCCAGCACGAGATCGGCGCGCTCGACGCTGATGCAGCTGTTGTTGGCGCGTTCCTCGTAGCTCATGCCGAGCAGCTTGCTGATGGTCGCGGTGATGTCGGAATCGTTCATCCAGATGCTGTCGATGCGGCGGCGGTCGTAGCGCGCGAGGTTGAGATGGATGCCGGCGAGCGTCGTCACCGTGCCCGAGGTGCCGAGCAGGTGCATGTCGGCGAGATCGCCGCCGTGCGCTTCGGCGAACGGCGCGACGTGGTTGGCGACCTCCTGCTCCATCGCGGCATAGATTTCCGGCGTGACGTCGCGGCCGCCGAACTGCTCGGCCAGCGTCACGACGCCCAGCGGGATCGACATCCAGGCTTTGATGCGGGGCTCCGGATTTTGCGGATCGCGTTCGATCCGCACCAGCTCGGTCGAGCCGCCGCCGATGTCGAACAGGATCGCGCCTCTGCCCCTGGGGTCGACCAGCGGTGCGCAGCCGAGCACGGCGAGCGAGGCCTCGGTCTCGCGGTCGATCACCTCGAGCTCAATGCCGGTCTCGGCCGCGACGCGGCTACGGAAACCTTCCGCGTTCGAGGCGGCCCGGCAGGCCTCGGTCGCGATCAGCCGCAGCCGCTTGGCTTTGCGCAAATTGATCTTGTCGCGGCAGATGCTGAGTGCGGCGACGGCGCGCTCGATCGCGGCCTCGCTGATGGAACCGGTCGCCGAGACGCCCTCGCCGAGCCGGATGATGCGCGAGAAGGAATCGACCACGCGAAAGCCGTCGCTGGTCGGACAAGCGATCAGGAGCCTGCAATTGTTGGTGCCGAGGTCCAGCGCCGCATAGACGCCGGTTCCCGGCGCTTGCGCGACGACGGCCGGTTCGGGGGCCAACGCCACCGCCGCCATCGACCCCTCCAGCCCACCGTGCGGCGCATGGCCGTCGCGGAGCCGCGTGTGGTCATTCATACAAATTGTCTTTCCGCGGCCCGATGGGGCCGATCTGGAATTGCTTTTTCGCCTGAAACATTAGCAGCGCGGCAAGCCTGCGCAACAACGCATCACATGGGACCATGCCCATTCGTGCGTTGTCGTGAACGGGACCGTGGGTTATTTTTGGAGGGTCCGGTCCTCCAGGCGCCCCCCAAAACGCGCGATTGCCGGCTTTTCAGGTCAATTCCATGCAAGAACACACCAAATCGTCCACGCTCGAAAACGCTATTGCACTGCAAAAATACGGCGTCGGGCAGCCGGTCCGCCGCAAGGAAGACGATACGCTGGTGCGCGGCAAGGGCCGCTACACCGACGATTTCAACCTGCCCGGCCAGGCCCATGCCGTGGTCGTCCGCTCCACCCATGCCCATGGGCTCATTCGCGGCATCGGCACCGACGCCGCCAGGGCGATGCCCGGCGTGCTGGGGGTGTGGACCGGCAAGGACCTCGATGCCGCCGGCTACGGCCCCTTCACCTGCGGCCTGCCGCTGAAGAGCCGCGACGGCTCCCCCCTGCTCCAGACCAACCGGCAGCCGCTGGCGACCGACAAGGTCCGTTTCGTCGGCGATCCCGTCGCCTTCGTGGTCGCCGACACGCTGGCGCAGGCGCGCGACGCCGCCGAAGCCGTCGAGCTCGATATCGAGCCGCTGCCGGCGGTGACCGATCCCGAGGAAGCCGCCAGGCCCGGTGCGCCGCTGCTCTATGACCACATCCCGAACAATGTCGCGCTCGACTACCACTATGGCGACATGGACAAGGTGAACGCGGCCTTCGCCAGTGCCGCCCACGTCACCAAAGTCGACATCGAGAACACCCGCGTCGCCGTCGTCTCGATGGAGCCGCGCGTGGGGCTCGCCTCCTACGACAAGAAGACCGAGCGCTACACCATCCAGATGCCGACGCAGGGCGTTGCGGGCAACCGCGCCAACCTCGCCAAGAACCTGAAGGTGCCGAACGAGAAGGTGCGGGTCCTCACCGCCAATGTCGGCGGCTCCTTCGGCATGAAGAACGTCAATTACCCCGAATACATGTGCATCCTGTACGCGGCCAAGGAGCTTGGCCGCCCGGTGAAGTGGCTGGACGAACGCTCCACCAGCTTCCTCTCCGACAGCCACGGCCGTGCGCAGAAAATCCATGCCGAGCTGGCGCTCGACGCCGAAGGGCATTTCCTCGCGGCAAAGCTTGAAGGCTACGGCAATCTCGGCGCCTACATCACCGGCGTCGCGCCGGGGCCGCTCTCGCTCAACACCGGCAAGAATTTTTCGAGCGTCTACCGCACACCGCTGATGGCCGTCGACATCAAGACGGTTCTCACCAACACCACGCTGATGGGCGCCTATCGCGGCGCCGGCCGGCCCGAGGCGAACTACTACATGGAGCGGCTGATCGACCGCGCCGCCGACGAGATGGGCATCAACCGGCTGACCTTGCGCAAGCGCAACTTCATCAAGCCGAACCAGATGCCGTTCCCGGCCTCCTCCGGCGTGACCTATGACAGCGGCGACTTCCAGGCGGTGTTCAACAAGGCGCTCGAAATCTCCGACCACGAGAACTTCACCAAGCGCAAGAAAGAGAGCAAGAAGATCGGCAAGCTGCGCGGCATCGCCGTCGGCTCCTATCTCGAGGTCACCGCGCCGCCGAGCCCCGAGCTCGGCAAGATCGTGTTCGATCCCGATGGCTCGGTACAGCTCATCACCGGCACACTCGATTACGGCCAGGGCCACGCGTCCGCATTCGCGCAGGTGCTGTGCGCGCAGTTAGGGGTGCCGTTCGACAGCGTGAAGCTGGAGCAAGGCGACAGCGACATCGTCCACACCGGCAACGGCACCGGCGGCTCGCGCTCCATCACGGCGAGCGGCATGGCGATCGTGGGCGCCGCCAAGCTCGTCATCGAGAAGGGCAAGCGCGCCGCGGCGCATATGCTGGAAGCCTCCGAGGCCGACATCGAGTTCGCCGACGGCAGCTTCACCATCGCCGGCACCGACCGCAGCATCGACATCATGGAGCTCGCCAGGAAGCTGCATGACGGCAAGGTGCCGGACGGCGTGCCTGACAGCCTCGACGTCGACCATACCAGCGAACCGGTGCCCTCGGCGTTCCCGAACGGCTGCCACGTCGCCGAGGTCGAGATCGATCCTGATACCGGCGTGGTGCAGATCGTGCGCTACAGCGCGGTCAACGATTTCGGCACGGTGATCAACCCGCTGCTGGTCGCGGGCCAACTTCATGGCGGCGTGGTCCAGGGCATCGGCCAAGCGCTGATGGAGCATGTCCGCTACGACGAGAGCGGCCAGCCGATCACGGGCTCGCTGATGGACTACGCGCTACCGCGCGCGGAGGACGTTCCGAACATGACGGTCGGCGATCACCCGGTACCGGCCACGACCAATCCGCTCGGCAGCAAGGGCTGCGGCGAAGCCGGCTGCGCCGGCAGCCTGTCGACGGTGGTAAACGCGGTGCTCGACGCCCTCTCCGACTACGGCATCAAGCACATCGACATGCCGCTGACCCCGGAGCGGGTGTGGCGTGCGATCCAGGATGCGAAGGGCAAGGCGGCGTAGGGGAGTTCCGCGATCGTGACAACGCCGGGGGTTCGACCGGCATTCCGGAAGAGATCACTTGATCGCCGTTTCGGCGGCGATCAACTCCTTTCCCTCCGTGGTCGTGATCGTTAGCCGTATCTTTTCCCCGCGACGGCCGTCGGCAATCGCTGCCGAAATGCGATTTCCGTTGTTCGGATCGGCGCTCACGACCCCGCTGAACAGAGCGATGTCACCCTGTTTCAACGTGACAAGCAACGGGATGGCCGGTTCGATGCTGAAGAACTCGAGAACGGCGTGAGACGCCTCGGCCGAGAAATTGATCAGGATTTTCTCGTTCGCATGCGTCACGTTGCTCATGCCAACGGTCGGGCTGTAGGTTTCCGGAATCGACACCTCACTGCGTGCGGGAAAGTCTGCGCTGTGGAAAAACTGGTCTGACACGCCCGCCCATAATTCGACATACGGCCGCCACTCGTTCGGATCCTTCCGGGCATCGGTTTCGCCGGTGAGTGACGGAAACCCCCACGTCCACATCTTCAAGCCCCGCGTGAGGGTATTGTCCGCAATGCGAATAATTCCTTCTGCATTGTCATGGTTGATGACGCCCCAGAAATTCCCGCCCTGCATATCTGGTGCAGCATAGGCGATGCCCATCGTTGGCCAGTTCTTGAAGTAGCGCAGGTTTTCGAAGCGCCGCCTGCCCATACCCGCGCTCTCGTCGCCGTCTGCCAGATTGGCCGACCAGGCAGGCGTCGTGTAAGTTCGGATCGGCGCGATGATTTCGGCGCCGCCCGTTGCCCTGGGATTTTTCGGCTCCGATCCCGGAGCGAGCGTCGTGCACGTCCAGTACTCGTATTGGACAGCCTCGTCGTTCGGATTCTTCAGCACCACGCGCGCATCGAGTGCGGCACGATCGGCCTTCAGCGTGACGTAGTAGCTCGCCTCGATGCCGGTCGCGCCCCTGAACTTGCTCGGCCGCGCGGAATAGTCGAAGTCATCCCGGAACGACATCACGACCGTGACTTCGTCGGCGCCCTCCTTCACCCCCCGGAAAGCCCACGGCTTCAGCCACGTCTTGCCGTGCTCGGCATCCGGGAACGTGGGAAAGATTCCGCCGTACACCATGAGCCAGTCGTAGTAGAAATTTCCGGCCTTCATGCCGTAGGGCACTCCGACTTCCGTTCGATAAAGCTGCTCGTGGCCGGTCGGCTTGTAGACGATGGAAAGAATACGCCCTCCGAATTCGGGCACGAGCGTTACCCTCAGATATCGATTCTCAAGCACGTAGGATTTGAAACTGCGTTCGACGATGATGCTTTTGTCGAGCGACCCGCTGACAAAGCCATTCTCCGCATCGACGGCGAACTTGACGGTGCTCCACGTCGTCGTCTGCTCGCTGAACGACACACTATCGGGCATCGGTGCGGCGGCATGCACGACGCAAGGCGCCTGGAGCGACAAAAGGAGTGCTATTCCGAAACAAACGAGGGCGCGCAAGGAGACCTCAACTGGCTTTCAGGCCGCCGCCTGCTCGCGCGGCTGGTAGATCGCAGTATGCTGGCAGTGCGCCAGCGGCGTCGTGCCGTTGGCGACGACCAGCGCGTCGAGCTCGACGAAGCGGTGGCCCTTCTTCTCGTAGTTCGCGGTGACTTTTGCCCGCGCTGTGATCTCGTCGCCGGCGCGCGCGGCCGACAGCAGCTGCATGCGGCTGCCGACATGGATCCACGGGCCCAAAATCGTGTTGTCGACGAGGACGCGGTTCATCACGCGCTGGATCAGACCGGGATGGCCGAGCCCCTCGCGCGCAAAAATCGGATCGGTTTCCCTGACGTCGGCGAGATAATCGGTCGCGTCCTGCCCGGCCCAGCGGCGCGGAATCGTGCCCAGCCATTTGCCGGTCTCGAAAGTCGCGGGGCTGACCGGCTTGCGTTCGGCTACGACCGGCACCGCCACATAGTCGTTCAGCGACACCACAGGCGCGGCCACCGGCAGGGAGGCCGTGCCCGTGGCACAGAGCTCGGTGCGGCTGAAGACCTCGATCGTGAGCAGGCCGTTGTGCTCGGTCGCATCGACATCGGCGGTCTCGCCATCATAGACCGGCTTGATGAAGCGGGCCTCGACCAGCCCGCGCGACAGGAAATCGCGGCCCCAGCGCGCCACCGGCACGTGCATCATGTAGGCGAAGACATCGACGCCGGGGACCAGCCCGCCGGAAAAGCCGAAGCGGCGCGCCACCGTGTCGTCATGCATCTTGTTTTCGGACTGTTTGGCGGTGTTGTAGGCCTCGACGCGGTAGGTTTCGAGCCGGTTCGGCATGGCGGGCCTTTCCCTGAATTCTTGTTGTTTCAGGGTTGATCGTAGGCCCCCGGGAACACCGGTCAATCCCCTCGCCTTTGCGGCCGGAATGGGGTACCACGCGGCGAATGACTGATACCCCCACCCGCATCTATGTCGACGCCGACGCCTGTCCGGTGAAGGACGAGATCTACCGTGTCGCGCTCCGGCACGGCGTGCCCGTGAGCGTGGTTGCCGGCAATTTTATTCGCGTTCCCCAGGATCCGTTCATTGAGCGGATTGCAGCGGGCGCCGGCATGGATGCCGCCGACGACTGGATCGCGGAGCGGGCCAAGCCGGGCGACGTCGTCGTGACATCGGACATTCCGCTGGCGAGCCGTTGCGTGAAAGCGGGCGCCGACGTGATCGCACCGAACGGCAAGCCGTTCACGGAAGAGTCGATCGGGATGACGCTGGCGGTGCGCAATCTGATGACGGATCTGCGCTCGGCCGGCGAGGTCACCGGCGGCCCACGTTCGTTCGCGCCGCGCGACCGCTCGGCGTTCCTCTCCGCGCTCGACCAGACGCTGCGCCGGATCCAGCGCCGCCGTGCCGACCAGGCCGCGACGAGCCAGAATTTGAATCAAGGCTAGTCATGGCGCCGCCCCTGATCCAACTCAAAGACATCAAGCTCACCTTTGGCGGCACGCCGCTGCTGAGCGGCGTCGAGCTCAACGTCGCGCCGGGCGAGCGCGTCTGCCTGATCGGCCGCAACGGCTCGGGCAAGTCGACGCTGCTGAAGATCGCAGCCGGCCTCGTCGAGCCCGACGGCGGCACGCGCTTCGTGCAGCCCGGCGCGACCGTTCGCTATCTGCCGCAGGAGCCGGATTTCGGCGACCACAAGACCACCCTCGCCTATGTCGAGGCGGGCCTTGCGCCCGGCGACGATCCGTACCAGGCGCGCTACCTCGTGGAGCAGCTCGGGCTTACCGGCAACGAGAACCCGGCCAACGTCTCCGGCGGCGAGGCCCGCCGTGCCGCGCTGGCTCGCGTGCTGGCGCCCTCGCCCGACATATTGCTGCTGGACGAGCCGACCAACCATCTGGACCTCTCCACCATCGAATGGCTGGAAAAGGAGCTCGACAGCCGCCGCGGCGCGCTGGTGATCATCAGCCATGACCGCCGTTTCCTCACCAATCTCTCGCGCTCGACCGCATGGCTCGACCGCGGCAAGATCAAGCAGATCGATCGTGGCTTCGCCTCGTTCGAGAGCTGGCGCGACGAGGTGCTCGCCGAGGAAGAGCGCGACCAGCACAAGCTCGACCGCAAGATCGTCGACGAGGAGCACTGGCTGCGCTACGGCGTCTCCGGCCGCCGCAAGCGCAACGTCAAGCGGCTCGGCAATCTGCATGCACTGCGCGACCAGCGCCGCAACTATCGCGGCACGGCCGGCACCGCCAGTCTCGCTGCGTCCGAAGCGGAGCAATCCGGCAAGCTGGTGATCGAGGCCAAGGGCATCAGCAAGGCCTTCGGCGACCGCGTGATCGTCGACAATTTCTCGACCCGCATCCAGCGCGGCGACCGGCTCGGCATCGTCGGACCGAACGGCGCCGGCAAGACCACGCTGGTCAACCTGCTCACCGGCGGCGCGGAGCCCGATGCCGGCATCGTGCGGCTCGGCGCCAATCTTGAGACGGCCACGCTCGACCAGCACCGCGAAAGCCTCGATCCCAAGTCGACGCTGGCCGAGGCGCTAACCGGCGGCCGTGGCGACCAGATCATGGTCGGCGGCAAACCGAAGCATGTGGTCGGCTACATGAAGGACTTCCTGTTCGCCCAGGAGCAGCGCGGCACGCCTGTCGAGGTGCTCTCGGGCGGTGAGCGCGGCAGGCTGATGCTGGCGCGCGCGCTGGCAAAGCCCTCGAACCTGCTGGTGCTGGACGAACCGACCAACGATCTCGACCTCGAAACGCTTGACGTGCTCGAGGACATGCTCGGCGACTACGAAGGCACGGTGATCCTGATCAGCCACGACCGCGACTTCCTTGACCGCGTCGTCACGTCCGTGATCGCCCCCGAAGGCAACGGCAAGTGGACCGAATATGCCGGCGGCTACAGCGACATGCTGGCGCAGCGCGGTGCCGACCTCAAGCGCGAGACCACGAAGGCGCAAGCCCCCGCGGAGAAGAAAGAGGAGCGGCTGGCTGCTCCGCCTGCCACGGCAAAGCGGCGGTTGAGCTTCAACGAGAAGCACGCGCTGGAAACGCTGCCGAAGAAGATCGAGACCCTGCACGCCGACATTGCCAAGCTGCAGCGCTTCCTCGATGATCCCAATCTCTACACCAAAGACCGCAAGAAATTCGACGACACCTCCGCCGCCATCGCCAAGGCGCATGACGAATTGTCCGCCGCCGAAGAGCGCTGGCTCGAACTGGAAATGCTCCGCGAAGAAATCGAGCAAGCGTAATTTGTAGGATGGGTTTCGCTTCGCTCTACCCATTCTACGGGTCCAGAAATAGAGAGATGACATGACCACTCCCCTCGCCGCCAAGATCGCCCGTGAATATGGCACGCCCTGCGCCGTCATCGACATGGACCGGGTCGAGCGCAACATCGCGCGGATCCAGAAGGCCTGCGACTATGCGGGTGTCGCCAACCGGCCGCACATCAAGACGCACAAGAACCCGACGATCGCGAAGCTGCAGGTCGCGGCGGGCGCGAAGGGCATCACCTGCCAGAAGCTCGGCGAAGCCGAGATCATGGCCAATGCCGGCATCGACGACATCCTGATCAGCTACAATCTGCTCGGCGAAGAGAAGATGGCACGCCTGGGCGCGCTGCAGGCGAAGGCGAACATGACGGTCGCGGCCGACAATTCGACGGTCGTCGCCGGCCTGCCCAGGGCAGCCGCGGCCTCGGGGCGTCCGCTCTCGGTCGTGGTCGAATGCGACACGGGGCGCAAGCGCGCGGGCGTCGAGACCCCGGCTGAGGCGATTGCGCTGGCCCGCGAGATCGCCGCGTCCAAGGGGCTCGAATTCGCCGGTTTCATGCTGTACCCGACCGAGACCGGTTGGGCCGACGCGCAGAAATTCTACGACGAGGCGCTGGCCGGCGTGCGCGCGCACGGGCTGGATGCCAAAATCGTCTCGACCGGCGGCACGCCGAACCTGAAGAATATCGGCAAGCTCAAGGGCGGCACCGAGCACCGCTTCGGCACCTATATCTACAACGACCGCATGCAGGTCGCCGCGGGCTCCGCCACCTGGGACGATTGCGCGCTGCACATCTATTCGACCGTCGTCAGCCGCGCCGCACCCGAGCGCGGCATTCTGGACGCCGGCTCGAAGACGCTGACGACGGACACCGGCGGGCTCGACGGCCACGGCCTGATCCTGGAGCACCCCGAGGCCAAAATTGCGCGCTTCGCGGAAGAACACGGCTTCCTCGACCTCTCGCGCAGCAACACAAGGCCGAACGTCGGCGACGTCGTCCGCATCGTGCCCAATCACGTTTGCGTCGTCGTCAACATGATGGACGAGGTGGTGATGGTGCGCGGCGAGGAGATCATCGGCACGCTGCCGGTGGCGGCGCGCGGGAAGCTGCGCTAGGCGCGAATTAGAGCTTGCAGCTCCCGATCCAGTCCGTCGCGGAACAGGTTGATCGGGCGAGTCAGTCGCCCGGCCGGCGGGCGATGCACCAGCCATGCGCGCACGGCGGGATTGAACTCCCGCGCAGCGACCGGCTTGAGCTTGTCGCGAAATGCGCTGCGCTTCAGCCCGATCGGCGTGACCAGGCCGACGCCCAGACCGCGTGACACCAGCGACAGCCGAAGCTCGCTGTCCAGCGCCTCCACAGCGACGGTGAACGGTAAATGCTCTGCATCGAAGCGACGCTTGAGTGTGTCGCGAAATCCGCAACCGTCCTGGTTGATCACCCACGAGAGCTGCGACAGGCGCTCCAGGTCGACGGTGCGCGGAATCTTCATGTCGCGCGCGACGACGAACACCACCGGCTGCGACCCGAGATCGTCGGCGACGAGATCGGCAGGCGGCGTTGCCCCGTCAGGCAGGCAGATCGCGGCGGCATCCAGCTCGTTGCGGCTGACCCGCTCGACTTGGTTGGGCGACCAGCCCGAGACGACGCGCACGCTCAGTGCCGGAAATTCGGCACGCACCGCGTCGAGCGGCGCGCTGAGTCCGGCCTCGGAGAGAAACGGCGTGAGGCCGAGCCTGAACTCGCCGCGTACAACGCCGTCATTGGCGACGCCTGACTTGAGGTCGTCCAGCATCCGAAGAAGGCGCCGGCCCTGCTCATAGGCCTCACGACCTGCGGCCGTGGGCTTCAACGGTTTCGACAGCCGGTCCAACAACTGCGCGCCCAGCATCTCCTCGAGATTCTGGATGCGCCGGGTTACGCCAGGCTGCGTGAGATTGAGGCGCGTCGAGGCGGCAACGATTGATCCGGTCTCGACCACAGCGACGAAGGCGACGAGGTCATGGGTATTCATAACTAACTCGCATATTCTTTATAGGCTTAATTGAATTGTAGCATATTAGTCACCCCGCTTAAAGGGGACCCCGTACCCTGCCCGCGAGGTCCCATGACCATCTCCGAAACCACCAAGCACGCATCCCCTGATCGGCCGGTCGCTGGCCATGACCGCCTGGCAGGCTGGCCTCGTCAGCACGCTAACGCTGCTCGGCTATGCGCTCGGCCTGTTGTTGCTGGTGCCGCTGGTCGATCTCATCGAGAACCGGCGCCTAATCCTGCGCACGCTCGGCTGCGCGATCTTCGCGGCGCTGGCAACGGCGCTCGCGCCGACGCCGTCGCTGCTATTGCTCGCCACGTTCATTCTCGGCGCCTCCTGCGCCGCGATCCAGATGATGGTTCCGCTCGTGGCTTCGATGGTGGCGCCCGAGCGTCGCGGCCAGGCCATCGGTGAAGTCATGAGTGGATTGATGATCGGCATCCTGCTGTCGCGGCCAGCAGCGAGCCTGATCGCAGATCTCTGGAGCTGGCGTGCCTATTATCTCGCCTCAGCCATCCTGATGACGTTCCTCGCAGGTGCGCTCGGCCGTTATCTGCCGACGCTGCGACCGGCAGCCCGCGTCGGCTACGGCGAATTGCTCCGCTCGTTCCCAAAGCTGCTGCGGGAAGAACCTGTGCTGCGCGTGCGGGCCTGGACCGCATCGCTGGTCATGGCCTCCTTCACCGCCTTCTGGTCGGCGGTCGCGCTGCGCCTGCCGGAGGCGCCATTCGGCCTCGACTCCAAGGGCATCGCGGCCTTCGCGCTGATCGGCGTCGCAGGCGCCGCGGCGACACCGCTCGCTGGCCGCTGGGGCGATAAGGGCTGGGCGCGCCCGCTGTTTCTTGTGGCGCATCTGCTCATCATCGGCTCGCTCGCGCTCTGCGCCGTGGCCGGTGCGATGGAGTCCCGCATGGCGGCTCTGCTGGTATTGAGCCTCGGCACGATCCTGCTCGACGTCGGCATCACCGCCGACCAGACGCTCGGCCGCCGCGCCATCAATCTGCTGCACCCCGAGGCGCGCGGCCGCATCAACGGCCTGTTCGTTGCGCTGTTCTTCATCGGCGGCGGCGTCGGCTCCGCAGCGGCCTCGCTGGCCTGGAGTTTTGGCGGCTGGACCGCTGTCTGCGTGGTCGCGGCGAGCTTTGGTGTGCTAGGTCTTCTCACCGATCTTCTGACCAGGACCGGCACGTCGTGATCAGGACGACGCGAGCCATCGCAACACGCCCCTTCCGGCCACCGCCCCCGTCGCAAACGACGCCTGCAACAGATAGCCGCCGGTCGGCGCCTCCCAGTCCAGCATCTCGCCGGCGGCGAATACGCCCGGCAGCTTGCGCAGCATGAAGTGGTCGTCGAGCTCGTCGAAGGTCACCCCGCCCGCCGTCGAGATGGCGCGCTCGATCGGTGCAACGCCGGTGAGCTGAACGGGAATGGCGTTGATCAGCTTCGCAAGCTCCGCCGGCGAGAACGTCGCCAGCGGCCGGCCGGATGCGATGGCGGCCTCCTGCATCAGGCCGATGCCCACCGGCGACAATTGCGCCGCCTTGCGCAGGAAATTTGCGAGCGATTGCTTGCCGCGCGTGCCCGACAGGCGCGTGGTCAGCGCGGCCACGTCGAGCTCGGGCCGCAATGCGATCGTCAACGTCGCCTGCCCGAGACCCAGCACCGCCTCGCGCAGCTCGGCCGACAACGCGTAGATGGCGCCACCTTCGATGCCGCTGCGCGTGATCATGGCTTCGCCGCGGACCGTATGCGCCCCGATCGTCAGCGCCACGCCCTTGAGCGGCTGGCCCTCAAAGCGGTCGCGGAACACGTCGGACCATGCGACGGTGAAGCCGGAATTAGCCGGCCGCAGCTTCGAGATCGCAACGCCTTTGGACGCAAGGATATCGGCCCAGCCGCCGTCGGAGCCCAGCCGCGGCCAGCTTGCGCCGCCGAGCGCCAGCACAGTGGCTTTGGCTTCGATCGGCCTTTGCCCATCGTTGGTGCGAAATAGCAACCGCCCCTCACCGTCCCAGCCGATCCAGCGATGACGAAAGGCAAAGCGTACCCCCGCGGCATCGAGCCGCCGCAGCCAGGCGCGCAACAACGGCGAGGCCTTGAATGCCTTCGGAAACACACGGCCGCTAGTGCCGACAAAGGTCGGCTCGCCCAGTGCTTCGCTCCAGACCCGTAGCGCCTCAGGGGAAAACGCCTCGATTGCCGCTCGCAGCCTTGGTGCTGCCTCGCGGTAGCGTGCCATGAACTCCGGCAGCGGCTCGCTGTGGGTGAGGTTGAGCCCGCCCCGACCGGCCATCAGGAATTTGCGGCCCGCGGACGGCATGCCATCGTAGACAGTGACGCGGGCGCCGCCCTGCGCCAGCACCTCCGCCGCCATCAGCCCGGCGGGACCGGCACCGATGACGGCGACGTCAGTCAGAGCTTGATCCCCGCTCGTGCCGCGGCCTGCGCCACGTATTTCTGCGTCTGCTCGAACGCGCCCTGCAGCGCCTTCGCCTTCGACATGTCGCTGATCTCGGCGAAATGCGCGGCGACCGCATCCGGCGTCCATTCGGATTCCGGCAGGTTGATGCCTTCGCTCTCCACAATCTTGATCACGGCGAAGGAGCCGGCACCGGCGCCCATGATGGTGCGGGTCGGTGCGTCCTCGCTCAGCATGTATTCGACAGCGGGCGTGATCGCGTTCGGCTTCATCAGTTGCAGCGCCTGTGGCGGCAGCAGCTCTTCCGTCATGCGGGTCGCCGCGGTCGGCGAGATGATGTTGACGCGGATGTCGGTCTTGCGGCCTTCCTCGGCCAGCACGTTCATCAGGCCGACCATGCCGGACTTGGCCGCGCCGTAATTGGCCTGGCCGAAATTGCCGTAGAGGCCGGAGGACGAGGTCGTCAGCACGATGCGCCCGTAATTGCGGTCGCGCATGCCGGCCCAGGCCGCCTTGCAGCAATAGAAGGTGCCGACGAGATGCACGTCGAGCACCTTCTGGAAATCGGCGGCCTCCATCTTGCCGAACGACTTGTCGCGCAGGATGCCTGCGTTGGCGCACATCAGGTCAACGCTGCCCCACTCCTTGGTGGCGCGCTCGACCATGGCGGTGACCTGCTCGAAATTGGAGACGTCGGCGCCGTCGGCCATCGCGGTGCCGCCGGCTTTGCGGATCTCCTCGACGACGGCTTCGGCCGGCGACAACGAGCCGCCGCTGCCGTCACGCGCGCCGCCGAAATCGTTGACGACGACCTTCGCGCCGCGGCTGGCCAGCCCCAGCGCATGCGCGCGTCCGAGGCCATTACCCGCGCCGGTGACGATGGCGACACGTCCGTCGAACCTAATTGCCATTGTGCTTCCTTGTGCTTTCTTCCCTTCTCCCCTTGTGGGAGAAGGTGGCGCGAAGCGCCGGATGAGGGGTCTCTCTCGGCAGATGAGCGTGTGGAGAGATACCCCTCACCCGGCTTCATCTCGCTCCGCTCGATTTCGCCACCCTCTCCCACAAGGGGAGAGGGTGCACCGAGCGCGATTTGGACAGCTTTTGAGCAGCGATGGGTTGCCGGGTCAAGCCCGGCAACGACGCATCGGGTCAGGCGAAATAGATCAACCCCAGCCAGTCGGCGACCAGCGCCGGCTTGTCCTCGCCCTCGATCTCCACCGTGACGTTGGTGCGGGACTGCAACTCGTTGGGCTTGCGCAGCTTGGCTTCCGCCAGCACGAAACGGCCGCGGACGCGTTTGCCTGAGCGCACCGGCGAGATGAAGCGCAGCTTGTCGAAGCCGTAATTGACGCCCATCGTGGTGCCGGCGATGACCGGCATCACCTCATAGGACATGATCGACAGCAGCGACATCGTCAGGAAGCCGTGGGCGATGGTGGTGCCGAAGGCGGTCTCTTTCTTCGCGCGCTCCGGATCGACATGGATGAACTGGTGATCCTCGATCACGTCGGCATACGTGTCGATGCGGGGCTGATCGACCAGGTGCCACGACGACACGCCGATCTCCTTGCCGACCATGGCCTGATAGGCTTCGAGGGAAATCGGCGGCTTCTTCCAGACTTCGTTCACTTAAGTCTCACTCCGTGTTTTCGGCAGCTCCGGAAAATCCTCTTCCCGGAATTCGCGACCGCGCAGGGGATCGTTGCGGTCGTCGTCGCGCTCCAGTCGTCTGAGCTGCACGCGGCGGATCTTGCCCGAGATCGTCTTCGGCAGCTCGGTGACGATTTCAAGGCGGCGGATGCGCTTGAACGGTGCAAGGCGCGTATGCAGATGCCTGAAGATCGAGAGCGCGGTCTCGGGCGAGCGCTCCGCACCTGATGTCAGCAGCACAAAGGCCTTGGGGATCGCGAGCCGGATCGGGTCCGGGCTCGGCACCACCGCAGCTTCTGCGACGAGCTCATGCTCGAGCAGCACGCTCTCGAGCTCGAACGGGCTGATGCGATAATCGGAGGATTTGAACACGTCGTCGGAACGGCCAACGAAGGTGAGATAGCCATCCTCGTCCGCGAACACGACGTCACCGCTGCGGTAGAGCGCGCCTTCCGCGCCCGAGAGCTTGCCGTTGTCGCCCTGATAGCCCTGCATCAGGCCGGCCGGACGGTCAGCCCCCAGCACCAGGGCCACCTCGCCTTCCTTCGCCGGATGGCCGTCGGCGTCGCTGACCTGCACGCGATAGCCCGGCAGCGGCCGGCCCATCGAGCCGACCTTGATCTTTTGCCCCGGCGAGTTGCCGGCCAGTGCGGTGGTCTCGGTCTGGCCGTAGCCGTCGCGGATGGTGAGACCCCAGGCGGCCTGCACCTGGTCGATCACTTCCGGATTGAGCGGCTCGCCGGCGCCGCAGACCTCGCGCAAGCTCACCTTGAACGCCGCAAGGTTCTCCTGGATGAACAGCCGCCACACCGTCGGCGGCGCGCACAGCGTGGTGACGCCGCAGCGGCCGATGGTGGCGAGCAGACCCTTGGCATCGAAGCGCGGCTGGTTGACCACGAACACGGTCGCACCCGCATTCCACGGCGCGAAGAAGCAGCTCCAGGCGTGCTTGGCCCAGCCGGGCGATGAGATGTTGAGGTGGACGTCGCCCGGCTTCAGCCCGATCCAATACATGGTCGAGAGATGGCCGACGGGATAACTGCGCTGGCTGTGCAGCACCAGCTTTGGTTTCGCCGTGGTGCCCGAGGTGAAATAGAGCAGCATCGGGTCGTCGGCATTGGTCGGACCGTCAGCCGTAAAGCTCTCCGAAGCCTTCGCTGCCTCGTCATAGGCAAGCCAGCCATCGGAGGCCGCACCGACGACGATGCGGACGATATTCTCAGCACCGAGGCTTGCGAATTTCGCGACCTGGTCTTGCGCTGCCACCACCGCCTTCGCCTTGCCGCGATCGAGCCGGTCGCGCAGCTCGTCCGCGGTGAGCAGCGTGGTGGCGGGAATCACGACGACGCCGAGCTTCATCGCCGCCAGCATCGTCTCCCACAACGGCACCACATTGCCGAGCAGCAGCAGCAGGTGGTCGCCGCGCTTCAGACCCTGCGCGCGCAGGAAGTTGGCGACCTGGTTGGAGCGCTGCGAGAGCGCCGCGAAAGACAGCTTGGTTTGCTTGTCCTGTGCGGCATCGACGATCCAGAGCGCGGGCCGGTCCTTGGTGTCCGCATCCTTCGCGAGCTCGTCGAACCAGTCGAGCGCCCAATTGAAGGGAACCGGATCGGGCCAGCGGAAGTCTTTGACCGCTGTCTCGTAATCCGTGCGGTGTTTAAGCAGAAACGCGCGCGCGTCCTGAAATGTCGTCATTAGGCTTTCCCGGCTAGCCCCCTAACGTGCTTGATAATTCCAGAAAAATCCACCCCGCCCTGCCCGGCGGCATCGAAGGACTGATAGATCTCCTGCGCATGCTTGCCGAGCGGCGTGGCCGCTCCCGCGGCCTTGGCGGCGTCCTGCGCCAGCGTCAGATCCTTCACCATCAGCGCCGAGGCAAAGCCCGGCTTGTAATCGTTGTTGGCGGGCGAGGTCGGCACCGGGCCCGGCACCGGGCAATAGGTCGTCAGCGACCAGCATTGGCCCGACGAGGTCGAGGCAACGTCGAACAGCGCCTGATGCGAGAGGCCGAGCTTCTCACCGAGCGCAAAGGCCTCGCTCACCGCGATCATGGAGATGCCGAGGATCATGTTGTTGCAAATCTTTGCCGCCTGACCGGCGCCGGCGCCGCCGCAATGCACGATCTTCTTGCCCATCTTCTCCAGCACCGGCTTTGCCGCCGCAAACGCACTCTCCTCGCCGCCGCACATGAAGGTGAGCGTCGCGCCCTTGGCACCCCCCGTGCCGCCGGACACCGGCGCATCGACCGAGAGCACGCCATGCTTGGCCGCCAGCGCATGCGCCTGACGCGCGCTCTCGACGTCGATGGTGGAGCTGTCGATGATCAGCGCTCCCTTGGCCATGGCCGGAACAACCTCGCTCCAGACGCCGAGCACGTGCTTGCCGGCCGGCAGCATGGTGACGACGACATCGGCTCCCTTCACCGCACCAGTGGCGCTATCGGCGATGCCGGCCCCATCGGCCTTGGCCTGATTGCGGGAGGCTTCGACGAGATCGAACGCCACCACCTTGTGGCCGGCCTTGACCAGATTGGCCGCCATCGGGCCGCCCATGTTGCCGAGACCGATGAATGCGATCGTGGCCATATCGATATCCTCCGCTAGACGTTTCGTTGATTAGTTGAACTTCAGTTCGTCGGCGCCGATCTCGGCGAAATACGGCGCAATCATCGCCGGCGTCACGTCCTCGATGCGCGGCGGCGACCAGGTCGGATTGCGGTCCTTGTCGATCACAGCCGCGCGCACGCCTTCGCGGAAATCGTCGCTGCGGAAGACCTCCAGCGCAGCGCGATATTCGCGCACCAGGCACTCTTCCAGGTTCGATGCAGTGCGCGCGAGCCGCAGCAGCTTCAACGTCACCACCATGCCGCGCGGCGATTTCTCGTTGAGCGTCTTCAGCGTGGCCTGCGCGAACTCGGAGCCGTCGCGCTTGAGCGCAGCGACGATGTCCTCCATGCGGTCGAAGCCGAACAGCGCGTCGATAACAGGCTCTTTCGCGGCGACCGGCCCCGCGGCCTCTCCGGTCGCAAAGCCGTTAATGAGCTTGCTGACATCGGCCGCAGTCGCCCCCTGACCAACCTTCGTCAGCGCGTTGCGCAGCTCCGGCCATTTGGCGGCCGGCACCACGGCATCGGCGAACCTCGCGTGGATCGCATCGGGCCCGTTCATGGTCTGGCCGGTCAGGCCGAAATACGTGCCGATCTCGCCCGGCGAGCGCGACAACAGAAAGGTGCCGCCGACATCCGGGAAGAAGCCGAGCCCGACCTCGGGCATCGCGAGCCTGGTGCGGTCGGTGACGACGCGGTGGCTGGCGTGGGCGGAGAGCCCGACACCGCCGCCCATCACGATGCCGTCCATGAACGCGACATACGGTTTCGGAAACTTCTTGATCCGGGCGTTGAGGATGTATTCCTCGCGCCACAGGATCTTGCCGAGGTCGCCGTTGACCTTCGAGCTTTCCCAGAGCGTGCGGATGTCGCCGCCGGCGCACAAGCCGCGCTCGCCGGCCCCCTCCAGCAGGATCACGGCGACAGCCGGATCAGCCTCGAAGCGGTCGAGCGCCTTTTCGATGTCGCGAAACATCTCCAGCGTCACGGCGTTGATGGCCTTGGGGCGATTGAGCCGGATCACGCCGGCTGCGCCCTCGACACGGGCGACCAGATCGCCCTCCTCCACTGAACTCATCGCGCGCCCTCGATCAATTTGCGCGCCACGATGAGCCGCATGATTTCATTGGTGCCTTCGAGGATCTGGTGCACGCGCAGATCGCGCACGATCTTCTCGATGCCGTATTCGCTGAGATAGCCGTAGCCGCCATGGAGCTGGAGCGCCTGGTTGGCGACCTCGAAACCGACATCGGTGCCGAAGCGCTTTGCCATCGCGCACAGCATGGTGGCATCGGGGTCCTTGCGGTCGAGCGCAGCCGCTGCGCGCCACAGGAAGGTGCGCGCGGCCTCGAGCTCGATCGCCATATCGGCGAGCCGGAATTGCAATGCCTGGAATTCGTCGAGACGTTTTCCAAAAGCCTTGCGCTCCTTCATGTAGGTGCGCGCCTTGTCGAGCGCGGTCTGCGCGCCGCCGAGCGAGCATGCGGTGATGTTGAGGCGGCCGCCGTCGAGGCCGGCCATCGCGATCTTGAAGCCGATGCCCTCCTCGCCCAGCCGGTTGGCAACCGGCACGCGGGCGTTCTCGAACATCACGGCGCGGGTCGGCTGCGCATTCCAGCCCATCTTGCGCTCATTGGCGCCGTAGGAGACGCCGGGCGTGTTGCCGTCGATCACGACGGTCGAGATGCCGCCGGGGCCGTCACCGCCAGTTCGGACCATGGCGACAAGGAGATCCGTGCCGCCGGCGCCGGAGATGAACTGCTTCTGGCCGTTGAGGACGTAATGATCGCCGTCGCGCACCGCGCGCGTGCGCAGCGCCGCGGCGTCCGAGCCGGCACCCGGCTCGGTCAGGCAGTAGCTCGCAATCAGCTCCATCGAGCAGAGTTTCGGCAACCATTTGTGGCGCTGGGTGTCGCTGCCGAAGCCATCGATCATCCAGGACGCCATGTTGTGGATGGAGATGAAGGCCGAGGTGGTCGGACAGCCCGTCGCCAGCGCCTCGAAGATCAGCGCCGCGTCGAACCGCGTCATGGCGGAACCACCGACATCCTCGCGGATGTAGATGCCGCCCATGCCGAGGGTCGCCGCCTCGCGCATCACGTCGACGGGGAAATGCTTTTCCTCGTCCCAGCGCAACGCGTGCGGCGCGATCTTCTCGGCTGCAAACGCCAACGCCATGTCGCGAACCGCGACCTGATCCTCGTTCAGAGCGAACTGCATCCCCGGCCTCGCTCTTGAGAGGGTTACTTCATCAGCGGGATCGAGAACTCCGCACCTTCCTTGACGCCAGACGGCCAGCGCGAGGTCACCGTCTTGGTCTTGGTGTAGAAGCGGACCGAGTCCGGGCCGTGCTGGTTGAGATCGCCGAAGCCCGACTTCTTCCAGCCGCCGAAGGTGTAGTAGGCGATCGGCACCGGGATCGGCACGTTGACGCCGACCATGCCGACATTGACCTTGGCCGCGAAGTCGCGCGCGGCATCGCCGTCGCGGGTGAAGATGGCGACACCGTTGCCGTAGTCATGGTCCGACGGCAGCGCCAGCGCTTCCTTGTAGTCGTGCGCGCGCACGACCGAGAGCACGGGCCCAAAGATTTCTTCCTTGTAGATCCGCATCTCCTTGGTGACGTTGTCGAACAGCGAACCGCCGAGATAGAACCCCTTCTCGTAGCCCTGCATCTTGAAGCCGCGGCCGTCGACGGCGAGCGTCGCGCCTTCCTTGATGCCGATGTCGATGTAGCTCTTGACCTTCTCGACCGCCTCGCGCGTGACCAGCGGACCGTAGTCGGCGGACGGATCGATCGAGGTGCCGATCTTGAGCGACTCGACGCGCGGGATCAGCTTTTCCATCAGCCGGTCGGCGGTGGACTTGCCGACGGGAACGGCGACGGAGACGGCCATGCAGCGCTCGCCGGCCGAGCCGTAGCCGGCGCCGATCAGTGCATCGACCGCCTGGTCCATGTCCGCGTCGGGCATGATGATGGCGTGGTTCTTGGCGCCGCCAAAACACTGGCAGCGCTTGCCGGTCTGGGCTGCGCGCTCGTAGATGTATTGCGCGATCGGCGTGGAGCCGACGAAGCCGATGGCCTTGACGTCGGGATCGTCCAGGATGGCGTCGACCGCTTCCTTGTCGCCGTTGACGACGTTGAGGATGCCGGCCGGCAGGCCCGCCTCGATCATCAGCTCGGCGAGCATCATCGGCACGCCGGGGTCGCGCTCGGACGGCTTCAGGATGAAGGCATTGCCGCAGGCGATGGCGGGGGCGAACTTCCACATCGGGATCATCGCCGGGAAATTGAACGGCGTGATGCCGGCGACGACGCCGAGCGGCTGGCGCATGGAATAGATATCGATGCCGGGGCCGGCGCCTTCGGTGTATTCGCCCTTCATCAGATGCGGGATGCCGCAGGCGAACTCCGCGACTTCGAGGCCGCGCTGAATGTCGCCCTTGGCATCCGGCACGGTCTTGCCATGCTCACGCGCGAGCAGCTCGGCGAGCTTGTCGTAGTCGCGCTGCACCAGTTCCACGAATTTCATCATGACGCGGGCCCGGCGCTGCGGGTTGGTCGCAGCCCATTCCGGCTGGGCGGCACGGGCGTTCTCCACGGCAGCGCGGACCTCGGCCTTGGACGCCAGCGCCACCTTGGCCTGGACGTCACCGGTCATCGGCTCGAATACGTCCGCCGTCCGGCCTGAGGTGCCCTTGACCTCCTTGCCACCGATGAAATGTCCGATTGAACGCATGGAATGATCTCCTGAGGTCGAGCGTGAACGCTTTGACAAATCCTATCGACCTGCATTTTATAGGATTCAAGTCTGAGATAATGCACCATAGATGTGCGAAAATGCTGGATCAAGGTAGCATCGACTGGGACGACTTCCGCTTCGTGCTGGCCATCGTGCGGGGCGGCTCGGTTTCGGCTGCTGCTAAACAGCTCGGAGTGGACCACGCCACCGTGATCCGCCGTGTCGACCGGCTGGAGAGACACCTCTCGGCAAAGCTGTTTGACCGGCGCAAGACCGGCTATCTCCTCACCGAGGCCGGCCAGCGCGTCGCCGACAGCGCGGAAGCCATGGAATCGACCATCGTCGCCAACCAGGAGCAGGTCGGCGGCTCGGTGGCACGGCTGACCGGAACGGTGCGGATCGGCGCGCCCGACGGGTTCGGTACCGCCTTCCTGGCGCCGCGGCTGGCGCCGTTCGCCGACCGCTACCCCGACCTCGATCTGCAACTTGTGGCCACCGCGCGGCTGTTCAGTCTCTCCAAGCGCGAGGCCGATATCGCGATCAGCCTGACCATGCCGAAGGAAGGCCGCATCGTCGGCCGCAAGCTCCTGGACTACCGCCTCGGGCTTTATGCGGCGCCGGCCTATCTCGACCGCTTCCCGAAGATCACCTCGCGGCAGGACCTGCCGCAGCATCGCTTCGTCGGCTATATCGAGGAGCTCCTGTTCACGCCCGAGCTCGATTACCTCCCGCAGGTATCGCCGCGGATTTCGGCGCGCTTCCGCAGCGCCAATCTGATCGCGCAGCTCAACTCCACGCTCGCGGGCTTCGGCATCGCCGTGCTGCCACACTTCATGGCGAGTGATTATCCGCAACTGGTGGCCGTGCTGCCGGAGGAGATATCGATCACGCGGACGTTCTGGATGCTGATGCACGCGGACAGCAAGGATCTCGCGCGGATCCGCGCGGTGGCCGATTACATCGGCGAGATCGTGGAGCGCGAGCGGGCGTTGTTTGCGGGAAGGTAACGACGGTCTCGTAGGGTGGGCAAAGGCGCCCTAGCGCCGTGCCCACCATCTCTCCACACTCGCGGCTGCATGGTGGGCACGCTTCGCTTTGCCCACCCTACGGCACTGCCAAACCCTCATGGTGGGGAAGCGCGAAGCGCCGTCTCGAACCATGCAGGCCGACATCTCGCCCGCAGCCATCCTTCGAGACGACCGCTTCGCGGTCTCCTCAGGATGAGGTTCTGAGAGCGTAGTTGGCCTAATTCTGCTTCACCTTTTTCGCCGCAGCCGCCTTCGGCTCGCGCTTCGCGCCATCGAGCGCGCTGTCCTTGCCCGCCTTCAGCACCTCGTCCGACAGCTCGCTCGATCCTGCGATGCGCGCCAGCAACATGGTGCCGGCCATCGTGGCCAATGTCGCGATCGCCTGCTTGCGCGCGGCCTTGCGCGGCAGGTTGGGGATGAAATCGGTCATCATCTCGACCATCTCGTCGAGCTTTCCGGCAAAGGCCTTGCGCGTCTTCGGGCTCTCGCGGGCGATCTCGGCGCCGAGCGCGGGAATCGAGCAGCCGTGGCCGGGATTGTCCCGATGCAGCGCCGAGAGATAGGTCTCGACGATCTGGGTCAGTTGCTTTTCGGGCGCGACCTGATCGGACTGCTTCCGCCAGTGCTCCATCGAGCGGTCCATGGCGTAGGCAAAGGCCTCGATCACCAGCGCCTCGCGCGAGTCGAAATGCGCGTAGAAGCCGCCGTGGGTCAGGCCCGCCTCCTTCATGAGGTCGGCGACGCCGATGCCGTGAGCGCCTTTTTCGCGCAGCCGCACGGAGGCCTTCTTCACGATTCGGTCGTGGGTTTCCTGCTTGTGTTCCCGGGAATAGCGCATGCGGGTCTCATTGAATGTCGGAGATCATCTCATAACACAGAAATGGACCAGGCGGTGCATTAATTCATGTTAAGTTGTCGCGCCGATCATGGAAAAGGTTGCAGTTGCATGGACTGCGAGCGCACCCTTGCCGTCGCGCACGAAGCCTTCCGTGTAGCTGGCCTGACGCCCCAGCTTGATGATCTTGCCTTCGGCCGAGATTAGCCCGGAACGGACCGACAGCGGGCGCAGGAACGTCATTTTCAGGTCGAGGGTCACGGACGATTGCCCGGGCTCCAGCCGCGTCGAAATCGCGCAGCCCATGGCGGTATCAATCAGCGCCGCGGCGGTCGCGCCGTGCAGGAGGCCAATGGTATTTTCGAGATCCTCGCGCGGCTCAAGTTCCATCACGATCCGGCCCGGCTCGACCACGGCCATGGTGAAACCGATCAATTTTGCGAAGGGCGGCGGCGGCAACCGGCCGTCGCGGATTCCCAGCATCGCGTCCATGCCTGAAAGCCCCATCGCTGCTTTTGCAACCGGCGCAGGCACCTGCCAGTCCACCACGCGCTCACGCCGCTGCGCGGGCGAAAACAGGTCGAGTTGATCGTTACAGGTCATGGCGGCCCCTTTGTATGATATATGTCATACTATGTCACGAACTTCGCCATGGCAACTCCGTCTCCCACCCGCTTGACAAGCAGAGCGTTTCGGCACCGAAGTGATCCCGACCCGCGCGCCTCGCGCATGTCCACGAAACTCCGAGATGCTCCGATGGAAATGCTCAACAATCACTGCGGCGTGACGCGCGATGCGCGCGGCGTCGTCCATGTCGCGATCTGCAACGCCGGCCCGCTGAACATTCTGGGCTCGCCCGTCACCGATGCCGTGAGCGAAGGCCTGCAGACCCTCGCGACTGACCGCAGCATCCGCGTCGTGGTGCTGCGCGGCCAGAGCGAGAAGAGCATGATCGGCGGCGCCGACATCAAGGAGATGGCCAAGCTCGACCAGAGGTCAGCCGAAGCCTTCATCAGCCGCCTGCGTGATCTCTGCGAGGCCGTCCGCCAATTCCCGGCCCCCGTGATCGCGCGGATGCCGGGCTGGTGCCTCGGCGGCGGCCTCGAAGTCGCCGCCGCCTGCGATTTCAGAATCGCTGCACACGATGCGCATTTCGGCATGCCGGAGGTCCGCGTCGGCATCCCCTCGGTGATCCACGCCGCCCTGCTTCCGCGCCTGATCGGCTGGGCCCGCGCCCGCTGGCTGGTGATGACGGCGGAGAACATCGACGCGCCGACGGCGCTGGCCTGGGGACTGATCGACAAGGTCGCACCGGAGGGTGGATTGGATGCCGAGGTCGAACACGTCGTGAAGGCGCTGCTCGAATGCGGCCCGGAGGCGCTGCGGTCGCAAAAGGCGCTGCTGCGGCAATGGGAGGAATTACCGCTGACGGAGTCGGTAAATCTCAGCGTCAAGGTGTTCGGCGAGTCGTTCCTGACGGACGAGCCGACGCGGCTGATGCAGGCTTTCGTAAACAGGAAGAGATAATCCAAAGACAGTGTCATGCCCCGCGAAGGCGGGGCATCCAGTACGCCGCGGCCCCTCGATTCATCACAGCTGCCTCGGAGTACTGGATCGCCCGCCTTCGCGGGCGATGACAGTGTTTGGTGTGGCGGCTACCGCCCCCCTAGCCGCAGCCCAAGCCGCACCCCTCCTCCAATCGAACGACCAAATCTCATCCGAACCACGACAATTTCTCATGCCGGCCGCGGTTGCATTTTTTGCGCCGCATCATATGATGACCATAATCTTTTCCGTCATCGCTGGGAGTTTCATCATGGCCGAAGCCGCCGATCCCGTCGTCATCGTCTCCGCCGCCCGCACCCCGCTCGGCCGCTTCATGGGCGAGCTGTCGCCGCTAGCGGCACACAAGCTCGGATCGCATGTGATCAACGCCGCGCTGGAGCGCGCCAAGCTTGCGCCCGAGAAGGTGGATGAAGTTTTCATGGGCTGTGTGCTGCCGGCCGGACAAGGCCAGGCGCCGGCTCGCCAGGCGGCGCGCGCGGCCGGCCTGCCCGACGCCACGGGCGCCACCACCGTCAACAAGGTCTGCGGCTCCGGCATGAAGGCGACCATGCTGGCGCACGACATCATCCGCGCAGGCTCGGCCGAGATCGTCGTTTCCGGCGGCATGGAGAGCATGAGCAACGCGCCCTATCTGCTCGCCAAGGCCCGCGGTGGCTACCGCGCCGGGCACGACCGCATCATCGACCACATGATGATGGACGGGCTGGAGGATGCCTACGAGACCGGCCGTTCCATGGGCGATTTCGGCGAGGCCACCGCGGAAGCCTATCAGTTCACCCGCAAGGACCAGGATGCCTATGCGATGGAGACGCTGAGCCGTGCGCGCAAGGCGGTCGAGAGCGGCGCGTTCAAGGCCGAGATCGCGCCGCTCACGCTGACCGAGAAAGCAGGCCCGCGCATCGTCGCCAATGACGAGCATCCGCTGAAGGTCGATCCTGCGAAAATCCCCGGATTGAAGCCGGCGTTCCGCGCCAACGGCACCATCACGCCGGCCGCCTCCTCCGCCAATGCCGACGGCGCCGCGGCGCTGGTGCTGACGAAGCGCTCGCTGGCTGATCGCAACGGCCTGCCGGCAATCGCCGAGATCAAGGGCCACGCCACCCACAGCCAGGAGCCGCAATGGTTCACGACGGCTCCGATCCCGGCGATCCGCAAGCTGCTCGACAAGGTCGGCTGGAGCGCCGGCGACGTCGACCTGTTCGAGATCAACGAGGCCTTCGCCGTGGTGGCGATGGCGGCGCAGCGCGACCTCGGCATCCCGCGCGAGAAGCTGAACATCAACGGCGGCGCCTGCGCGCTTGGCCATCCCATCGGTGCCACCGGCGCGCGGCTGATCGTGACGCTGCTGCACGCGCTCGAGGCGCAAAACCTCAAGCGCGGCGTTGCGGCACTCTGCATTGGCGGCGGTGAAGCCACGGCCATCGCCGTGGAGCGTCTGACGCACTGACCTAGAAACGTCCGAAAATGAGGGAACTCTGTCATTTTCGACAGACGCGTCCCGTGCCATTCTACAAGCTCGTGCAGGTGTCTCAAAGCCTGCCCATCAAACATTGAGGCCCAATGATCTCGAACTGGCTCGCGGCGACACTCGGCCGCCGCAATATCCACTACGGCTGGGTGATGGTCGGCGTGACCTTCCTCACCGCGCTGATCAGCGCCGGCACGGTCGGTGCGCCCGGTGTGTTCATCGTCCCGCTTCAGCACGAGTTCGGCTGGAGCACGGCGCAGATTTCCTCCGCGCTGTCGATCCGCTTCATCCTGTTCGGGCTGATGGCGCCCTTCGCGGCCGCCCTGCTCAATCGCTACGGCCTGCGCAACGTCACGCTGACCGCCCAGCTCATCGTCGTCTCGGCGCTGGTCCTTTCGCTCGGCATGACTGAAGTCTGGCAGCTCGTGTTGCTGTGGGGCGTCGTGATCGGCATCGGCACCGGCATGACCGCGCTGGTGCTGGGCGCTACCATAGCGACGCGCTGGTTCGCCGCGCGGCGCGGCCTCGTCGTCGGCATCATGACCGCGAGCGTCGCCACCGGCCAGCTCGTATTCCTGCCGCTGCTCGCAAGCCTGACCGAGCGTTACGGCTGGCGGCTCGCGCTCGGCTTCGTCTGCATCGCACTCGGCGTCTCCGCAGTGGCGGTTCTCCTTGCGATGCGCGACCGGCCGAGCGATGTGGGCCTGCGCCCGTTCGGCGACGAAGGCACCGAGCCCCTGCCGGCCCCGCCGGTCAGCCATGGCTCTATCACCGGCGTGGCGCTCGGCACGCTGCGCGACGCCTCGAAGTCGCGCGCGTTCTGGATCCTGTTTGCGACCTTCTTCGTCTGCGGCGCGTCGACCAACGGCCTTGTCCAGGTGCATTTGATCCCGATGTGCCTCGATTTCGGCATCCCGCAGGTACAGGCGGCAGGCCTGCTCGCCGCGATGGGTATCTTCGACTTCTTCGGCACCATCATGTCGGGCTGGCTGTCGGACCGCTACGACAACCGCTACCTGTTGTTCTGGTACTACGGCCTGCGCGGGCTCTCGCTGATCTTCCTGCCTTTCAGCGACTTCTCGTTCTACGGGCTGTCGATCTTCGCGATGTTCTACGGGCTCGACTGGATCGCCACGGTGCCGCCGACGGTGCGGCTCACCGCGCAGAAGTTCGGACCCGAGCGCGCCAATCTGGTGTTCGGCTGGATCTTTGCCGGCCATCAGCTCGGCGCAGGCACCGCGGCGTTCGGCGCCGGTTTCTCGCGGACGGTCTATGAGAGCTATCTGCCCGCGTTCTTCATCGCCGGCGCGCTCTGCGTGTTCGCCTCGCTGATCGTTCTGGCGCTGTCGCGGCAACCAAAGGCCGAGCCGAAGCCGGCGATGGCCTAATACCTGATCGTGGTGGTGACGCCGAAGACTGCGGCGTCACCGATCCGCGCCACGCCGGTCGGATCGTTCGGATTGGGGATGCCGCCGGAGGGGCGGAACACGTATTGGAAGTAAGGCGCGATCAGCCAGCCCGGTTTGATATGCGCCTCGTAGATCATCTCGATCAGCGTCTCGTTGCTGCGCACCGGGCTTTGGATGCCGGTGAAGGCCTGCGTATCGAGATCAAGATTGCGCGCGGTGTTCGAAATCCGCATATAGGCCATCGCCACGCCGAAGCGGTCGAGCGGACGACCTGGCGTGAAGCCGACGAAGCCGATGCCGCCGTCCACATAAAGGTCGATCAGATTGCGGTCCGGCGGGCTGTAGGCGATGCGGCCGAACGCGGTGACGCCCGGGATCGAGGCTGACATGCTGTTGTCCTTCACCTCCGGCGGGCGATAGAGCACCTGCTCGATGACGGCGAAGATACCGTAATTGCCGCGAAGTCTTGCAGGTACACCGCTTCCGCCGGGATCGGCGATCGAGAGCCCCTCGGCCGTAAAACGCTGGCTGTCGAACGAGCCGTAATGCTTCCAGGCGCCCGGCGTGAAATTGCCGGCGAGCGGCCGGCCGCCGATATCGATGTCGTAGTTGAAGCGGACCTGCCCGATCACCCACGGCGGATCGTTGACGCGGAACGCCAGGCCATGGTGGTCGCGCAGCTGCGGATCCTGATCGCCCGGACCCGACGGATCGCCGTTGAACACCGCACCGAACACGGTGATGTTCTCGGTCAGCGCCGCCTTGATGCGGATGCCGGGCACAGCGATCGGCGGTGCCGGGCCGCCGGCCGGAAGGTTGCTCGCCTTGATCGCGGGCCAGCCGAAAGTGCCGTTGATGAAGAGGTCGTCGGTCTGGCTGTCGAAGAACTCGACGTCGGCGGCCTGCTGGCCGGCCCTGATGTTCAGGCGGTCGCCAAAGAAGCTCTGCTCGAAATAGGCGTTGTAGAGCCGCTGGTCCGGCAGTGCCTCGATCTCGCTGATGGTGGCGAGGTTCATCACGTAGTTGCGGGAGAGCCCCTGGCCGTAGATCACGAACGCATTGGCGTAGAAGCGGCCGCCGGTCCAGCCGACGAGCTTGTCGAGATCGGCATCGACCGAGAGATCGAGGCGCCCGAAATGGATGGCGCCACGCTTCACCCCGCCGGAGACGTTGGCGATGTTGTCGGCGATATAGGTGGCGCCGAAATTCAGGCCCTTGTCGGCGAGCCCGTCATGCCATTCGTTGAACCACTTTGGCGCCAGCCATGCGGCCGCGCTTTCGTCCTTGGCGCCGGCGAGCGCGCCGGTGCTCGCCACCGTTGAGGCCAGCACTATCGCGGCCGCATTTCGCAGCGGAAATCTGTGGGACGTCCCGATCACGGCTGATACCGGCTGCGTACGCTACCTGAAGATACCCGTGCGCCGCATGAACAGATAGGCCGCGCCGACCGACGAGGCCATCAGGAGCGCCGCCCAGAGAAATCCGCTCTCGACGTCGGTGAGCGGCAGGCCCTTGGTGTTCATGCCGAAGATGCCGGTGATCAGGGTCGGCGGCAGCAGCAGCGAGGTCACGATGGAGAGCGTGTGGAGGTGGTGGTTGCTCTCCTCCTCGTTCTTGAAGCGCAGCTCCTCCTCGAGCAGGCGGCTGCGTTCGCGGAGCTCGACGATGTCGTGATCGAGCCCGTCCAGCCGCTGCGCCAGCTTGCCGGCGTGGATGCGCAAGGCCGGCGCGAGATGATCGGTGTTCTTCTGATCGAGGCGGTGGAACAGCACGCGCAGGCCGGTGAGCTGGCGATGCAACCTGACGCAGGTCCGGCGCAGCCGGCCGAGATTGCGGCGCATCTCCGGCTTGGCGTCGTCGGCCAAAATCCGTTCCTCGATGTCGTCGACCTCCTGGCCGAGCTTGTCCGCCATCCGGTCCAGCGTGTCGGCGACCTCGTCGACGATCTTTTCCAGGAGATGGGCGACGTTGTCGACGCGGTAGCCACCTTCGAGCACGCGGCGCGTCGCATCGGCCGAGCACAGCGCCTGATGCCGGCCGCTGACGAGAAGATGCTCGGTCATGGCGAAACGCAGGAACGCGGTCTCTTCCGTCGCGCTGTCGATGTCGCGCACGAGATCGGAGAAGACGCCGTAGACGCAGTGGTCGATGACGTGAAGCTGCTGGAAAGTGTCGTTGGACAGCAAAAGGTCACGCGCGAGCGGCGGCAGCCGTGACGCTGCGATCCAGGGCCGTGCGCGCGCATCGGTCAGGTTGAAATGCAGCCAGAGCCGGCCGTCATGGCTGAACTCGATCGGCTGGTCGATCGGCAGCGCCTCGGCACTGCCGTCGCCGTGCAGCCGGAACGCCCAGACCAGGCCGGGAATGGCAGGCACGGAATCCGATATCGCGCTGACAAGCTTCGCCGGCTCAGCCATGGCCAACCCCAACCGTCAACAAATGCCCCGCTTCCGGAAGATGGCTGACGGCATCTTCCGGACCTCTCACGGGTACTCAATTACGGCTTTGTTACAGTTTGATGATGGTGCCACCCTACTCCGCGGCCAGCCCCGTCGCGGCCACCGCCTCGGCCTCCTTGACGTAGTCGTGCACGACGCGGCCGAACGGCAGCGTGAGATCGGCGATGTAGTGGTGCGCGCCCAGGCAGCGGCGGACCGGAAAATCCGCGACCGGCGCGTTGACATGCGGCACCAGATGCAGCCGGCCGGGCCCCATCCAGGAGCCCTTCGGCACGATGTCGATGAGGTTGATCGCGACGAGCTGACAGACTTCGAGACGGCCGTCGACGCCCGGGATCATCTTCAGATTGATCTGCGTCTTCGACAGCGTCGCACGGGTGCGATCGCCGTTGCCGGCCATGCTCTCGTGCTTGTAGCCCATCGTGCCCATGGCGACGAGCTGGCCGGCATATTCCAGCGTGCCCGTCAGCGTGTCCTTGACGATCTCGAGCTTGGGATGGGCGTATTTCTTGGGAAAGCCCCAGATCTCGCGGCCCGCCGCGATCGGCGGATCATCGTCCAGATACATCTGCGAGACGAAATTGACTTCCTCGCCGTTGAGGCGTGCGGGAATGACGAGGCCGGATTCGGTGTAGCTGCCGAAGCCTGAGGAGTCCGGCATCTTGATCCATTCGTAATGCACGATTGGCTGGTCGATCGGCTCCAGCGGCTCAGGCAGGCCGGCGCGGATCAGCTCCGGATCGGTCTCGTAGGTGATGACGAGGAATTCGCGGTTGACGAAGCGATAGGGCCCGGCCGGATAGCTCGGCCCCGCCGCCGGCATGGACGGAAGTCTCAGCACGTCTTCCCTGCGCATCCTGATCTCCTGTGTGTGATGCCCGCCCGGCGGCGTCAGGCCTGGATCGCAAATTGCTAGCCACCGTCATTGACCGCGATGTGAAGGATTTCCGTCAGGCGCACGACCTCCCGCCATTCCCGCTGCGGTCGGCCTGCATGCAGACGATGCATCGGCGCTGAAATTGTCATCACGCCGTCACTGCCGGACGCAATCGTTTGGTCCACGCTAGGAGGCACCCATGGACGCCCGCACGTCGCAACCGGCTCATCAGACGCATCAGCCTCCCGCACGGGGCTGGCGCCCCGAACGCTGCGACCGCGTCGCGCTGGTGCTGCAAGGTGGCGGCGCGCTCGGCGCCTACCAGGCCGGCGTCTACCAGGCGCTGCACGAAGCCGGCATCGAGCCCGACTGGGTCTGCGGTGTTTCAATCGGTGCAATCAATTCCGCCATCATCGCCGGCAACAAGCCGGAGAAGCGGCTGGAGGCGCTGCGCATCTTCTGGGAGCGCATCACCAACCGCAAGATCTGGCATTACACGCCCGACGGCGACATCTTCCGCCAGTGGCGCAATCTCACCAGTGCGTGGATGACGTCGGCGATGGGCCAGCCCGGCTTCTTCACCCCGCACCAGGTCAATCCCTGGTTCAGCCCGGTCGGCGCGCGCACCGCCACCAGCTATTACGACACGATGCCGCTGAAGGAGAGCCTGCTGGAGCTCGTCGACTTCGACCTCATCAATGAGAAGAAGGTCCGTTTCGCGGTCGGCGCGGTCAACGTGCTCTCGGGCAACTTCATCTATTTCGACAACTCCCATGACGAGATCGAGCCGGAGCACATCATGGCCTCCGGCGCCCTGCCCCCGGCGCTGCCGATGGTGCGGATCGGAACCGATCATTTCTGGGACGGCGGCATCGTCTCCAACACGCCGCTCCAGCATCTGCTCGACCAGGAGGATGCGCTCAACTCGCTGGTGTTCCAGGTCGACCTGTTCAGCGCACGGGGCGTGCTGCCGCGCTCGATCCAGGACGTGATGGCCCGCCACAAGGACATCATGTATTCCTCGCGCACGCGCCACAACACCGACGTCTACCGCCGCACCCACAACCTCAAGGTTCTGCTCTACAAGGCCCTGGCGAAAGTCCCGGACGAGCAGCTCTCCGACGAGGATCGCCAGCTCAAGTCGAGCCTGCGCCGCATGCCGGAGATCGCGATCCTGCACCTGATCTACCAGCAGAAGGCCTATGAGGGCGACGCCAAGGACCATGAGTTCTCGGGCACCTCGATGCGCGAGCACTGGACGAGCGGCTACGAGGACACCAAGCGCACGCTGAAGCGCCGCGACTGGATCAAGATGCCGGACGAAGGCATGGGCCTCGTGGTGCACGACGTGCACCGGGAGACGGAGAGCGCGTAAAGCACCCCGCGCGGGCTGCTCCAAACAAAAACTGCGAAAACAACCCCATGCACAGTAGCCGGCGCGTGGCGGATCAATGACTTACGTTTTACCGAAGTAAACTTGACTCGTCGGGCAAAACAGGAGCATGATGGCATCATTGCAAAATCGCACGATGCATCCGCTCCAGGCCGATCGCGCCACATGGCCAGACTACGCCGCATCCCCTAAATTGCGCGCGGAATGACGTTGGGAGGCTGGCGCGCGCGCCATCAGCGAAGCCGCTTACTTCTTCGGCAGCGACAGATTATTCCCTCCGCAGGAGCCTTCGGGGCGAGCTTGCGGAGCGAAGCGGCGTGCTCCGCCCGATCTGCTCCAGTCGTTGCTTGAAACGCCAGAACGGTCGTCGCGTCAGGTTGCCGTTCGCGTCGGCCGGATTGTTATGAAGTTCTAACCGCAAGACGATCAAGCAAATCGCAGGAGACACCATGTCCAAAGGAAAAGTGCTCGTTGTCGGCTCCAATGCCACCCGTATCGAAATCCAGGGCGGCGGCACCGGACCGACCGGCCAATACCTCAATGAAACCGTCGTGCCGGCGATGGCCGTGATCGATGCCGGCTACGAGGTGGTGCTGGCGACGCCGAACGGCAAGCAACCGTACATAGATCCGGCCTCCGATCATGCGGCCCATTTCGGCGGCGACGAGAAGGCCTACCGGCGGGGACGCGATTTCTTCGACAAGGACCCGTCGATGACCAACGTGCGCACGTTGCGCGCGATCGTGGACGGAGGACTGGATCAATATGCCGCCGTTTTTGTCCCCGGCGGGCAGGGTCCGGTCGTCGACCTCATGCAGGATCCCGAGCTCGGCAAGATTCTGCGATATTTCCACGAACGGAAGAAGATCACGGCGCTGCTCTGCCACGGACCGATCGCAACTCTGGCCGCCCTGCCCGACGCCAAGGCCTATCGCGCCGCCCTGATCGCCGGCGACAAGGCCAAGGTCGCGGAGCTGGGCAAGGGCTGGCAATATGCGGGCTACAAGATGACGGTGTTCACCGCCTCGGAAGAGATACCGATCGAGGAGCAGTTCCTGCACGGCAAGATCTACTTCACCATGCCGGACGCGCTGGGAGCTGCGAGTGCCGAGGTCAGCCGAAGCGCCGTCGATTTCGAGCCTTACGTCGTCGAGGACCGCGAGCTGATCACCGGCCAGAATCCGCGGTCCGACCATCCCATCGCGGCAAAGCTGATCGCAGCGCTCGACCGCGCCACTGTGGCGGCGTAAGCGTTTACTCCAATGTCATCCGGCCCGGTGCGCAATTCCGCACAGGGGCCGGGAGGAAATCGGGACAGAAGCCTGCCTCAGCGGCATCCGGCTTCTTTCGACCGCGTTCCGTGAAACTAACAGGTCTTCTGCTGCAAGTGCTGCACGCAGGTGCAGGTCTTCGCCGCCGGATATTTCACGTCGTAATAGGGAAAACTCGACGTGGCGGGGGTGTTCGTCGAGCAGCGGGGGAACAGGTAATAGCTGTCGGACAGCTTCACCGTGCCGGCGATCGTGAAGCCGAGGTTGGGCGCGTAGTCGTAGGACACCTCGCTCAGGATGAGCGAGATGTTGGCATTGCTGGTACCGCCCGGCGCGGTAAAGGACGACAAGGTCATCTGCTGACCGGCGGCCCTCGCTCCCGACGTACTGGTCGACTTGCTCCATTGCACCGTCGCGTTGCCATTGCTGTCGGTCGAGACCTCGGAGACCGTGATCGTCATCAGCGAGGTGCTGCCGTTCTTGATGGGATAGGGAGCCATGATGGAGCTCGCCGCAGCGAGAATGCCGTCCATCTGGGTCGACGTGACGGCCGTGTTCTGCGAGATCATGTCGGCAACGCTGTGCGCGGTCGCGCTGACCTTGACGTTCATGGCGAGCCCGTTCCCGAGCTCGACGCCGCCGACATAGAGCACCAGCATGAACGGCGTCACGATGGCGAACTCCGTCGCTGCAACAGCGCGTACATCGGTCAACATCTGCCGAGCGCGAGACGACAGGGCGGAGATCATCAGGTAGCTCCTGGCTCGTTCTGGAACGCGGCGGACGACATGAGCAGCCGGTTGCCATTGCTAAGGTTCGAGAGATTGAAGCCGAGCGGCCCGAGCACGACCGGCCAGACATACATGACGCGGAGAACGACGATATCGCCGGAATCGCCCGGATTGTATTGCCAGCTGTTGGTCACATTGCCCGAGCCGTCGAAGGTCAGCGTGGGCGTCGCCGTGTTCGCGGAAGACCAGGACGTCGCGACCTGCATGTCGACCATCAGGCCGCTGCAATTGAACAGGATCACGATCTGATCGCAGACCTTCTGCTTGAAAACCGCCTGGTTCATCTGCGCCGACTGAACCTGCCCCGTCATGACGAGACGCGCCGACTGGCGCACCACGGTTTCAAGCATCTGCTGGGCAAAGAAAACCAGAAACGTCTGGATGAGCGCGATGATGAGGGCGAGAAACGGCGCGGCAACGAGCGCGAATTCGACGGCCGTGGCTCCGCGGCTATCGCCGGCGAAGGCGGCGCAGCGGTTGCGGCGTCTTTTCGTTGTCGTGACCTGTCGGGTCATGGCCCCTTCCCTACTGCACGAGGCTGGCCGTGCTGGACGCAACCTTGATGAAGAGGTTGGTCAGCGCCGCGGAAATGTCGCCACCTGTCTGCACGCTCGCATACAGGCCGGGCGACGCGCACGATTGCAGCCGTGTCGCGATCGTACCGGTCGACGAGGATGGATTGTTGAACTGCGAGATGCGGCTCGTGTACCAGCTGTCGCTCAGCTGCAGATACTCGGTGTAGAGGACCGCGATGCGAATGCCGCGGTTCTTGATCGTCGTGCAGACCGTCGTGTCGAGCGGTTGCTGGCACCGCAAGGTCGTCGAGTTGGCTGTCGGAAGCGCATAGGTGGCATTGGGGTCGCAGGAGCCCCCCGTCTTCGGGATGAGCTTGTCCTCGACGCCGTCGGTGACGAGGAAGACCACTTCCTGCGGCGTATCGCCCGCCTGATTGGTGCCGGTGCCTGGCGCAGGCATCACGGTGTTGACGCCCGTGAGCCCGCCCGAGATATCCGTGCCGTAGTCGGTGGTGTAGGTGCAGTTGCCCTTGCTATCGACAATGGGGCAGTTCTGGTGGTCGACCGTCAGGAGCTGAATGTTGTTGATCTTCGTGGCGGCGGTGTCCGGCGTGGTCAGCACCTGAATCGTGTTGAGGGCGTAGTCGAAGGTGTAGATGGCGGCCTTGTAGGTCGTGTTGTTGAGCGCCGACATGCACTGCATGACGCCGCCCGTCACACCCGCCTGCGGGCACGTCCAGGGTCCCTTCAGCAATTGCGTAACGGCGTTGGTCACGAGATCGATGCGCAGCGTGATGTTGTTTGCGCGTGCGACGGTGAGATTGTCCTTGTTCGTCGAGCTGGCAGTTGCGTTGTTGGGACGCGCCTCATGGCAGGCGAACGAGCAATTCTTCGCGTAGCTGGGCTGGTTCTTCGTGGCCGCGATCATGTTGGTGATGTCGGCCTGCGTCGCAGCAAGCGCCATCGACGGCGAGTCGTCCAGCAGCAGGTAGAAATTCATGTTGGGCGCACTCGACGCCTTCGCCGTTGAGGAGCCAGAGACGTCCCAGGTCTGCTTGCCGAGAACGCTGGGGAAATTATTGACGGACTGCGCAGTGTACGAAACCGTGATGCTTCGTGCGAGGCCGGAATCCGTGACGGTGATGGTCGGCGTCGGCGTCGCCGTCAGACCGGGAAGATTCGCCTTCGCTGCAAAGACGGCTGCGGCGGTCGCCTGGACGACCGTCTTGTCGGTCTGGGTCAGCATCGCCGGCCGCACGGCTGCGATCGCGGCCGCGTCGGCGGCTGCGTTCAGTTGCTCGCGCTTGCGGACGGCCTGCGTGTAGTCGAGCGTCATGCCCAGGAGAAAGACGATCGGGACCATCGTGAGGGCGAAGATAACGGCGATGTTGGCCTTCCGGTCTCTTGCGAAACGGAGCACTACCCGGCGGAGCATGACCTTCATCCTGATTGCCGTCGTGGCGGCAGAGAGCAATTCCTAAAGTCTTTGATCGGGGCAACCGGTGGGATTACCGCTGCCGGTCAGCCCGCCAATCGCAGGCTGGAATATGGATATGGCCTTCTTAATCAACACTTACGGGCAATCCGCAAACAGGGAGTGCAACGGAGTGGGATGTTCCATATCGAGAGGACATCATTAACGTCGCTTAAACGCGATCGCAGAGATTGAGGGGTAAACGGCCTCCGGTGAGGTCAATACGGCCTCAACCCCGGCGTGAGTGGGGGCGCCCGGCGGGCTGCGCAGCACCAGCGCGCGGCAGGCACGTCGGCCCGGCTAACGGCGGCTATGGCGCAGAGGCCCAGGCATCATGCCATCATTGGGCATCTGCGCCATCGTCGTCTTCAACTTGCAGAATGGTGTCGGATAGCAGAGCGGCGGCCTTTTGAAGCGGCGCTATGAACCGGTCCAGTTCGGCGAAGCTCACGCGGGCCACCGGTACAGAGACGCCGAGGCAAGCGATCAATTCCCGATCCGGCGAGAGAATGGGGACGGCGCACCCCACCACCCCCTTGACGTACTCTTCGTTTGTCTTGGCCCAGCCGCGTTGTCGCGTCTCCTCGAGAACCTTCATCAGCGCGTGGACATCGACAATCGTCGTTTCGGTGAATTTGGTCAGGGGTAGCGCGCGGCACAGCTTCGCCCGGATCCGCTCGGGCAGTCTGCTCATATAGATCTTTCCGGTCGACGTGCAGTGTAACGGCGCCGCTTCCCCCGGATTGAACTGGAGACCTTGCGGCTCCGAAACGCGAACGCTGTCGACATAGGCAACGACGTTGTCGCGTACGACGCCGATCTCACACTGTTCGCCGATTTCTCCCGCGACCGCCCGAAGCACCGCATGCCGCCGCGCAGTACGAAACGCAGCGCCGATGACGGTGGCCGACAGTGTGACGAGCTGGTTGCCCACAACGTACCGCTTGGTACCCAACGCCTTCTGAAGCAATCCGCGGTCTTCGAGGTTTCCGATCAACCTGTGTGCCGTTGGAAGCGGCAGCGAAAGAGCCTTTGCGATCTCCGCGGCCGAGACGGCTTTGCGTTGGTCGGCAACATGCCGAACGATCGCGAAAGCCCGGTCCAACGGTCCATCCTTCCCAATTCGCTTCGTCATTTCCCACCCGGCCAAAACTGGAAGTGAAATCAAGATCAACGCCAAGTATTATCATTTTTCGGAATAAAACCTATTGAAATTCGACATAATCGATTGTCGAAATCCTGAAAGCTCATATTCTTGGCGTCACCGGCGATTGACCAGAAATTGTGCAGTGCGGTCTCGCCGTTCCGAAAATCGCGCTCCGCCGCTTGGCCGGGAGCCAAGTTCTGCCGGCGCGCTCAACAGGAGATGTGCATGTCTCGTCATTATGACGTGGACGCCGTGAGGAAGGAATTCCCCGCCGTCGAACGGATGGTCTATCTGGATTCCGGGTTTCAAACGCCGCTCGCGCGTCCCGTGAAGGCCGCGATCGAGCTTTTCCTGCGCGAGGGCTTCGAGACAGCCGGTCCGAAGAGCATCTGGCTCGATCGGGTCGAGCAGACCCGTGCCAAGGTCGCCCGCTTTCTCGGTGTGACGGCGGATGAGATTGCCTTCACGAAAAACACGTCGGAAAGCATGAACATTGCGGCAAACGCACTGCCGCTACAGGCCGGCGACAACGTCCTGATGATCCACGGCGATCATCCGAACAACGCCTACGCGTTCCTCAATCTGCAACGGAAAGGCGTCGAGGTCCGCTTCATCCCGATGACGGAAGTCGTCGACGCCGACAGCTTTGCTCCCTTCATCGACGAAAGGACGCGTGCGATCTCGATGTCGCATGTGACTTTTCACGCCGGTCACCGCTTTGATATCGAGAGCGTCGGCGCGATGTGCGTCAGGAACAAGCTCCACTTCGTGGTGGACGTGATGCAGGCCATCGGAGTCGTGCCTGTTGACGCCAAGGCGATCGGCGCAAGCTTCATCGGCTCCGGCAGCCACAAGGGATTACTGGTTCCGCAAGGGCTCGGGCTGCTCTATTGGGACAAGACGCTCAAAGAGCTCGAGCCGGCCTATCTGGCGGCTGCGAGCCTCGCCGAGATGCCGAGCGATCTCATCGCGCGTGCCGACAGAATGGCGCCCTCGCCGGCCGCCAGGCGCTTCGAGCTCGGCAACTTCAACCTGCCCGCAGTCCACGCCCTCGGTGCTTCGCTCGACATGATCGAGCAGATCGGGGTGCAGAACATCCAGAACCACTGCTTCGATCTCGGCGATCACCTGATTGCGCGCCTGGACGAGCTGGGCGTCCGCCTCGTTGGTCCGCGCGAGCGCAAGCATCGCGCTCCGCACATCTACGTCATCGCCCTGCCCGCGGCAGACTGGCTCGGCCATTTCGAGGAGAACGGTGTGCGCGTGTCGCCCGAACGAGATGGCATTCGCGTCTCGCTCGGCATGTTCAACAACGCCATTGACATCGATCGCCTGATCGACGTCATCCGCCGGCGAGGGCTCGGACGCCCGTCCGTCGCAGCTTGAATCTGACAAACGATGGGAAGGCAAGAACCATGAAGAAGCTCGTTCAGCTATTGGGACTTCTCCCGGCGCTCCTGGCTGTCAACGCAAGCCCGGCCGCGGCAGCCGACAGCCCGACGCTCGACAAGGTCAAATCCGGCGGCTCGATCACGATCGGCTACCGTGAGGCTTCGATACCGTTCTCGTACCTCGGGCCGGATCAGAAGCCGATCGGCTTCTCGCTCGATCTCTGCGCGGCGATCGTCGATCGCATCAAGGAGGAGCTGAAGTTGCCCAGTCTGAAAGTCAACTACACGCCGGTAAACTCCTCGAACCGGATTCCCCTGATCCAGAGCGGGACTGTCGACATCGAATGCGGCGGCACCGCCAACGACAAGAAGCGGCAGGAACAGGTCTCGTTCTCGGTCGCAACGTTCGTCAGCCAGCCGCGCTGGCTCGTCAAGGCCGCCAGTGGCGTGAAGACCGCCGGCGACCTGAAAGGCAAGACGGTTGTCGCCACGCAAGGCTCCAACGCGGTAGGTTTCGCGCAGAGCGTCAACGTCAAGGAGCAGCTCGGCCTCAACATCGTCCAGGCCAAGGACCATGCGGAATCTTTCCTCATGCTGAACACCGGCCGTGCCGTCGCCTTCATGGAGGACGATATCCTTCTCGCCGGGCTCAAGGCTGCGGCGCCGAATCCGGACACGCTCCTGTTCCTTTCCGAGGGTTACGCGAAGATCTACTATGGGCTGATGTTCACCAAGGGCGATGCCGGCTTCAAGAGGCTCGTCGACGACGTTCTCTCCAAGCAGATGGCATCCGGCCAATTCGAGAAGACCTACGCGAAATGGTTCACCAGGCCGATCCCGCCCAAGGGTGAGAACCTCGCATTCCCGCTCACCGATGAGTTGATGGAGCGGATCGCACATCCCAGCGATGCCGTCGACTGATTGACGGAGCTGATCGTCCCGGAAAGTCATCCTCGTCCGCACCTGCAACCCGGAGGCTCGCGATGTTCGGAGTGCTTTTTGAACAGGCGGCAGACGGCCAGCGCTATATCGACTGGCTTCTGTCGGGTCTCGGTTGGACCCTGGCTCTGGCCTTCTTCGGCTGGTGGATCGCATTCGGCATCGGCGTGTTCGTCGGCGTGGGCCGCACGGTCCAGAATCGTTTCGTCTCGATTCCGGCCCGGCTCTACGTCGAGATATTCCGAAACATCCCTGTCCTGGTGCAGATGTTCCTCTGGTACTTCGTTTTCCCGGAGGTGGTGCCGACCGCGCTCGGAAATGCCATCAAGCAGATGCCGCCGCCTTGGGCATCGTTCTTCCCGGCTCTCCTTTGCCTCGGACTCTACACGGCGTCTCGGATAGCCGAGCAGGTCCGGGCCGGCATCGAAGCGCTTCCTAAGGGGCAGATCGAGGCCGCCAACGCTCTCGGCCTCAGTGGCTACCTCACCTATCGGTACATCGTCGTGCCGCAGGCTCTGCGCCTGATCGTGCCGAGCCTCACCAGCGAGGTGATGGGAATATACAAGAACACCTCCGTCGCACTCACGATCGGCTTGATGGAGCTCACCGCACAGGCGCGCCAGATCAGCGAGGCAACGTTCCAGACATTCTCGGCATTCGGCGCGGCGACGATCATCTATCTTTGCCTGGCGCTGGTTGCGTATCAGATCATGACGCTCATCGACAAGGCCGTCAGGATTCCGGGGAGCGCCCCGGTGAAGCTCACTGCTGAACAGGATCTCGCCGCCGACATGCAGCAAGGCAGCGCTCTGCCTGGCGCCATGGAGACCGTGAAATGAATACCCTCGATTTCTCGATCGTCGCGCAGTCGTGGCCTTATCTCTGGTCGGGCCTGCTGTTCTCGCTTTCGCTCACGGCGGCCGCATTCGCCATCGGCATGGTGCTCGGAACCTGTCTTGCGCTGGTACAGCACTTCGAGGTCCCGGTGTTCGCGCAGATCGTCCGCGGCTACGTCGCGATCATCCGGTCGATCCCGCTGATCCTGGTTCTCTTCTGGTTCTTCTTCCTGGTGCCGATCGTGCTTGGGCACCTGAGCGGCAGCGGCCGCCCGATTCCGATCGGGGCGACCTACACGGCGTTCATCACCTTTGGCTTGTTTGAAGCCGCCTACTACTCCGAGATCATCCGCGTCGGACTGCGGGCCGTGAACAAAGGTCAGTTCGAGGCCTGCCAGGCGCTCGCGCTGTCGACTTACGACACCTATCGCCATGTCGTTCTGCCGCAAGTCCTTCGCGTGGCGAGCCCGATCATCCTGAGCCAGACGATCATCCTGTTTCAGGACACGTCTCTCGTTTACGTGCTGTCGTTGACGGATCTTCTGGGCGCGGCTTCCAAGCTCGCTCAGCTCAATGGACGTCTCGTCGAGATGTACCTCGTCGTCGCGGTGGCCTACCTCGTCATCAGCTCGGCGGCCTCCCAGTGCGTCGCCACCCTTCGCAAGCGATATGGCCTTGCCACGGCACGATGATCATCGGGATACCAAACGGCCTCGTATTCGGGAGACGAACATGCCTCAAGCGACTGTCAGCAATGCCACGCAGCCCAATGCAATCGTCCTCGTCGAGAATGTGATGAAGCGATTTGGCGCATTCAATGCGCTGAACGACGTCAATCTCAGGGTCGGCAAGGGCGAGAAGATCGTCCTGTGCGGTCCTTCGGGCTCCGGCAAGTCGACGCTCATCCGGTGCATCAACCATATCGAGAAACACGACGGCGGCAGGATCGTCGTCGACGGTGTCGAATTGAGCAACCGCATGGCCGACATCAACAGCGTGCGCTGCGAGGTCGGGATGGTCTTTCAGAGCTTCAACCTCTTTCCGCACCTCACGGTCGCCGAGAACTGCATGCTGGCTCCGATGAAGGTTCGCGGCATCTCGCAGGCGGAAGCGCGCGATCGCGCACTCGGCTTGCTGCGGAAGGTCCGCATTCAGGATCAGGCGGACAAGTATCCCGCACAATTGTCGGGTGGCCAGCAGCAACGCGTCGCCATCGCGCGGGCGCTGTGCATGCAGCCCAAGATCATGCTGTTCGACGAACCGACGTCCGCTCTCGACCCCGAGATGGTCAAGGAAGTGCTGGACACCATGGTCGAGCTGGCGCGAGATGGAATGACGATGGTCTGCGTGACGCACGAGATGGGATTCGCCCGCGAGGTCGCCGATCGGGTCGTCTTCATGGATCGCGGAAGCATCGTGGAGGAAGCGGATCCGGAGACATTCTTCCGGGCTCCGCGCACGGAACGGGCCAAGGGTTTCCTGAACCAGATCATCCACTAGGATCCCGCTCGGCCGAAACCAAGCGCCGTCGGTGACGGGCACCTGCTCGAGGCGTTCGTCCACCGTCCCCCGCTTCGAGACATATTGCCATTAGACTCCCCGCCGCAAACGTGGAGAATGTCCCCGCACGTTACGTGCGCAGTGCACACCAAGATGCGCCAGGGGAAACAAAATGCCGGCTGCCTTCCCGTCGTCCCTACCCACCATCCCGACCGCTCCTTTGACCGCCCGGATGCGCGACGCGTTGCGCGCGATCGTCGGCGAGAAGGGCCTGATCGAGGACGAGCACGGCAAGCAGCCGTTCGTGACGGATTGGCGCGGATTGCTGGTTGGCGGCGCGGGCGCCGTCGCTCGTCCTGGCAGCACCGAGGAAGTCTCGAAAGTGGTCCGGCTTTGCCACGAGCACGGCGTCGCGATCGTGCCGCAGGGTGGCAACACCGGTCTGATGGGCGGGGCCACGCCCTGGCCGGCGCACACCGGTATCGTGTTGTCGCTCGGCCGCATGAACCGCGTGCTCGACGTCGATGCCGTCGGTTACGCGATGACGGTCGAGGCCGGCTGCGTTCTCCAGACGCTTCAGGAGACCGCAAGCCGTCACGACAGGTTCCTGCCCCTCAGCCTTGGTGCCCAGGGCTCATGCATGATCGGCGGCAATCTGTCGACGAACGCCGGCGGCGTGCAGGTGCTGCGCTATGGGAATGCCCGCAATCTCGTCTTGGGGCTCGAAGTCGTGCTGGCCAACGGGGACGTCTGGGACGGACTGCGTGCGCTCAAGAAGGACAACACGGGCTACGACCTCAAGCACCTTTTCATGGGCGCCGAGGGAACGCTGGGCATCATCACGAAGGCCGTCCTCAAGCTATGGCCGGCGCCGAAGGATGTCTGCACGGCGTGGCTGGCGATCCGCGATCCGCGCGCAGCGCTGGAGATCCTGTCCGAAGCCCATGCGGCATCAGGGGACAATGTCGGCTCCTGCGAGCTGATGAGCCGCAGCGCCATCGACATGGTGCTGCGCCATATTCCCGGCACCCAGGATCCTCTCAAGGCGGACACGCCATGGTACCTCCTGCTTGAATGGTCGTCCTCACGGGCCCGGCAGGACGGGACCGAGGGCATGACCGAGAAGCTGGAGCAGTTTCTCGCCGATCAGCTCGAGGCCGGCCGCGTGCTCGACGCGGTGATCGCGCACACCGGAAATCAATCGCGCAACATGTGGCGCATCCGGGAAAGCGTCGCCGAGGCCTCCCGTGCCGAGGGGCCGGGACTGAGCTACGACGTGTCGGTGGCCATCTCCAGGATTCCCGGGTTCATCGACCAGGGGCTCAAGGCCGTGTTCGACATTCTCCCGACCATTCGCCCCTACCCTTTGGGGCACATCGGCGACGGCAATCTGCATTTCTCGTTCATGGGCCCCAAAGGCATGGATCAGCAGACGCCGACCCAATATTCGTCCGCCATCACGCGGGCCGTGAACGATCTCATCACCTCCATGGGCGGCTCGATCTCGGCGGAGCACGGCATCGGCATCGACAAGCTCGACGAGCTCAGTCACTACCGCTCGAAGACCGAGCTCGACATCATGCGCACGATCAAGCGCGCGCTCGATCCGCAGAACATCATGAATCCGGGCAAGGTGCTGCGGCTGTGATCGACGCCGGATAGCCTCGTCTACAACGATGCCTGCCTTCGCGCGACCTCCACGCGGGCGCCGTAGTCGGACTGGCCAACGGAGAAGTGAAAAAGACTGAGAGCGTCTCCGGTCAGGACCGCGTCGCCGGACGTGAGATGATTGAGGCCAACCCAGCCATCGCGCATCCAGACCACCCCGGGCTTGACGTCGTCGGTGACGCAGGCCTTTGCCGCGAACTCGCCCCGCTGATTGTAAATCCTGATCGCATCCCCGTTGCTGAGCTGACGCGCCTCTGCATCCACCGGCGATATCCAGAGTTGCGGGGCGACATTGTGCTTTGCCAATGCCGGGAGAGCCTGGCCCTCGTCATAGAACGAATGAAAATGCGTCAGCGTCCTTCCGAAGCTCAGCGACAACGGATAGGGCGAAGCCTGGTCGCCGCCGTGCACCGGAAGTGGCGGAAGCCCGAGCCTTGCCGCCTGCGGCGAGCAGAATTCGATCTTCCCGGACGGTGAATCGAATTTCCGATCCGCATAGGCGACCGCGGGCACGTTAAGAGGCAAAAAGCCACCGGCAGCGCGCAGCGACGCAACAGTCGCATGGCCGGTTGTCGTGTCATTCAAGATGAAATCGATCACCTCTTCGATCGACGCCCACGGAAAGAAGTCAGCAAGCCCGAGGGAGTCTGCCAAAGAACTCAGGATTTCATAGATCGGGCGCGTCTCTCCCTCCCGCTCCAGTGCACGCTCCATCAGATAGAGGTGCGTGTTCGTCACCTTAAATCCCAATTCCTCGACCCAGGCGGTTCCAGGCAGCAGCACATCGGCGAAACGCCGCGCCGTTTCATTCATGAACAGATCGACGCAAACGACCAGACCCGTCTTGTCGAGACCATGGGAGATTTCACCGGCGTCCGCGAAGGACGACAGCATGTTGGTCCCCAGCAGGAGCAAAACCTTGAGCTGCCCGTCTGACAAGGCCTTTGCGATGTCGGGCATTTGATTGGCAACATAATTGCCCGGCGCGCGCGTCACACCCGTATTCAGATTGCACATGGCCGCACTGTGGGCGCCATGACGTGGGCCGAGACCGCCGCCTGCAACCCCAAAATTGCCGGTCAACGCCGGCAGACAGCTGATCGCACGCGCCGCGTGCCAGCCGTTGGCACTCTTGTGCATGGAGCTGCCGCCGAGAAGGATCATGGCTGGTCGCGTGGACGCGTACGCTCTCGCGAACGACGCAATCTGGCCCTCCTCAAGACCGGTCTCGGCCGCTGCCCAGGCCGGCGTGAAGGGCAGAACGTGAGACGACAATTCCGCGAAGCCGACGGTATGCGCTTCGATAAACTCAGAGTCATAGAGCTTTTCAGTGACGATGACGTGCATGACGGCCAAAGCGAACGCAGCGTCCGATCCAGGGCGGATCAGGAAAACTTCATCCGATTGAGCCGCCGCTTCCGTTCTCCTTACATCGATCGTGATGACTTTTGCCCCGCGACGCCGAGCCGCGACGATATGACGGGCGGTATTGGGCTGACTCGAAATGTTCGCGCCCCAAAGCACGATCATGTTCGAGTTCTCAGCCATATCCTCCTTGGTATTGACCTTGAGCGCGCCCGTCAGACCCACTCCAAAACCGCCAAGCCCCCAACAGACCATTGCAGGATGCCAGTTCTGGCATCCATACATATGCGCGAAACGCTGCATCAACTGCACCGTCACGGCACTGCCCACGGTGAAGCCGCCATGCCCCGCCCATAGACCCACCGCCTCGGGTCCAGCCGACCGCATTCGCTTCGCCATGAAATCCAGCGCCTCGTCCCAGCTTACGCGGCGCCAGATGTCGGTGCGGCGATCGTCGCGAATCTGGGGGTAGAGCAGTCGCTTCGGATTGCCGAAGATCTCGCTGGTCGCGCGCCCGCGAACGCAAAGAAACCCGGCACTGTCCGGATTATCCTTGTCTCCGCTCAGCGTCTTGAGCCGACCGCTCTCGACCTCAACCTGCATTCCGCAAAACGTCGGGTGGCAGTTCATCGGACACATGGTGCGGACGATCTTCGCATCGACAGCCGACATGAGCGAGCCCTCCCGGTCTCATTCCCGAGATGATCTTATCAGAGACGGGATAGGTCGGCAGCCCCAATGAGTTCCCCGTTCGCGCCGCTACGGCCGTATCGTCATGTTCTCCGGCGGACGCCGGTGACACACGACCAAGTCCGCTACGGCGCCTCCATCGCACTAACCCACGGCTTCATTCGCCGTTGTTATTCGACACGCCAGCGCTATTGTGCGCGGGCGGCGCAGCCGCGGCATTCATCCAATAATTCAGATTATGGGAGAATCGCATGAAATTCATTACAACCTGGAGTGTACCTCAAGGCACCTTCAATGCAGCCGTCAGCCGCTTTCTGGAAACCGGCGGAGCGCCACCCGAAGGCGTCAAGATGCTGGGCCGGTGGCATGGCATGAACGGACAGGGATTTGCGATCTCTGAATCGAGCGATCCAAAGGCGATGTATCGCTGGCTCGCACAGTGGGCTGACCTGCTCCCATTGACCGTCACCCCCTGTCTGGAGGATGGCGACGCGGGCGAAGTGATGGCCTCGCTGCCCAAGCGCTAATCGTCAATCCTCATGTCGCTGCCGCTGAAGACCGGCGGCAGTGACATCCCCGGCAGGTCTAAAATGTCGATCTGTCCGGCCGAAGGCGTGGCCGTTTCCGTGGCGGCTTACAACGAATGTGTTTGCGGGTATTTCGATAGGGCCGTCAGTGACGGCCGCGATTCCTTTAGCGCTCAGGTGGCGGGCGTGGAATCACCCATTGCTCGAGGCGATCGATTGATGCCTCCCGTTCATGCTGGCCCAGCCAAACCGTAAAGAGAACCAGCGCGGCGGCGAGAGCCCCGATGCCGAAATACAGGTTCCTCATGCGCGTTTGAATGCACAGCGCCGGAAATGGTTCCACGCATCACGACTTGCACCGCGCCGCTCCACGAGGAGCGAAGCGACGAAACAATCCAGACGGCCTCCGCGGGTAAAGTCTGGATTGTTTCGCGGAGCCCGTCATCGGGACTTCGCTTCGCGCGCCCCCGGTTGCTCGCCATGACCGCAACCTACGGCCTGATCGAAAAGTTCTCCGGCGGCCCCGCCTTCCGCAACGGCTCGGCCAGCCTCGCGAACTCGCACAGCAGCGACCTTGTCTTCCTGGGATCGATGATCTCCTCGACCCAGAATTTTTCGGCCGAGCGGAACGGCGAGCGCAGCTTGTTCAGCCGTTCCTGGATCTCGTTGAGCTTGCCCGCCTTGTCCTCGGCCGCATCGATGTCGGCGCGGTAGGCGGCTTCGATGCCGCCTTCGAGCGGCAGCGAGCCCCAGTAGGCCGAGGGCCAGGCGTAGCGGATCGAGAAGCGGTCGGCCGGCTGATGCACCACGCCGGCGACGCCGAAGGCGTTGCGGAGGATCACGGTGCACCAGGGCACGGTGGTCTGGTTGACCGCGGCCATGGCGCGGACGCCGTGGCGGATGGTGGCCGCCTTCTCAGCATCGAGGCCGATCATGAAGCCCGGGCAGTCCATGAGATAGACGATCGGCAGGTGGAAGGTTTCCGCGAAGTCGACCCAGCGCACCACTTTCTGGCACGCATCCGCGGTCCACGAGCCGCCGTAGTGAAAGCTGTCGCTCGCAAGCACCATCACCGCCCTGCCCTCGAGCCGGGCGAGACCGACGATGATTGGCTTGCCGAAATTCTTGGCGACCTCGAAGAACGAGCCCTTGTCGACGACCGATTCGACGATCGGCCGCATCTTGTAGACCTGCTTGCGGTTGCGCGGCACCGCATTCATCAGGGCTTCTTCGGTGCGCTCCGGATTGTCGGTGCAGGGCAAGGTCGGCGGCAGTTCGTAGACCGATGACGGCAGATAAGAGAGGAAACGCCGCGCGCAGGCGAACGCCTCTTCTTCCGTATCGACGGCGTGATCGACCGCGCCGGCGCGAGTCTGGATGTCAGCGCCGCCGAGCTCCTCCCTGGTGAGGTCCTGCCCCAACGCCTTCACCACCGGCGGCCCCGCGACGAACATCGCGGACTTCCGGGTCATGATGGAATAGTGGCTGGCGGCAAGGCGCGCCGCGCCAAGGCCAGCGACCGAGCCGAGACCGAGCGCGACGACCGGCACGCGCGACAAATTCTCCGTCGTGAAGCGATACCAGCGCGTGCCGCCGATGCCGCCCGGCAGATTGGCCGCGCCCTTGGTCTCGATGGTCTTGACCGAGCCGCCGCCGCCGGAGCCCTCGATGATGCGGACGATGGGCAGACGGAAGTCGTGCGCCATCTCCTCCGCCATCAACGGCTTGGCTGAGATCGACGCATCGGCCGAGCCGCCGCGGACGGTGAAATCGTCGCCGACCACGACGACCGTGCGGCCTTCGACGCGCGCGCGGCCGAACACGCAGTTCGCCGGCGTCAATTTCTGCAACTCGCCGCTGGAATCGTACTCACCGATGCCGGAGACGGCACCGATCTCGTGAAAGCTGCCGCTGTCGATCAGTCTGTCGATACGCTCCCGAACAGTCAGTCGGCCCTGGTCATGCTGACGCTTGACCTTGTCAACGCCGCCCATCTCCCGCGCGAAGGCTTCGCGCCGGGCGAGCTCGTCGAGTTCCGGCTTCCAGTTCATTCACTCCCTCCGAATTGATCGGCTTGTTATTGTTATGCACGGCCATTGCGACCGGTTTGCGCGAGATGCGGTTGTTGAAGACGTCGCCTTCCGCGCCCTCCATCAGGCTTCCGAGCGAGCGGCCGAGCGCGACCATCAACGGCGCGACTTCCGCATGCAGACGTTGCTCGTCATACATCGACGACAACAGCCCGATCGTGATGACGACGAAGGTCTGGTATTGCGGCGACCAGATCGGCACCGCGAGGCCGTTGATGTGCGGGCTCCACAGGCCGCAGGCCGTGACATAACCGCGCTCGAGCAACGACTGCCTGTTGGCCTCGATGCGGGGCCGCAGGATCTTTGCAGCTTCGGGCGCTTCCCGTTCCATGTCCGTAATGAAGGCATCGCCGACTTCAGGCGCTAGCGCCGCCGTGTAGGCCGCGCCCGCGGCCGTCGAGGCCATCGAGATGCGGCTGCCGGTGCCCTCGTGCAGGCCGAGCGCCGAGGCCGAGCGCGCGAACTGGAGATAGACCAGATGGAAGCGATCGGGGACGACGAAGCCGACAGTGCCAGGCAATTGCTCGGCGACTTCCTGGAGCCGCTGCCGGATCATGCTGCGCAGCTGCGCGCCCTTCATCATCGAGGCGCTCATCGCCACCGCGCTCGGACCGATGCGATACTTCTGGTCGCGCGGCAGGTACACGAGTTGCCCCATCCGCGTCAGCGTGTGCGTGAGCCGCGACACCGTCGAGCGCGGCAGGCCGCAGCGATTTGAAATCTCGAGATTGCCGAGTCGGGCCTCGTGGCCCTCGAAGCATCGCAACACGTCGAACGCGCGCGACACCACCTGGATGACATCACCCTCGCCGGCATCGCCAGCGAGCGCACCTTGCCTGCTTAACCGCTCCGATCGTCGTCCCATGTTCCCTACCGTTCGTTCCGCTCTGCGGAATTAAATTCCACTTGCAGACGACGCTACCTCAGGCATTTTGCGACGACAACAAAAAGGCGATGGCATGCCAGAAATTAAGATCGTCACGGAGGTCGCGGGTCGCATCTGCGCAACTCCCGTGCAAGTTGGAGGAACCGTTGCGGATGGCGATGACGTTGTAGTCGTCGAAGCCATGAAGATGGAGATACCTGTGCCCTCGCCCGCGAGCGGCACGATCAAATCGCTGCTCGTCAAGCTCGACGACGTCGTCGCCGAAGGACAGGCGATCGCGATCGTCGCGAACTGACTGCATTATCCGTGGCTTCCGCGACAATCTGTCTGCCTCATCGCCGCGTTCGCGGTACGGCGTTGCCATCGCCTGATCGCGATGACATGATCCGTTTCAAACAAAAAACTGTTTCAAACAAAGAATGAAACTCTTCGCGGCAAACGCGAGGATCATTGGAGGGAAACATGCTTCGTGGGCTGACCATGCTCGCGCCTGCCTTGGTTGCGGGCATTTCTTTTGCGTCTACAAGCTATGCAATCGCCGAAGACATCAAGCTGCCGGCGACATTGACGTTCACCGCCTATGACACCGGCACCGCCGGCTTCAACATCGCGGTCGGCGTCGGCAAGATGATGAAGGACAAATACGGCACCGATGTGCGCGTGCTGCCCGCAGGCAACGACGTCGCGCGGCTTGCACCATTGCGCGCCAAGCGCGCGGCGTCATCGGCGATGGGATCGGGTACCTATTTCGCGCAGGAAGGCGTGTTCGAGTTCGGCTCGAAGGAATGGGGCCCGCAGCCGCTCCAGATCATGCTCTCGAGCGTCGATTGCAATTGCGGTTCGCTTGGGGTCGCAGCCGATAGCGGCGTGAAAGATCTGAAAGACCTGAAAGGCAAGCGCGTCGGATTCGTGGTCGGCTCGCCCGCGCTGAACCAGAACTCGCTCGCGGTGCTCGCCTTCGCAGACCTGACGCAGAAGGACGTCAAGGTCGTCGAGTTCGCGAGCTACGGCGCGATGTGGAAAGGCCTGATCAACAACGACACCGACGCCGCCTTCGGCACCACCATCACCGGCCCTGCCAAGGAAGCCGAGACCTCGCCGCGCGGCCTGGTCTGGCCGCCGCTTCCCGCCAAGGACAAGGAAGGCTGGGCGCGGATGCAGAAGGTCGGTTCGTTCTTCTTCCCGCAGACCGCAACCTGCGGTGCCGGCATCACGCCGGACAAGCCGATCGAGCTCGGCAACTACCCCTATCCGATCTTCGTCGCCTATGCCTCGCAACCGGCCGACCAGGTCTATGCGATGACCAAGGCGATGACCGTCAACTACGACGCCTACAAGGACTCCGCGCCCGGCGCCGGCGGGCTCGCCGCCGACCGGCAGACCAAGAACTGGGTGGTGCCCGTGCATCCCGGCGCGGTGAAGGCCTTGAAAGAAGCCGGGCAATGGTCTGATGCGCAGGACGCGCACAACAACAAGCTGTTCAAGCGTCAGGACGTGCTTGGCGCGGCGTGGGCGGATTACGGCAAGTCCAATCCGCCGTCGGACGAAAAGGCCTTCCTCGAGGGATGGATGAAGGCGCGCGCCACGGCGCTGGCCAAGGCCGACATGCCGAACGGGTTTGACTGACCGTCAAGCTGACTGCCGCAGAACTGTTTGAGGAGAGCGCCGATGTCAGAGACTGCGGCAGCGCCGGCGACGAAGGTTGAGTTCGCAGATCCGCATCTCGGCGCCGCCGCCGATCTGCAGGAAGCCGAGGTCACGCGCGTCCGCACATTGAAGGGCGCGTGGCGCTGGGTGCTGATGGCGGCCACCGCGGCCACCATTCTGTTGTGTGTGAACCAGCAATTCTCGCTGCGCTTCTTCATCGACTACACCCAGCTCAACACCGAATATTTCTACCTGCTGATCGCGTTGATGCTCCCGTTCACCTTCCTGATCTTTCCGGGATCGGAGAAGGCGCCGCTCGACCGCATCCCCTGGTACGACCTGCTGCTGTTCGCCGCGACCTTCGGCTCGGCGATCTGGCTGATGCTCAACATCCGCAAGGCCGCGCAATTCGGCTGGGAGTTCGATGGCGCGCCGAGCAACGTCATCGCCGCCGGACTCGTGATGTGGTTCGTGCTGATGGAGGCGCTGCGGCGCACCGGCGGCTGGAGCCTGCTGCTCAGCGTGCTGCCCTTCACGCTCTATCCGCTGTTTGCGGACTCTTCCTGGCTCGGGCCGTTCCGCGGCACGCAATCGACGCTGGCACAGACCACGTCCTATCACATGCTCTCCGGCGAGAGCCTGCTCGGCATTCCCATCCAGGCCTTTGCCGACACCGTGATCGGCTTCCTGGTGTTCGGCACCGCGCTCATGATGACGGGTGCGGGAAAGTTCTTCATCAACATCGCCTTTGCGATGTGCGGCACTTTCCGCGGCGGCGCGGCAAAAGTCTGCGTGTTCGCCTCCGGCCTGCTCGGCACCGTCGGCGGCAGCATCGTCTCCAATGTTCTGACCGCCGGAACGATGACGATCCCCGCGATGAAGAAGACGGGGTTCACGCCGTCCTATTCCGGCGCGATCGAGGCCTGCGCCTCGACCGGCGCCGTGCTGGCCCCGCCCGTGCTGGGCGCCACCGCCTTCGTCATGGCGCAGTTCATGAACACCGGCTATGCCGACGTCGCGCTCGCCGCGACCATCCCCTCGATCCTCTATTATGTCGGCCTGTTCGCGCAGGTCGACGCCTATGCCGCCCGCCACAAACTGAAGGGCCTGCCGCGCGCCGAGCTGCCGCGCTTCTGGGACGCTTTCAAAGAGGGCTGGTACTATCTCTTCGTGATCGTCGTGCTCGTGGTGATGCTGCTGTACTTCAAGCGCGAGAGCCACGCGCCGTTCTATGCCTCCGTGCTGCTCGTGATCCTGCATCAATGGTCCGGGCCGGCGCGCTGGAGGCTCGGCAATACGCTGGTGCTCGCCGGTTCGATCGCGGCAACGGCTACGATGTTTTGGTTCGGCGTGCTCAACGCCGCGCTGTGGGGCATGTGCCTGCTGGCCGCGCTGAACGAATTCTTCCCCGGCAAGAACTGGGGTGGCGCGCGCTGGCTGCATTTCCTCGAACTCAACGGCAAGACCTTCGTCGAGCTGATCGCGATCCTCGCCGGCTGTGGCCTGCTGATCGGCGCCTTCTCGCTCACCGGCGTGATCTCGAGCCTCGCCAACGATCTGCTCAGCATCGCCGGGGGCGATGCCTTCCTGCTGCTGATCATGTGCGCCATCACCAGCCTGATCCTCGGGCTCGGGCTGACCACGACCTCCTGCTACATCTTCCTGGCCATTCTGGTGGCGCCGGCGCTGGAGAAGCTCGGGCTGAACAAGATGGCCGTGCACATGTTCATCTTCTACTGGGGCATGCTGTCCTCGATCACGCCGCCGGTGGCGATCGCCTCCTTCGCGGCGGCCGGCATCGCCGGCGCTCCCGCGATGAAGACGGGCTGGGAGAGCATGTGGGTCGGCAGCATCATCTATTTCATCCCGTTCTTCTTCGTGCTCAATCCGGCGCTGCTGCTTCAGGGCAGCAACCCGTATCTGGAGGCATTCGGGCTGACCGGACTTGCCTGCTTCGGCATCGTCTTCATCTGCGGCGGCATCCAGGGCTACCAGGCTTTTGTCGGCGACCTTCGCGGCGCCGGCCTGATGGAGTGGCCTTTGCGGGTGCTGCTGGTGATCGGCGGCTTTGTCGTGGCCACCCCGGGCGGCGGGATCATGCCGCTGTCGCAGATGCAGGTCACGCTGCTGGGCCTCGCGATCCTCGTGCCCACGGTTTTGATCGCCCTGCTGCTGGTCCGGCGGCAGGCCGTGGTGCCGGACGGGTTGCGCGTGCCCTGATTGCGTTGCACAAAGACAGGCGATGACAACCCACTCGCCTGCCGCCTCCGCCTGGACCCGCTCGAAGCCGCCTTTGCTGCGGTTTCTCGGCAATTGTCTCAACGAATTCTCGGCCGAGACCTCCGGCGCCGTCGCCGACTACATCCCCGAGCTGAGCAAGGCCGACCCTGCCCATTTTGGCATCAGCCTCGCGACGCTGGACGGCCATGTCTACGAGGTCGGCGACAGCCGGGTGCCCTTCACCATCCAGTCGATGTCAAAGCCGTTCGTGTTCGCGCTGGCGCTGGACCTCCTGGGCGCCGGCCGCGTCGAGAGCGCGATCGGCGTCGAGCCCTCGGGCGATCCCTTCAACTCGATCCGGCTCAATTCCGAGAACCATCCGTTCAACCCGATGGTCAATGCCGGCGCGATCGCCTGCACCGGGCTGATCTATGACAGCAAGGGCACGGACGCCTTCGAGCAGATCCGGCTCGCGCTCAGCCGCTTTGCGGGGCGCGATCTCGCCGTGGACGAGGCCGTTTACAGCTCGGAGAGCCAGACCGGCGACCGCAACCGCGCCATCGGCTACCTCCTTAAGACCAATGCGGTAATCTCGGACAATGTCGCGGGCGTGCTCGACGTCTATTTCCGGCAATGCGCGGTGCTGGTCACGGCGCGCGACATCGCGGTGATGGCGGCGACGCTCGCCAATCGCGGCGTCAATCCGGTCACGGGCGAGCAGGTGCTGACGCCCTACGCCATCTCGCGCACGCTGTCGGTGATGACGTCGTCGGGGATGTACGACTACGCCGGCGAATGGATCTACCGGATCGGCATCCCCGCCAAGAGCGGCGTCGGCGGCGGCATCCTGGCCGCACTCCCTGCCCGGCTCGGGCTCGGCAGCTATTCGCCGAAGCTCGACAAGCACGGCAACAGCGTGCGCGGCATCAAGGTCTGCGAGGCGCTGTCCTCGCATTACGACCTGCACATGCTCAACCGCAGCGACGATGCGCGCAACGCCGTCATCGCCGACTACGACATCGGCAAGAGCCCGTCGCGGCGCGTGCGCCGGCCGCAGGAGCGCGAGATTCTGGCCGGGCATGAGCAGGAGGTGCGGGTCATCGAGCTGGTCGGCACGCTGTCGCTGTCGGCGGTCGACTATGTCTCGCGCAGGCTGGCCGGACAGCCGCGGCCGCAAATCGTGATCTTCGATCTCCACCGCGTCACCTCCACCACGCGCGCCGGGGCGCGGCTCGTGGCCGAGGCGTTCGAGGAGCTGGCGGGGCTGAACGTGACCGTCGTACTGTCGGGGGTCAGGCGTGCGTCGAAGGAATGGGACAGCCTGCGGGAATGGACGGCGGAGCTGAAGAACGTCCGCGACTTCTATTTGCTCGACACCGCGATCGAATGGGCGGAAGACCAGATCGTCTACCGCTATGGCGGCTCGATCGATTTCCACGAGACCACCGAGCTTGCCGAACAGCCGCTGCTATCAGGCATGAGCGAGGAAGAGCTGACCGACCTCGCCTCGATCTGCACGATCCGGACCTTTCCATCCGGGGCAAAGATCATCATGACAGGCGACCCCGCCGATTTCCTGTTCTTCCTGCGCAGCGGCGCCGTACATGTCACCCTGCCCGACGGCGTGCGGCTGGCGACGCTGACCGCCGGTATGGCCTTCGGCGAGATGGCGCTGCTGGAGCCGACGCGTTCGGCCGATGTTTTCGCGGACATGGCGGCGACCGCATTCGAGGTGCCGCTGAAGGATTTCGAGCGCTTCCGCAAGCAGCACCCGAGGGCCTCCGAGCGCATCATGCGCAATCTGGCGCAGCTCCTCGCCGACCGCCTGATCGTCGCCAATGCCAAGGTCGACATTCTGACGTCGACGTAAGCGCGCTGATCCGGGTCAGCGGCTCGCGGCTTCGCTCAGCCGTCGCTTGATCTTGGCCGCGCTCGCCTTGAGCAATTCGGATGGCTGCTGGCCGGTCGCGGCGCACAGGCACGCCCAGTAATAGATGACGTCGCCGAGCTCATCGACGAGGCCCGCCTTGTCGAGCCAGTCATCACGCAGCAGCTTCTTGATGTGGTCGGCGACCTCGCCGGATTCGCCGGCGAGGCCGAGCCCGAGATAGGACAGCCGCTCGTTGGACGGATGCTCATCGACTTTCGCAATGCTCGCGGCCCAGACCGCGTATTCATCGATCGTCATCGGCAGACCTCGCCACAGTTTTTGGATCAGCCCACCACTTCCGTGACAGGCTGGAGATCGATTTCAAAAGTCTCCAGAAATTTCGAGGTCATGATATAGAAGCCGACCGAAAGCTGGAGCTCGACCAGCGCGGCCGGTGTCAGCTTCGATGCGATCGCCTTGAACGTCGCATCCGTCGGCTTCTTCAGCTTCACGATCTCGTCGGTGAAGGCGAGTGCGGCGCGCTGCACCTCGTTGAAGCAGGTCGCGGCCTGCCAATTCTCCAGCGCTTCGTTCTGCTCGTCGGTGACGCCGACATTCTTGCCGATGCGCTTGTGCGCGACGATCTCATACGGCGCCTCGCACAAAATGCCGGTGCGGGTGATCGCGAGCTCGCGCACGATGGGATCGAGCTCACCCTTGTGGCGGATGGCTCCGCCGAGCCGGCAGTACTGTTCAAAATAGCTCGGCGAGTGCGCCATCATGCGGAAGATGTTGGCGTTACGGTTCTTGTCGAGAATTTCGCGGGTGCGGTCGGACGCCTTGAACGGGTCGCTGTAGTTGATGCGGGCCATCAGTCACCTTGGGTCTTGGTCTTGTTGTCGTTTTTTCGAGCAGAGGTCCCAAGAGTATTCTCGCACCGGCCCAAGAGCAACATCGTCGCGTGAGGTCATCCCCCTTGTGCGGGGGCCTTCGGCACCGGGAATGGCGTCGAATCGGCGAAGCGCCTGACGATGTTGGTCACCAGCAGGGCTGCCACGTTGTTGTAGCCGTCGACCGGCAACGCGCCGATGAAATTCATCGAGCCGACGGAGAACACCGCACCGCCATTCGGCGTCTCGAAAAAGGTCAGGTCGGAGCGGATGATGTCCTCGCGCGATGCCGGCCATGTATGGTCGTAGCGCTCTTCGTTGACGGGCTGATAGGTCGGATCAGTGAGGACTGCGCGGCCGACGATGATCGCATGATGCGGGGTGCCAAGGCGCGTGTCCGCCCGATCCAGCTCGTGACCCGCTGCGCCGCCGCCCATGAAGCCGCGCTCGCCAAGCTTGGCACCGGGCTTCGCCAGATCCTCGATCCCCTCGCGCATGAAGGCGACGCGGGAATCGAGAATGCCGTCGAGGAAGGTGTAGGGGAAACCCATATACTCCCCTTGCGTGCTGAAGCCGACGCCGACCAGCGCCTGCGGCGGGCGGCCGAGCCGACGCCAGAGGCCGCCATAGGACCCGTCGAACGCGTGATAGCTCTCGCCGGGCAGCGTTTCCCAGAGCCGGATGCCGCCCTCGGCGCGGCGCAGCTCGAAAGCCCAGGTGCCTGTCGCATGCGGCACCACTTTCCAGTAGAAGCCGTTGCCGCCGAGATACATGAAGCGGCCGCCATTGCCGAGATAGGCGCCGAGCGCGTCGAGCGTCTCATGGGTGTGATATTCCGGATGCTGCCCGGTCAGAACCACAGAATATTTGGACAGCAGATCGACGCCTTCGGCATGGACGTCGTGATCGGTGATGACTTCGAAGTCGATACCCTTGCGGGTCAGCAGATCGGTGATGGCGCTGTCGGCGGAGATCCAGTAGAGGCCGGAACCGTAGTCGCTGGGATCGACCAGATGGATCTGGTTCACACGCTTGTCGATCAGCGGCCGGCGCATCGTCGACATCACCACGCCGCTGCCGTCAGAGTGGAAGTTGTAGGGCGAGACGCCGTACTCGGGATGACCGTCCGGCGCCTGCGCCAGCGCGCCCCAGGCCAGCGAGCGCTCCGTGATCAGGGCTTGCCTGCCCTTCTTCTGATACTGGCTGTAGACCGTGTAACTGAAGGTCGGCGCGAGAAAAGCCACCTTGGCCTGCGATCCCGGTATCCGGGCGCGGACATAGAAGACGATGTTGTCGCGCGTGCCATCCTTTTCGAGATGCAGTGCGTAGACGCCGCTCTTCCAGTCCTCCGGCACGGTGAAGGTCAGCGACGGCTGCCAGCCGGAATCGCCGATATCGTCGTCGTGGAAATGGATCGCACCCCAGAGCTTGGGTTCTTCTGTCCAGCGATGCGTCACGCCGCCGGTCCAGCGCGACCCCGTCATCGCGCGCGTCGGCAAATTGATGCAGGTGCCGTGCGCCTTGGCAGCGCCGATATCGGTCGCGGAGTCGGTCGGAATGCCGATGGAAAAATCCCATTCGGCGATGGACGGAGCCGCCGTTCCAGAAGCCTGCACGGCGATGATGCCGTCAAGGCCGGTGCTGCCATCGGTGATGCGCGGCCGTTCGATCTTGCCGTTGAAATGGTGGACTACGCCCCGGCCTGCGCGCTCCGCTGCAATCGCCGCCGCCCCCGTGCCGGCCAACGCGCCCTTTGGCGCGCTCAGCGATTTCGTCGCGCACTCGTCGCGATCGAGCCTGATCTTGCGCGGTGCCTGTGCGATCGCCAACGATCCGGTTGCCGGGTCGAACACGCACGCGATGTCGTGCCACGCCCGCTCGGTGAGCCCGACGCCGGTCTCGACCTCGATGGTGCCCCCGCCGGTCACGAGCCGGACGAAAGCGCCCGCCTTGCCGACGCCGAGCGTCATTGAGCCGCATGCGCCGGCCCAATTCAGAACGGCCTGCTGGCCCGCGGCGAGCAAGGTCGGCCAGACAGTCGCGGCAAAGGCGATCGGGCCCGCCGGCAGCGTCAGCGCCGATACATCGACCCATGAGCCCTTGGCGATGGTCTGCTCGATGCCATCGTGCTGGCCTTCCAGGTCCCACTTGACCGGAATCTCGCGATAGCCTGGTCCCCTGGGATTCGGGTCGCCACAGATGATGCGGGCGATCCGCGCCGAATAGCGGCCGCCGCCCTTGACCGCAATCATGAAGTTGATGTCGTCGCCGGAGCGCACGCTCCAGCGGTCCGCATAACCGGTGATCGGAAGCATCGAAAATCCCTCTTCAGGCGCCGCGCACGTTCCAGAACAACGGCAGGCCCTTGAGCATGCCCGTCAGGCTCTTCTTGTAAGCCGTCGGCTGATAGAAGACACCAAGCGGAACATAGGGAACATCGATGAAGCACTGCTGCTGCATCTCGACGCCAATCTTCGTCTGCGTGGCGGCATCGGGCGCGGCGAACCATGCATCCCGGAGCTGCTCCAGCTTCTCGCTCTTTGCCCAGCCGAAGGTCGCCTTGTCACCGCTGCCGCGGATGAAGTTATGCGCCGAGGGGTTCAGCTGCGTGACGCCCGCAGAATAAGTGCAGAAGGCGCTATATCCGCCCTTGTCCGGTGTGTCGCGGTTGCCCATGCGCCGCAGCATCGAGCCCCAGTCCATCGCTGCGTAGTCGACATTGAGACCGAGCTTGCGGAACAGATCGGCCGCGACTTCGCTCATCTGCCCGATGACAGGGAAATCGCCCGGCGCCATCAGCAACACTTTCTCGCCTTTGTAGCCGGCGTCCTTGATGGCTTTGGCCGCGGCGGCGATATCCCGGGGGCCGTTCAGCGCGTCCATGCCGGCATCGTTTGCCATGATGCCGCCGGGCGCGAAGAAACCGACCTTGTCGCGCCAGAGACCGGTGTCGTCGCCCGCAACCGCGGACATGAATTCCTTCTGGCTGATGGCGGAGAGCACCGCGCGGCGGATGGCCGGGTTGTCGAACGGCGGCTGCGTATGGTTGAAGCGCAGCACGCCGACATTACCGATGGGGTCGAGCAGTTCGACGGTCAGCGTCTTGTTGCCCTTCAGCTTCGGCAACAGGTCGACGATGGGCTGATCCCACCAGTCGATCTCGCCCTGCTGAAGCGCAGCCGCGGCCGTCGCGGGGTCCGGGATGACCTGCCACTCGACCCGGTCGAAATGTGCGATCTTCGGACCGGCGAGCAGGCTCGGCGTACCCTCGGGGCGCGGCACATACCCATCGAAACGCGTGTAGACCAGCCGCGCGCCGGGCACGTGCTGATCGGCCTGGAATTTAAACGGACCGGAGCCGATCAGCTCCTTGACCGGCGTAACACTGTCCGTCTGCGCAAGACGCTCCGGCATGATGAAGGCGATGATGGCGCCGACCTTGCCGAGCGCTTCCGGCAACAGCGGAAACGGAGACTTCAGACGCCAGCGCACGGTCTTGTCATCAGGCGCCGAGAGTTCGTCCACCAAATTGAAGAGCGAATTGCCGAAAGCATCGCGCGCGGCCCAGCGTTTCAGGCTCGCCACCACATCCCGCCCGCGTACAGGCTCTCCGTCGTGGAATTTCAAGCCGTCCCGCAACGTCATCGTCCAGAGCTTGCCGTCGTTCTCGACCGTGTGGCCGGCGACCATCTGCGGCTGAACCTGGAATTTCTCATCCACGCCGTAGAGCGTGTCCCAGATCAGGAAGCCGTGATTGCGGTTGACGAGGCCGGTCGTGATCATCGGATCGAGGATGGCCGCATCGGCCTGCGGCACGAAGCGCAGCACGCGCGAACCTTGCGCGCGGGCCAGCCGCGGCATCGCAAGACTCGAGCCCAGGGCGACGCCGAGACCGGCGCCCAGTGTGGATCGGAGCAGGTCTCGACGGCGCATGCTATGGTCTCCTCAAGGGGTTACGCAGATGGACGTGTCTCGGCAAGCTTGGCTTCGGCGCTGAGCAAGGTCCGCGCGAACAGGTCGAGCGCCTCGTCAACTCCGGCTTCGTCGATGATCAGCGGCGGGCAGAACCCGATCGTGTCGCCCATCGCGCGGATGATCAGGCCATTCTCGATTGCGAGCGCATCGAACATCGCGCCGACCTTCAGCGCGGGATCGAAGGCCTGCCGCGTCGCGGGGTCGGCGACCAGCTCGACCCCGATCATCAGTCCCTCGCCCCTCACCTGGCCGACGATCCGCGAATCCCGCGCGATCTGCTCCAGTCCGGCGCGGAGCCTCGAGCCCATGCGGCGGACGTGCGGCACCACATCCATCTCGTGATAGATCTTCAGCGTTTCGAGCGCGATCGCCGCGCCGACCGGATGTCCGGAATTGGTAAAGCCGTGGCCGAACAGCTCGCCGCCCTTGTTCATCTCGCTGAGCGCGTCGCGGATCGGACGGCCCAGCAACACGGCCGACATCGGGAAATAGGACGAGGTGATGCCCTTGGCGAGCGCCACCATGTCCGGCTTCATGCCGACCGTCTGGCAGCCGAACCAGTTACCGGTGCGGCCGAAGCCGCAGACCACCTCGTCGCCAAGCACCAGGATGTCGTGACGGCGCAGCACCGCCTCGATCTCAGCGAAATATCCCTTTGGCGGCACGACGATGCCGCCGCCGGCGTTGATCGGCTCGGCAATGAAGGCTGCGATCGTATCGGGACCCTCGGCCATGATCATTGCTTCGAGATCGGCTGCGAGCCGGCCGACGAACGCCGCCTCGCTCTCACCGGGCCTCGTGCCGCGATAGGCATCCGGGCAATGCGTATGCAGGAAGCCGTCGAGCGGAAGACCGAATTCGCGGTGCATGCGGGGCAGACCGCACATCGAAGCAGCAACGATCGTCGAGCCATGGAACCCGCGATCGCGGGCGATGATCTTGCGCTTTCCGGGCTTGCCGTGAACCGCGTGATACACCCAGGCGAGCTTCACCATCGTCTCGGTGGCTTCCGAGCCTGACGTTGCGAAATATGCTTGAGCATCCGGGATCGGCGAGATCTCGACCAGCTTCTCGGCGAGGTCGATCGTGTTGTCCGGCGTCTTGTGATTGAAGCTGTGATAGAAGCCGAATTTGTCGTAGGCCGCCGCTGCTGCCGCTTTCAGGCGCGTCTCGGAAAAGCCGAGCGAGGTACACCAGAGCCCGGCCATCGCTTCCAGATAACGCTTGCCGTTCGCGTCAAAGACATGGACGCCCTCGCCGCGCGCCATGATCACCGGTCCGATTTCTGCATGTCGCTGGGGGTTGGTCTGCGAGTGCAGATGGAACGCGATGTCACGCGCCTCGGCTGAATTCGGCTTGCTGTCGAACACGCGCGCAGCCTCCATCGTCCCACCGACAGAGTATTCCCAACCCCGGTCGCGCGAAACTGGACAGTCCAAATTGGTCTGACCAGCTTGGCTTTCGAGCGGCAGCTTGTCAAACTCAAAAAAAGGACTGATGAGCACGAAGATGTTGCAGGATCCCCCGTCCAAGCCTGAACGCAGCTTCGAGATCGTTGCCCGGCGCATTGCTGCAATGATCCAGGCGAGTTACCGGATCGGCCAGCGCCTGCCGGCAGAGCGCGATCTCGCGAAGACGTTTGGCGTGTCGAGGCCGACGGTGCGCGAGGCCATCCTGTCGCTGGCAATGGCCGGCATGCTGAAGGTGCGCAGTAACAGCGGCGTCTATGTGATCAGTCGTCAGGAGGCACCTGACGTGCACGTGCTCGAAGGTTTTGGGCCATTCGAGAACCTGGAGGCGCGCCAGCTGATCGAACCGCAGATCGCGGCGATCGCGGCGCAGCGCGGCTCCGAGGCCGCCTTCGCGCAGCTCGCCGAAGCGCTCGCGATGATGCGCTGGGAACATGCGCAGGGACGCGAGGCCGACACGTCCGACCACCGCTTCCACATGGTGCTGGCCGAGGCGACCGGGAACGGCGCGCTGGTGTCGATCAGCGACTCGCTGTGGCGCGCACAGACCGAGTCCGGCATCTGGCAGGAGATTCACAACCACATGCAGATGGAGGACTACCGGCCCATGTGGCGCAGGGATCACGAGGCCATCTTCGAGGCCGTTCAAGCGAGGAACCCACGCAAGGCGAGCCACGCCATGACGCGTCACCTCACCAACATCAGGGATGCGCTGATGGAGGCTTCGAAGGCCAAATCGATGGCCACAAAGAAACCCGCGAATTCTCGCGGGAAAATCCGATGATTTGTCGCGATTGAAGAAAGTTGCCGCAAACCCTGTGCTTCGCTACCGCAACAGCAACATCATCGAGTCAAAATGCCGCCGCATTGCTGATCGACCTTGGCACAGTCGATATTCGCCGTGTGGGGACAAATCACGGTGAATACTCGCAAGGGGTGTTCCGAGTAAAAACAATTGACCGTCGGGTGTGCAGTGCGCGCAACGATGAGTCACGCCCAAGTCTAGGGAGAATAGGCATGAAGGAAGCCACCAAGGGGGCGGCCTCGGGAGCGCTCGCGCATATGCTGGCGGTGACGGCGATGCTCGTCATCGCCAGCATCTTGTTCTACGGGCGTTAGCAAAAGAGTTGCGTAGAGTGTTTTCGTCATTCCGGGGTGGCTCTCGCACAGGCCAGGCCCAGAATCCCGTTCCAGGCTCGGTCCCTTGGACCGCCCCCGAATGACGAATCCTACTATTTCCTTTTGCTGAAAAACGGCACGAGCTTGCCGGCGAACGTCGGGAAGCTCGCGGTGACCTCATCGCCGATAGCTAGATTCGTCTCGCCGTGCGCCATCATGCGAAAGCCCTCGGCACAATCGACCAGCAGTATGTTGTAGGGCACGTGCGCCCGGGTCTCGGGCGTGGCGGCGCGGCAGACCAGCGAGGTCGCATAGACCCTGCCCTTGCCGCTGGCGCGTGCATCGCGCGGATCGGGTGCGCCGCAGGCCGCGCAGAAGGCGCGATGGAAATACTGCACATGGCCGCATGGGCCGCAGGTCTGAAAGGTGATGGCCTGCTCACCCTTGGTCCAGTCCGCGATTCGTTCGCTCATCGCACGCGCTCCAGAAACATGCTCACATGGGACGACAGCACGCCGCCGTCGCCGTGCAGCAGCGCGATCGAGGCGTCGCGCACCTGGCGATTCGTCGCCCGCCCCGTCATCTGCAAATGCGCCTCGACCAGATGCGCCATGGCGCCGCCGACGCCGCAATGGCCATAGCTGAGCAGGCCGCCATGGGTGTTGAGCGGCATCGCGCCGTCGCGGCTGAAATGACCTGATCGCACGCGCGCAGCCGCCTCGCCGCGGCCGGCAAGGCCGAGGTCTTCCAGCAGCATGGCGAGCGTGATCGTAAAACTGTCGTAGATCGCGGCGTAGCGCACGTCGGAGATCGCAAGGCCGGTGGCCTCCTTGGCGCGGGCGATGGAGATTTCAGCACCGAGCTCGCTGAGCGCGGGCGCGGCCGTCACGTGCTGATGGGTATGCGCCTGGGCGCAGCCGCGGATGCGCACGCCGGCCTCGCCGGTCCGCTCACGGCTGATGACGAAGGCCGCGCCGCCGTCTGACACCGGGCAGCAGTCCAGCAGCTTGAGCGGCATCGCCACCGGCTTGGACGCCATGACATCGGCGACCGTGATGGGATCGTGGAATTGCGCGCCGGGATGGGTGCAGGCATGCGCGCGCATCAGCACAGCGAATTCGGCGAGGTCCTCTTCCGTCACGCCGTATTCGTGCATGTAGCGCGTGGCGACCAGGCCGTAATAGGCGGGAATGGTCGGGCCGAGCGGCACCTCGTAGTCGGGATGACCGACCTGCGCCAAAGCCTGGATCGAAGCGTCGCGGCTCTGCCCGGTGAGCCGGTTCTCGCCGGCGACGACGAGGACGTTGCGCGCGACGCCTGCTTCAACGAGGTGATGGGCCAGCATCGTCATCGCGAGACCAGTGGCGCCGCCGACCTGCACGGCATGCGCGTAGGACGGGCGGATACCAAAATGCTCGGCGAAGACGGTCGCCAGCATGATGTGCGGCGACACGGTGGAGTAGCCGCAGAGGATGCCGTCGATGTCCGAACGCTTCAGCCCGGCATCGTCGAGCGCGGCTTGCGCGGCCCGGCTCATCAGGTCGAGCGAGGACGAGCCTTCGTGCTTGCCGTAGGGTGTGAGGCCGACGCCGGTGATGAAGCTCATGGTGCCCCTCCCTGCTCCGGCGGTGAGGCGTGACACCGTCGCGCACCATGGCGGCGATCTCGTCCGGGGAGTAGCCGGCCTCGCGCAGAATCTCCGCGCCGTGCTCGTTGAGCCGCGGCGCGAGTCGCACCGGCTCCGCCTCGGTCTCTGACCAGGTCGCCGTCACCTTCATGCTGCGGATCGGGCCTTCGGTCGGATGGTTCACGACCGGGAAGAAGCCGGTGGCTTCCAGATGCTCGTCGTGCAGGATGGACGCGAGGTCGTGCATCGGCATCACGGGCACGTCGGCCTTGGTCAGCAAATCGATCCACTCGGCCGTGGTGCGCGTCTCGAAGATGCGCGCGAGCTCGGCATAGACGACGTCGATATTGGCGGCACGGCCGGCGAAGGTCGCGAATTTGGGATCGGCGCGCAGATCGTCGCGGCTCGTTGCCTTGAAGAAGTTTTCCCACTGCTTGTCGTTGTAGACGATGACGCTGAGATAGCCGTCCGAGGTCTTGTAGGGCCGGCGGTCGCGCGAGAGGTGGCGGGCGTAGCCGCCCTTGTCGAGCGGCGGCTCGTAGGTGAGCCCGCCCATGTGGTCGCCCATGACGAAGCCGGCCATGGTCTCGAACATCGGGATGTCGACGCGCTGGCCGCGTCCGGTGCGATCCCGATGCACGAGGCTGGCGCAGATCGCGCCGACCGCAGTGAGACCGACGATGCGGTCGACCAGCGCGTTGGGCACATAGCGCGGCACTCCGTCACCGGTCTGCGCCATCAAGGCGGGGAGCGCGGTCGCACCCTGGATCAAATCGTCATAGGCGGGCTTTGCTGCATAGGGCCCGTCCTGACCAAAGCCAAACACCCCGGCATAGACGAGGCGCGGGTTGATTGCGGCGACGACGTCGTAGCCGAGCTGAAGCCGCGCCATCGCCTGCGGGCGGACATTGTAGACGAGAACGTCAGCGTCCTTCAGCAGCCGCAGCACGACCTCTCGGCCGGCGGGCTTCTTCAGATCGAGACAGATCGAGCGCTTGCTGCGGTTGGTGTTGAGGAACACCGGGCCCATGCCGGCATGGCGCATCGGGCCGATCAGGCGGGTGACGTCGCCGTCGAGCGATTCCACCTTGATCACGTCGGCACCGTAGTCGCCGAGCATCTGGGTCGCATAGGGACCCATCAGCACGGTGGTCATATCCACGACCTTGATGCCCTTCAGCGGCCCCATCCGTTCGCTCCCGATTGCGCGGGCTCAACCTGGCCCTGCGATTTCGGTCCAGCTAAGGGCAGCGACGCCGCGCACGCAAGGGCGGCCGGGGTATGGCCGCATGCGCGGTGCCGCGGCCGCTATTTCTTCTGGCGGGATTCGCGGATCTTGATGAGACGGTCGAGCTCATCGTTCTGCTGGTTGATCCGGTCGGCGATCCGCGACTCGTTCTGCTCGCCGGAGGCGGCCGCGGCCTGCTCGATGAGCTGCCGGATATTGTCCTCGAGGATCGCGATGCGATCGTTGAGTGCGTCTATCGACAGCGAGTCTTCGTAGTCATTGCCCATGATGCATTCCCTGCCAATCAATGAAGAGCCGCAGGATGGGCAAAGCGTAGCGTGCCCACCATGATCTAGCGCAACAAAAAGGTGGGCACGGCGCAAACGCGCCTTTGCCCACCCTACGAGAACTTACTTCAGCGGCTCCAGCACGGAAACGTAATTCGCGACCGCTGCGCCGCCCATGTTGAAGATGCCGCCAAGCTTGGCGTTCTTGAGCTGCATGCCCTCGGGCGCCTGGCCGGCGAGCTGCATCGCAGTCATCACGTGCATGGAGACGCCGGTGGCGCCGATCGGATGGCCCTTGGCCTTCAACCCGCCGGACGGATTGACCGGCAGCTTGCCGTCCTTGAGCGTCCAGCCTTCCTTGATGGCGCGGGCGCCCTGCCCCTTCGGCGTCAGGCCCATCGCTTCGTACTCAATCAGCTCGGCGACCGTGAAGCAGTCATGGGTCTCGACGAAGGAGAGATCGGTGAGCGCGACGCCCGCCTTCTCCAACGCGCGCTGCCAGGCGACCGTGCAGCCCTCGAACTGGAGGATGTCGCGCTTGGACATCGGCAGGAAGTCCTGGGCGTGCGCGGTGGCGCGGAAGCCGATCGACTTGCTCATGCCCTTGGCGGTCTCGGCATCGGCCAGCACCAGCGCCGCGGCGCCGTCGGAGACCAGCGAGCAGTCGGTACGCTTCAGGGGACCCGCGACGTAGGGGTTCTTCTCGCTCTCGGCGCGGCAGAACTCGAAGCCAAAGTCCTTGCGCATCTGGGCGAAGGGATTGGCGACGCCGTTCTTGTGGTTCTTGGCCGCGATCAGCGCCAGCGCATCGGACTGGTCACCGTATTTCTGGAAATAGGAGCTGGCGATCTTGCCGAACACGCCGGCGAAGCCGCCGACGGTGTCCCCGTCCTCCGGCAGATAGGACGCCTTGAGCAGGTTCTTGCCGATCTCCGGACCCGGGGTGCGGGTCATCTGCTCGACGCCGACGACGAGCACGATCCTGGCCGCGCCTGCGTCGATCGCACGCAGGCCCTGATGGACCGCGGCGGAGCCGGTGGCGCAGGCGTTCTCGACGCGGGTCGTCGGCTTGAAGCGCAGCTTCGGGTCGGCCTGGAGCACCAGCGAGGCGGTAAAATCCTGCGGCGAGAAGCCGGCGTTGAAATGGCCGAGCACGATCTCGTCGACGTCGGACGCGGAAATGCCGGCATCGGCCATCGCCTCGTTGGCCACGCGGGTGACGAGGCTTTCGACGGTCTCGGTGTCGAACTTGCCGAACGGCGTATGCGCCCATCCGACGATGCTGGCGGTCATGGTCATCTCCCTGGGGTCTCTTACTGACCTAAGTCTTAGCCCACCAACCGCAAGACTTCACGTGGCTTTCAGGGCCTTGAGGGTGCGCTGGCAGATGGCAGTTATGCCGGCCCAGTTCCCGGCCTTGATCTCCGCCGTCGGGCATAGCCAGGAACCGCCGACCGCGACCACGTTGGGCTCGGCGAGCCAGGTCGCCGCATTGGCCTCGCCCACACCGCCGGTCGGGCAGAACCGCACATTCGGGAACGGCCCGCCCAGCGCGCGCAGGCCCTTGATGCCGCCGGCCTGCTCGGCCGGGAAGAATTTTGCGACGTCGAGGCCGTAGGACAGCGCCAGCATCAGCTCGGACGCGGTGGCAATGCCCGGCGCGAACGGCAAGGAGCTGTCCGCGGCGACCTTCAGGAGATCGGGGGTCAGACCCGGGCTGATGCCGAACGCGACGCCCAACTTCTCGACACGGACGAAATCGGCCGGCTTGAGGATCGTGCCGATGCCGACGACCGCCTCGGGCACCTCGGCCATCATCGCCCTCGCCGCCTCGATCGCAACGGGGGTGCGCATGGTCACCTCCAGCGTGCGGACGCCGCCGGCCACCAGCGCTTTCGCCAGCGGCACGGCATCCTGGATCCGCTCGATGGTGAGGACGGGAATGACGGTCGCGGCCTTGAACAGCGCGACGAGATGGTTCTGTTGGGCGGTCGTGGTCATCTTGGCTTTCGTTTCACTTGGTCGCTTGACGCGTGGTCGCCGGCCGGTGCCGCTTCTTCGGCGGCATGGCATAGCCCGGAATGATGGCGCCGGCATAGCAGATCACGAGGCTGGCGAGGCGGTGCCCGGCCTGGGCTGCCTCGACCGGATCGGAGCCGCCGAGCCGGGCCGCGATATAGGCCGCGGCAAAGCTGTCGCCCGCCGCTGTGGTGTCAACGACCGGCTTGGTCATGGGCTCGGCGCGGACCTCGCTGGTGCCGCCGGGAAAGCGCAGCAGGCTGACGGGCTCGGCGAGACGGAACACCAGCTCGGGGCTCGGGATGCGTGCCATCAACTGCTCGTGGCTTTCGCCGGGATAGAGCGCGAGCAGATCCTCGGTCGAGGTCAGCACGATGTCGGCGGTCGCAAACGCCGTGGCAAAGACCTCGCGGGCGACGTCGCGGTCCGGCCATCCCCGCGCGCGGAAATTGGTGTCGAACACGAAGCGGGTGCCGAGCAGGCGCGCCCGCTTGATCGCCGCGAACAGGCGCTCGCGCCCGGCCGCATCGTAGATCGAGAGCGTGATCGCGGAGAGATAGACGATGTCGTAGCTCATCAGCGAGTTGAGCAGCTCGTCCGTCTCGGGCAGGCTCATCAACTGGCGCGCCGCCGCACTGTCGCGCCAGTGGAAGAACTGCCGCTCGCCCTTCGCATCCGTCTGGATCATGTAGAGGCCGGGCAGCTTGCCCGGCAGCCGGGAGACGCGGCGGGTCCCGACGCCCTCCGCATTCCAGGCCGCGATCATCTCGTCGCTCAGGGCATCGTCGCCGAGCGCGGTGAGATAATCGACCTTGACCTCGAGCCGCGCCAGGTACACCGCCGTGTTGAGGGTGTCGCCACCGAAGCCGCGCGAATACAGGCCGCCGCCCTGGCCATGCCCGCTGGACTGTCCAGCGGACTGTCCACCCTGGGCCTGCCGGAGCTCGACCATGCATTCACCGATGCAAGCAACGCTCGCCATCGTCATATCCACGCTGTTCATCGGTTAGATCAGGCGACGAAGTTGCCGCCGAGCTCGTCTTCGATGTGAATGCGGATGATGTCGTCAAAAGTCTTTTCTTCGGTGGTGAAGCCGAGCTCGCGCGCCCGCTTCGCCTCGAAATTGCGCGGCCAGCCGCCGACGATGCCGACGATGAACGGATCCAGCTCGTGCTTGATGCGCGCGGCGACCTTGTCGCCGGCCACCCGCTTGAGCGCAGCGATCTGTTCGCCGACCGTGGCCGAGAAGCCGGGCATCGTCAGGTTGCGGCGCGGGCCGACCTTGGCGAGATCCATGGTGCCGGCATGGAGCAGGAAGCCGACAGCCGAGCGCGGCGTGGCGTGCCAGTGGCGGACATCCTCGGAGACCGGGAGGATCGCTTCCTTGCCGGCCAGCGGCTCGCGCAGGATGTTGGAGAAGAAGCCCGATGCCGCCTTATTGGGCAGGCCGGGCCGGATGCAGATGGTCGGCAGCCGAATGCCGATGCCGTCGAGGAAGCCACGGCGCGAATAGTCGGCGAGCAGCAATTCACCGATCGCCTTCTGGGTGCCGTAGCTGAGCAACGGGGTGTGGAAGAACTCGTCGCCGATCGCATCCGGGAACGGCGCGCCGAACACCGCGATTGACGAGGTGAAGACCACGCGCGGCTTGTAGCCGCCGCCGACGAGCCTGACGGCATCGAGCAGCATCCGCGTGCCGTCGAGATTGATGCGATAGCCCTTGTCGAAATCGAGCTCGGCTTCGCCGGAGACGATCGCGGCGAGATGGAAGATCACGTCGGGTCGGCCGGCGATCAGCTTTTCGGCTGCGCCCGGCACGGCGAAATCGCCTGACACGGTCTCGACGGGGAAACCGGCCTTTTCCGGCTTCTTGGGCTCGACCACGTCGTGCATGGTCAGCTTGGTGATGTCGCTCTTGCCGAGCCGGCCGTCGCGCAACAGCCGTTCACACAATTTACGGCCGACCATGCCGGCGGCGCCCAGAACCAGAATGTGCAAGAGCCTACTCCTTCTTATTGGCCGGAGCGCGCCGCTCCTGACACGTTCTCCTGGCACGCTCTCAAGGCAGGCCCCGCGATCATTCCTTCACGGCGCCGGTCATCGCCGACACATAGTACTCCACGAAGAAGGAATAAAGGATAACTACGGGGACCGAGCCGATCAGGGCCGCCGCCATCAGCGCGCCCCAATGGTAGACGTCGCCGCTGACGAGCTCGGTGATGGCGCCGACGGGAATCGTCTTGTTCTCCGACGAGGAGATGAAGGTCAGCGCGTAGATGAACTCATTCCAGGACAACGTGAAGGCGAAGATGCCGGCCGAGATCACCCCCGGGAGCGACAGCGGCAGCGTGATCTTGACCAGGATCTGGAGCCGCGTCGCACCGTCGATCAGCGCGCATTCCTCGAGCTCGTAGGGAATGGTGCGGAAATAGCCCATCAGGAGCCAGGTGCAGAACGGGATCAGGAAGGTCGGATAGGTCAGGATCAGCGCCAGATTGCCATCGAACAGGCCGAGCTGGAACACGATCGCCGCCAGCGGAATGAACAGGATCGAGGGCGGCACGAGATAGCCGAGGAAGATCGCAAGGCCGACATAGCGCGAGCCCTTGTAGCGGAGACGTTCGATCGCGTAGGCGGCGCAGACGCTGGCGAACAGCGAGATGAAGGTGGAGGACACCGAGACGATCACGGTGTTCCACATCCAGAGCGGATAGTCGGTTTCGACCAACAGCTTCTTGATGTGCTCAATGGTCGGATTCACGATCCAGAACGGATTGTACTTCTCGTAATCGTACATCTCCGCGTCCGGCTTGAACGTCGCGACCGCCATCCAATAGAACGGGAACAGCAGGAAGAAGATGATCAGGCCGAGCGGAAAGTAGACCCGCAAGAACTTCCGCGGGAAGCTCTCGAGATAATCCATTCCGACGCTTTGGTCGTCTGCGGTGCTCATGGTCAGTCCCTCCCGCCCTGCTGCCAGCGGGAGCGCTGAAGCCCGAAGAAGCTGAGCAGGATCGCTGCGACCAGGAACGGGATCATCGCGTTCGAGATCGCCGCGCCCTCCCCGAGATTGCCGCCGGTGATGGCGCGCTGGAACGACAGCGTCGCCATCAGATGCGTGGCATTGATCGGCCCGCCCCGCGTGATGGTGTAGATCAGCTGGAAGTCGGTGAACGTCATCAGCACCGAGAATGTCATCACGACCGCGATGATCGGCGACAGCATCGGCAGCGTGATGTGGCGGAAGCGCTGCATGTTGGTGGCGCCATCGAGATTGGCGGCCTCGTAGAGCGAGGGCGAAATCGTCTGCAATCCCGCCAGCAGCGTGATCGCCACGAAGGGCACGCCGCGCCAGATATTGGCGGCGACGACCGACAAGCGCGCATTCCAGGGATCGCCGAGGAAGTCGATGTAGCGCGTGATCAGGCCGGCCTTGATCAGTACCCAGGAGATGATCGAGAACTGGCTGTCATAGATCCACCAGAACGCGATCGCGGACAGCACCGTCGGTACCACGAAGGGCAGCAGCACGATGGCGCGGATCATCGACTTGAACGGCAGCCGCTCGTTGAGCAGCAGCGCGAGGTAAAGGCCGATGGCGAATTTCACGATGCTCGCGGTGAACGTATAGAAGATGGTGTTGAAGACCGAGAGCCAGAACACCGAATCCTTGGAGAGCGAGACGAAGTTCGCAAAGCCGATATAGCGCCCGGCCCCGCCGATCTTGGTGTCGGTCATGCCGAGCCAGAAGCCCAGCGCCAGCGGATAAGCCAGAAACAGGATGAGGATCGCGATCGCCGGCACCATGAACATCGCGCCGAGCCAATTCCGGCTCTCGAATGCTCTGGTCCAGAGGCTGGCGCGCTTGACCTGCGCGACAGCGGACTCGGCCATGACTGCCATGTCGGATTCCCCTCGGGAGAAAAGTCACGGCGTCCGGCGAACCGGACGCCGCGCAGATTGGCGTTGATCAGACCTGATAGTAGCGCTTGGCGCGCTCGGCGGCGCGCGCCGCCGCCTGCTTCGGCGTCGCCGAGCCGGAGGCTGCTTCCGCGAACATGTCGACGACGACGAAGTCGCCCATCACCGCGGCGGAGGCATAGCCGAGATCGCCGGCAAAGCCGTTGTCGCGGCAGCGCTTCAGGCAGTCGCGGTACGGGGTGATCTTCGGATCCGACGTCCACACCGGATTGTCGTTGTAGGCCGGCAGCGGCGGCGACACGTAGCCGTTGGAAGCGACCTCCCAGGCGTCGTAATTCTCCTTGTCCATCATGAACTTGATGAATTCCTTGACCGCCTTGGGATACTTCGAGTGCTTGTAGCCGTAGTAGACCAGCACGTTCTGCTGCTCGGTCGACACGCCCACGGGGCCGATCGGCATCGGCGCGTGGTTCATGTCCTTGGCGATCTCCTGCTGCTTCGCATCGGTGGAGTTCTTGCCGACGGTCCAGATTGAGATGCCGTTCAGCGTCAGGCTGAGTTCGCCGTTCAGGAACGCCTTGTTGTTGTTCGAGTCATTCCACGACAGCACGCCCGGGATGAAGGTCTCGTAGAGCTGCTTGACGTATTCGAGCGCGGCGATCGTCTCCGGCGAGTCGATCACGACCTCGTTCTTGTCGTTGACGACCTTGCCGCCGAACGCCCAGAGCGCCCACTGGCACCAGCCATTGGCATCGCCCGTGGCATGGCCGAGCGCGAAGCCGGCCGGCGTGTTGTTCTTCTTCAACGCCTGGCAGAGCTTGAGGAAGCCGGCGGTGTCCTTGGGGAATTCCTCGAAGCCCGCAGCCTTCACGTGGCTGATGCGGTAGTTCAGGCAGCCGCCGGTCGCGCCCTGCGGAATGGCGATCCAGCTGTTGCCCTTCTTGCCGTAACGTTCGGCAACCGGATACCAGCCGCCATACTGCGCGCCGAGATAGTCGGCGACATCAGTCATATCGATCAGCTTTTCCGGGAATTTGTGGGGATCGTCGAGCGTGCCGATGATGAGGTCGGGGCCGGCGCCGACATTGGCGGCCACCGCGGCCTTGGGGCGGATGTCTTCCCAGCTCTCGGCCTCGAGCTTGATCTTGACGCCGGTCTTCTCGGAGAACTTCTTGGTCTGCTCGGCGAACTTGTCGAACTCGGCCTGGATGAACTGCTTCCAGCGCAAGACGCGGATGGACGCGTTCGGTTCGGGCGTGTTGGTCCACTCCGCGGCGCGGACCGGCACGATGCCCGGGCCGGCCAGCAACGCTGCGCCGCCCAGGCCGGCCTTAAGCACACTTCGCCTGTCGAAATTGCTCATCGTTCTCTCCCTGAATTTTATATTTGTATTGGGTCGTTCTTGAACAGTCGTTGGGCAATCCTTCGGCGCGGCTACATGCGTTTGCCCGTCGCCTCGTCGAACAGGTGAACCAGTGACGGGTCAGGCTTCAGCTTGACCTTGTCGCCCGGATTGAACTGGTGACGCTCGCGGAAGACCGCGACGACCTGCTCGCCCCCCACCTTCGCGAACACCTGCGTCTCCGAGCCGGTCGGCTCGACCACGATGATCTCGGCATCGGCGCCGTCGTCCGCGATGGTGAAATGCTCGGGTCGCACACCGTAGACGACAGGACGACCGTCGGACGCCGCCGGCGCGTTCTTGAGCGGCAGCTTGACGCCGTTCGGCCCCTCGAAGGTCGCAACGCCGTTGACGCGCACATGGCCTTTCAGGAAGTTCATGGCCGGCGAGCCGATGAAGCCGGCGACGAACTGGTTGTCGGGCTTGTCGTAGAGCTCCAGCGGGGTGCCCATCTGCTCGACGATGCCGTCATGCATGACGACGATCTTGTCGGCCATGGTCATGGCCTCGATCTGGTCGTGGGTGACGTAGACGGTCGTCGTCTTCAGCCGCTGGTGCAGCTCCTTGATCTCGGTGCGCATGGCGACGCGCAGCTTGGCGTCGAGGTTCGACAAGGGCTCGTCGAACAGGAACACCTGCGGATCGCGCACGATGGCGCGGCCCATCGCGACGCGCTGGCGCTGGCCGCCGGAGAGCTGGCGCGGATAGCGCTCGAGCAGCGGCGACAGCGCGAGAATTTCGGCGGCGCGCTTGACGCGCTTGTTGATCTCGTCGGAGCTCGCGTTCCGCAGCTTCAGCGAGAAGCCCATGTTCTCGCCGACGGTCATGTGCGGATAGAGCGCGTAGTTCTGGAACACCATCGCAATATCCCGCTCCTTGGGCTGGATATTGTTGACGACGCGGTCGCCGATCGAGATCGTGCCGGAGGTGATGTTCTCGAGGCCTGCAAGCATGCGCAGAAGCGTCGACTTGCCGCAGCCGGAGGGGCCAACCAGGACGACGAACTGTCCGTCCTCGATCGGAATCGAAACGCCGTGCAGGACTTCAAAATTGCCGAACGATTTCCGCACGTCGCGGATTTGCACAGACGACATCTAGCTCCCTCCTCGAAAGTCCACGACGCCTCACGCGCCGCGACCGTCTTGTTTTTCAGACTTCACCGAACGAAGCCCGATCTTAGCGAGCGACATTGTCGGCAGTTTGTGCGGTTTTGGCAATTTGTCTTTGGTTAGTCGTTGCTGGTAGCGCTGTCAACGTTCCTTTGTTTGCCGGACTGACTGTGATAAGAGCAACTAATGGGTCGAAAACGCACCAAGTCAGGTAAAATCCGGCTGGCGGAAGTTGCCGAGCTTGCCGGCGTCAGCCCGATCACGGCGTCCCGGTTCTTCCGCAATCCGGAGGCCCTGTCGGTCGCCAAGCGGACGCGGGTCGAGAGCGCGGCCAACGAGCTCGGCTATGTGCCGAACCTGGCGGCGCGGGCGCTGGCCTCGCAGCGCACCGAAGTGATCGGCGTCTTGATCCCGTCACTGACCAACAACGTGTTTTCCGACGTGCTGCGCGGCATCTACGACGCCTCCGAAGGCAGCCGGTACTCGATCCAGTTGTCCAACACACGCTACAGTATTCTCCAGGAGGAGAAGCTGCTGCGCCTGTTTCTCGCGCAGAAGCCGGCCGGACTGATCGTCACCGGCATCGACCAGACCGCGGAATCGCGCGCGATGCTGGAGGCCGCCGACTGCCCGATCGTGCAGATCATGGAGATCGGGCCCAATCCGGTCGACATGATGATCGGCTTTTCGCACTATGATGCGGCCCGCGCGGCGATCGCCCACCTGTTTGCGCAGGGCCATCGCAAGATCGGCTTCGTCGGCGCGCGCATGGATCCGCGGGTGCAGCGGCGGCTGGACGGATATGTCTCGGCCATGAAGGACGCCGCGCTGTTCGAGCAGCGCCTCGTCGTGACGACGGCGACACCGACCTCGGTGACGCTCGGCGGCACCCTGTTCACCGATCTTTTGGCGCGCGAGCCCGATATCGACTCGGTGTTCTGCGCCAATGACGACCTCGCGCTCGGCGTGCTGTTCGAATGCCGGCGCCGGGAGATCGCGGTCCCCGAGCAGATCGCGATCGTCGGATTCAACGACCTCGAATTCATGGCCTCCGCGGTGCCCACCCTCACCAGCGTGCGCACCAACCGCTACGAGATGGGCAACACGGCCGCCACCATGCTGATCGAAGCGATCGACGGACACCGCCCTGAGCAGCCGGTGCTCGATCTCGGCTTCAAGGTGATCGAGCGGCAAAGCTCGTCGTCGCGGCGGTCGGACGACAGGCCTGCCGCATCAGGCGCGGGCGCCGCGAACAAAATGATAGCGTTACCAAGTGGCCAAGACTAGTATCGCGCTTGTGAGGGAATGACCCGCCAACGGGCCTTTGAACCATGGATCGCGCCGTTGGGCATCGCACCAGCCGAAGCTGAGCTCCCGACGCCAGTGCGTTTGCATTGCAGGAGAAACCAATGACAAAAAAACCAACCAATGGGCATGCGCCCGCCAGCAACGGCGCTCGCCGCCACCTCCGCTCGCAGGAATGGTTCAACAATCCGCATAATCCGGGCATGACGGCGCTCTATATGGAGCGCTACCTGAATTACGGCCTCACCCGGGCCGAGCTTCAGTCCGGCAAGCCGATCATCGGCATCGCCCAGACCGGCAACGACCTTTCCCCCTGCAACCGCCACCATATCGAGCTGGCGCACCGCGTCCGCGAAGGCATCCGCGAGGCCGGCGGCATTGCGATGGAATTCCCGACCCATCCGATCCAGGAGACCGGCAAGCGCCCGACCGCGGCGCTCGACCGCAACCTCGCCTATCTCGGCCTCGTCGAGATCCTCTACGGCTATCCGCTCGACGGCGTGGTGCTGACCACCGGCTGCGACAAGACCACGCCTGCCTGCATGATGGCGGCGGCGACCGTGAACCTGCCCGCGATCGTGCTGTCGGGCGGCCCGATGCTGAACGGTTGGCATGCCGGCGAGCGCACCGGCTCCGGCACCATCGTCTGGAAGTCGCGCGAACGGCTCGCCGCCGGCGAGATCGACTATGAAGAATTCATGGAGATCGTGGCGTCCTCGGCGCCGTCGGTCGGCCATTGCAACACCATGGGCACCGCCTCGACCATGAACGGGCTTGCCGAAGCGCTCGGCTTCTCGCTGCCGGGCTGCGCGGCGATCCCCGCCCCCTATCGCGAGCGCGGCCAGATCGCCTACGAGACCGGCAAGCGCGCCGTCGAGATGGTCTGGGAAGACCTCAAGCCGTCGGACATCCTGACGCGCAAGGCGTTCGAGAACTGCATCGTGATCAACTCGGCGATCGGCGGCTCGACCAACGCGCCGATCCACATCAACGCGCTGGCCCGCCACATCGGCGTCGAGCTGTCGATCGACGACTGGCAGAAATTCGGCCACGACGTGCCGCTGCTGGTCAACATGCAGCCGGCCGGCTTCTATCTCGGCGAGGAATTCCACCGCGCCGGCGGCGTGCCGGCCGTGGTGCGCGAGCTGATGAAGCACAAGCGCATCCACGAGGACGCGGTCACCGTGAACGGCCGCGGCATCGGCGAGAACTGCGCCAATGCGCCCGCGCCCGACAATGACGTGATCCGGGCCTACGACAAGCCGCTGGTGAAGGACGCCGGCTTCCTGGTCCTGAAGGGCAATCTGTTCGATTCCGCGATCATGAAGACCAGCGTGATCTCCAAGGAATTCCGCGACCGCTATCTCAGCAACCCGAAGGACCCTGGCGCCTTCGAGGGCCGCGCCATCGTGTTCGAGGGCCCGGAGGATTATCACGAGCGGATCGACGATCCTTCTCTCGACATCGACGAGAATTGCATGCTGTTCGTCCGCGGCACCGGCCCGATCGGCTACCCCGGTGGCGCCGAGGTCGTGAACATGCAGCCGCCGGCTGCGCTGATCAAACGCGGCATTCTCGCCCTGCCCTGCATCGGCGACGGCCGCCAGTCCGGCACCTCGGGCTCGCCGTCGATCCTGAACGCCTCGCCGGAAGCTGCCGCCAATGGCGGGCTCGCGATCCTCAAGACCGGCGACAAGGTACGCATCGACCTCAACAAGGGCAGCGCCAATATTCTCATTTCGGACGACGAGGTGAAGAAGCGCCACGCCGAGCTGATGGCCAATGGCGGCTTCAAGTATCCGGCGAACCAGACGCCGTGGCAGGAGATCTACCGCAACACGGTCGGCCAGCAATCGACCGGCGCATGCATGGAGCTCGCCACACGCTACCAGAACGTCGCCGGCACGTTTGGTGTCGCCAGAGACAACCACTAACAGCCACGTCGTCATTGCGAGCGAAGCGAAGCAATCCAGAGATATCTCCAAGGAGACAGTCTGGATTGCTTCGTCGCAACAGTGCAAAATTGCTGCGCAATTTTGTCACGAGCTCCTCGCAATGACGAGCCGATAGACAAATTCAAGCCAAGGAGAAAAACAACATGGCAGACCGCCTCAAGGGAAAGCGCGCCGTCGTCACGGCTGCAGCGGCAGGCATCGGGCGCGCATGCGCCATCGCATTCGCACGTGAAGGCGCAACCGTCATCGCCACCGACATCAACGAGGCCGGCATCGCGGGCCTGACCAAGGAAGGCATCGCCGAGGTCGCAAAGCTCGACGTCCGCAACACCGCCGACGTCAACGCCTTCGCCAAGCGCATCGGCAAGGTCGACATCCTGCTCAACGCGGCGGGCTTCGTGCATCACGGCACCATCCTGGAGTGCTCGGAAGAGGATTTTGACTTCTCGTTCGACCTCAACGTCAAGTCGATGCACCGGACCATCCGGGCGTTCCTGCCCGAGATGCTGGCGGGCGGCGGCGGCAGCATCGTCAACATCTCGTCCTGCGCGGCGCTGCGGCCGCCGGCCAACCGCTACGTCTACAGCGCGTCGAAGGCCGCGGTGTCGCTGCTGACGCGCGCGGTCGCGCTCGACTTCATCACCAAGGGCATCCGCTGCAACAGCATCTGCCCCGGCACCGTCGAGACGCCCTCGATGCTCGACCGCGCCGCCGCGCAGGGTCCGCAGGGCAAGGAGATGTTCGTCTCCCGCCAGAAGATGGGCCGGCTCGGCACCGCCGACGAAATCGCATCCATGGCGGTCTATCTCGGCAGCGACGAAAGCGCATTCACCACCGGCGTCGACCTTGTCGTCGACGGCGGCTACATGCTCTGATCGCTCCTCATCCTGAGGAGGCGCGACAGCGCCGTCTCGAGGATGGGCCACGGGCTTATGGTTCGAGACGCGCGCAAGTGCGCGCTCCTCACCATGAGGGATAGACAAGGGAGTTCTCGATGAACAAGATCGATCTCAACGGCCGCATTGCCGTCGTCACCGGCGGCGCGCAGGGCTTTGGCCGTGCCATCACCCGGCGTTTCATCGACTCCGGCGCCAAGGTCGCGATCTGGGATTTTGACTCGGCTCTCGCCGAGAAGACCGCGAATGAAGTCGGCGGCGAGACAAAAGTCTTCAAGGTCGACGTCACCGACCCCGCCGCCGTCGAGCAGGCGCGCGATGCGACGCTTGCCGCCTTCGGCAAGATCGACATCCTCGTCAACAATGCCGGCATCGCCGGCGTCAACAAGCCGGTCTGGGAGACCGATCTCGAGGAGTGGCGCAAGGTCCTGCGCATCAATCTCGACGGCCCTTTCATCGTCTGCAAGGCGATTGTGCCGACGATGCTCAAGCAGAAATACGGGCGGATCGTGAACATCGCCTCGATCGCCGGCAAGGAAGGCAATCCCAACGCCTCGCATTATTCGGCCTCCAAGGCCGGACTGATCGCGCTGACGAAATCGCTCGGCAAGGAATTGGCGGCACATGACATCCTCGTGAATGCGGTGACGCCGGCCGCGGCGAAGACCGCGATCTTCGACCAGATGACGCAGCAGCATATCGACTTCATGCTGTCGAAAATCCCGAAGGCGCGCTTCGTGCTGGTGGAAGAGCTCGCCGCGATGGTGAGCTGGCTCGCATCCCAAGATTGTGCCTTCTCCACCGGCGCGGTGTTTGATATTTCCGGCGGACGGGCGACCTACTGAGACAGTGGCCGCCCCTGGAAGGGGCGGACCATGCGGCTTGGACGTCGGGGTTTTGGGCGTCGGGATTTCGTGAAGCTCGCAGCGGGCGCAGGCGCGCTGCCGCTGCTGTCGCGCGTTGCACCCGCGCAACTGGCGCCCAGCCCGCCGAGCATCCGCCCGCCCTCGCCGGCCGAGCGCGGCGCCATGGCGCGGCTCGCGCGCAGCTTCATGGACAAATACGACGTGCCGGCGCTCTCCTTTGCGATCGGCTATGCCGGTACTGTTGTCCACGAGGACGCCTTCGGTCTTGCCGATCGCGAGCGGAACGAGACCGTGACGCCGCGGCATCTGTTCCGGATCGCCAGCGTCAGCAAGATGATCACCTCGGTCACGACCTTCCGACTGATCGAGGAGAACCGCCTCAAGCTCACGGATCGCGTGTTCGGCCCCGGTGCGCTGCTCGACACCGATTACGGGTCACCGCCCTACTCTGCCGGCATCGACCAGATCACGCTCGAGCATCTGCTGACGCACACTGCCGGTGGCTGGAGCAATGACAACCGCGATCCCATGTTCACGCATCCGCGGATGGATCATGCCGAGCTGATCGCCTGGACGCTCGCCAACCGGCCGCTGGACCGGCCGCCGGGCCAGCACTACGCCTATTCCAATTTCGGCTATTGCGTTCTGGGCCGCGTGATCGAGAAGCTCACCGGCCAGGCCTATGCCGAGCACGTCCGCACCGAGGTGCTGGCGCGCTGCGGCGTCACTGACATGAACGTCGCCAGCAACACGCGCGAGCAGCGCCAGGCCGGCGAAGTCGTCTATTACGGTCAGGCCGAAAATCCCTACAGCATGAATGTCCGGCGGATGGATTCCCATGGTGGCTGGATCGCGACGCCAACGGATCTGGTTCAGTTCCTGATGCATGTCGACGGCTACACGAGGCCCGCGGACATCCTGCGGCCGCGCACCATAGAGGTCATGACCACCGCGCCCAGTTACAGCCCGAACTACGCCAAGGGCTTCTGTGTCAACAAATTCGACAATTGGTGGCACAATGGCAGCCTGCCGGGCACGAGCACGATTGCCGTGCGCACCCATGGCGGCTTCTGCTGGGCCGCCTTCACCAACACCAGACGCGGGAATTCCAACATGGATGGCGATCTCGACAATCTCAACTGGAGCATGGCGCGCCAGGTCGGCGAATGGCGGGTGGCCTGAGCCATGATCCGGGAAGGTGGATGCCTGTGCGGCGCGGTGCGGTTCAAGGCGGAGGGTGAGCCGCTCAACGTCCGCATCTGCCATTGCCGCATGTGCCAGAAGGCGATGGGCTCGCCCTATTTTGCTCGCGCGCAATTCGACCAGCGCGCGCTGACCGTCGAGGGCGACATTGAGCGCTATGCCTCGTCAGAGAACATCGACCGCGTCTTCTGCAAGCGCTGCGGCACGCGCCTGTTCTCCTGGCGGCGCAACGGCACGCTGGCGGGCGTCTCGCTCACGACCTTCGACGATCGCAACGCCTTCGCGCCGACCGAGCACATCTGGGTCTCGGAGAAGGTCGCATGGCTGAAGCTCGACGACGGCCTGACGCAATATCAGGGCACCATCCCGGCGTGACGTCAGGCTTGCCCTGACGCAGGCACTCTCGCCGCCTGAGCGCGCCGTCCCGTCGTCGTCGCGATCCAGATCCCGGCAAACACCGCGACGATGCCGGCCGCCAGATTCCAGCGCAGCGGCTCGTTCAGCAGCCAGGCGCCGACCAGGGAGGCCGTGATCGGGTTGACCGTCACCGAGATCGCGACGCGCGTCGGCGTGGTCCGCTCAAGCGCGAAGGCCCAGAGATAGAAGGTCAGCGCTGCGCCGAAGGCGCCGAGATAGAAAGCCGCCAGCCATTGCGGCGCACCGAAGCCGGCGACCGGCGCAAAACTGCCGCGGTTATAAGAGAGCAGGATGAGGCAGGCCGCACCGGCCGCCATGCTCATCGTGGTGAAGGCGATCGGGCTGGAGCGCCGGATCAGCGGCTTCGACCAGATGCCGTACAGCGCCATGCACAGCGCGGCCGCCATCATCAGGAGATCGCCGCGCCATGCGCCGGATGGTGCCGAGGTGAGGTCGGAGAGCAGCGCGACGGCAACGCCAAACGTCGCGATCACGACACCGATCGATTTGCGCCAGCTCAGGGCCTCGGCGCCGAGCGCGGCGCCGATCACGAGCGACAACAGCGGAAGTGTCGACAAGGCGAGCGCGCCGCGCGCGGCGGTCGTGAAGATCAGCGACGCGTTGAACAGGATCGGAAACAGGGCAAAGAACAGGATGCCGAGCCCGGTCGCGGCGGCCCAGTCCCCTCGACCCGGCCAGCGGTCACCGCGGAGCAGCGTCAGGGGTAACAGCAGCAGGAAGCCGATGCCGAACCGGAACGAGCCGATCGCGAGCGGATCGAGGCTGCCCACCAGATAGCGCGTGGCACCGATCGAGGTGCCGCCGAGCCCACTCGACAGCACCGCAGCCAGAACGCCGGAGATTTCGCCCACACGCCCTCCCTTGACGAGCCCTGAACGCAGCATACGAGGCGCGCCGAAACAGGGAATGGAGTTTCCGTCATGCTGGGATAAGTTTTCGTCATGACCACGCCTGTTCTCGACCCCGATCTGCTGAAGGCATTTCTCGCCGTCGCCGAGCATCGCTCGTTCACGCGCGCAGCCCAATTGCTCAACCGGACCCAGTCGGCGGTCAGCGTCCAGATCAGGCGCCTGGAAGAGCGGATCGGCACCAAGCTGTTTCAGCGCACCAGGGCCGGCGTCGCGCTGACCGCGGCGGGCGATGAGCTCCTCGTTTATGCGAGGCGGCTTCTCGACCTCAATGCAGAGGCGATCGATGTGCTCCGCGCACGCAAGCGCGACGCCGTGGTCCGCCTCGGCGTGATGGACGATTACGGCACGATCGTCATTCCGCCCTTGCTGGCGCGCTTTGCCCAAAACCATCCGGAGATCCGGGTCGAGATCGAGACCGGCCTGACCGCGACGATGCCGGCCCGGCTCGGCGAGGCCTATGACCTCGTCATCGCCATGCATCCGGAAGGACGCGGCGATGGCGAACTGCTCCGACGCGAGCAGGCGGTCTGGGCTGCGGCCAGGACGTATCGAGCCGAAGCACAGGACACGCTGCCCGTCGCGCTCTACCCGCCGGGCTGCCTGTTCCGGCAATGGGCCGCGGACGCCCTCGATGCCGCCGGCCGGCCCTGGCGCCTTCCCTTCGTCAGTCGGACCCTTGCGGCGGTGGAAGCGATCGCGGCGGAGGGCCTTGCGATCACGGTCGTGAAGGCCGGCACCCTGCCCTCCCGCCTGCGCGCCCTGTCGAACGGCCTGCCGCCGCTGCCGGCTGCCGACATCCGCCTGCACCGCGCGCGCAACCTGTCGCAGCCGGCGGCGACGCTGGCGGATCATTTACGGCTTGGGATTTCGGAACCCGCGTCCCATATCCTGACCTGACGCGTTGCCCCATCACCGGATCGGCCGGGTTGGCTGCAAGGCCACGAGGCACAAACCGGGACGGACGAGCCGTGAACATTTCCCTCTATGAGCTTTCTGTATGGGTGCTACCGCTGCTGCTCGCCATCACCTTCCACGAGGCCGCGCACGCTTTCGTCGCGTACCGTCTCGGTGACAACACGGCCTGGCAGCTCGGCCGCGTCAGCTTCAACCCTATCAAGCATATCGATCCGTTCGGCACCCTGATCCTGCCGGCGATGCTGCTGTTCGCGCACTCGCCGTTCCTATTCGGCTATGCCAAGCCGGTTCCCGTCAATTTCCGCAAGCTCAACCATCCCAGGCTCGACATGGTCTGGGTGGCCCTTGCCGGACCCGCCACCAACATCCTGCTGGCGCTCGCGGCGGCTCTTGCCCTGCATGCCCTGCCCCTAGCACCGGCGGCCTCGGCCCAGTGGATCTTCGACAACCTCAAGAATGCGCTGGTGATCAACGCGGTGCTGGCGGTGTTCAACATGATGCCGATCCCGCCGCTCGACGGCGGGCGCGTCGCGGTCGGGCTGTTGCCTCGGGCCCTCGCCATGCCGCTGGCCCGGCTCGAGCCATTCGGGATGCTGATCCTGATTGGTCTTCTGATCCTGCTGCCGCTCGCGGGCTCGCAGTTCGGTCTAAATCTTGATGTTATTTCAGGAATACTGCGAACGTTGACCGGTTATGTGATTCAGGCTGTTCTCTTCCTGACCGGCAACGCGTAGTTCAACAGAACACCCGAACATAAGCCGAAGGGCTCGAGGCCGACTTGGTCAAAGCTGCCGATATGCTGATCGCGCGACGCGCGGACACCCGCGCCCGCGCCGATTTTGCCACCTGGAAGATGATGGCCAAGCTCAACGGGGCCTCCGCGCTGCCTGCCGAGGCGCAGGAGTTCCTGGTCAGCTACAAGAACCTACTGGCGCGGATGAGCGAGGGCGAGGCCACCGAGGCCACGATCGGCGCGATCTACAAGGCCTACTATGCCGAGATGGGCGGCGCGGGAACTCCGCCCGACGTCCGCACCCGTCCGCCCGAGCCGGCGGCGGACAATGTTACCGCTTTCCGCCGCCCGCCTCCGAAACCGACGAAGACGGCCTCCTTCACGGCGGCGTTTAGCGGAGCCCAGAAACGGCCGCTCCCGGTGGCGCTGATCTTCGTCTGCCTGGTCGTGGTCTATGTCGGGATCCGGCTCTACTGGCGCTGAGCCGATTTCTTCTTTTTCTTCTCGTCCGGCGGCGTGAAGATGATGTCGACGGTCCGCTCGAACCGGTCTTCGGTCAGTCCGGCCGGGGGCTGCGGGATGGGATCGGACTTGCGGACAATCGAGAGCGCGGCCGCATCGTAGGCCACATCCCCCGATGACTCCACGACGTCGACGGACAGCACATTGCCCCTGCGGTTGATCGCGAAGCTGACCTTCACCTTCTGATTATTGGGCTGCTTGCCCTCAGGGTTGACCTTATGGGCCGTGAGGTGCGCGCTGATCTTGCGATTCCAGTCGGTCGTGATCCTGAGGATGTCTTTGCCGAGGCCAAGCACCGGCGCCAGGGCCTTCTCGGCCTCGCGCGCGTCCTCGTCGAGTGTCTGCCGCGCCGTTGCAACCGACTGCGGCGAAGCCTCGGCAGCGGGTGTCTCGACCGCCGCGATCTTGGGATCCTCGTCCTGCGGCTTCTTCGAGATGTTTTCGGTGACGACCCGATCGGGATCGTCGACCTGTTGCGACTGGTCCTTTGGAAGCTCGGTTTCCTTGGTCTCGGCCTTTTGCTCGGGAAGCGCCTGCTGCTCCTGCATCGCTTCGCTGTCCGGTCCCGGCGGAAGGTCGGTCTCGGGCGCCTTGGGCGAGGCCATCTCGACGGCGAACTCCGCGCCGGACGCGCCCAGGCCATCGTCGTCGTCATCGGTCCGCAGATGGGCCAGGGCGAGCGCGGCACCGCCCAGATGGAGCGCGAGCGCCGCCACCGCCGCCAAAATCCAGAGCTTCCGGGATGGTCTGGCTTCGTCCGACATCGTGCGCCTCTAAGGCTGACCGGCGCCTGCCGCAGGCGCTCCGGGAGCGCCCTCCAGCGCGACCAGCTTCACCCGGGAATAGCCGCCTGAGCGCAAGAGCTCCATGACACTCATCAATTCGCCATACGGCACCGAGCGATCGGCGCGCAGGAAGACATACTTGTCCTTGCTCATGTCGGACAGGCCGTCGAGGGTCCCGATCAACTCGGCGCGGTGGACCGGGTTTTCGCCGATCGCAAGCGTCAGATCGGGCTTGATGCTGAGATAGGTCGGCTTGTCCGGCTTCTTCTGCGGGGTCGCGCTCGAGGTCGGCAGATCGATCGGCAGGTCGACCGTGGAGAGCGGAGCTGCGACCATGAAGATGATCAGCAGCACCAGGATGACGTCGATGAACGGCGTGACGTTGATGTCATGCGTCTCGCCGAAATCGTCGTCGTCATCATTGTCTGCGAGCGAAACGCCCATGGTTCACTCCGCCGCGCGCGAATGCGCGCTGCCGTGGCTGCGGTCGAGATCGCGCGAGAGCAGCCGCGCCGCCGCGCCCGAGGCACGGCTGACGAGCTCGAGATAGCTTTTCGTCATGCGCGAGAAGTGGTTGTAGATGATGACGGCGGGAATGGCGGCGACGAGGCCGATCGCGGTCGCGAGCAGCGCCTCGGCGATGCCGGGCGCGACCACGGCGAGGTTCGTGGTCTGCGACTTCGAGATGCCGATGAAGCTGTTCATGATGCCCCAGACCGTGCCGAACAGGCCGACGAAGGGTGATGTCGAGCCGATGGTCGCCAGCACGCCCATGCCGATGCGGATGCGCCGCGCCTCCGCGCGCACGATTTCGGAAAAGCTCGAGGCCGCACGCTCCTTGATGCCGGTATCGCTGGACAGGCCGGCCGACATCCGCGCCTCACGCAGCGCCGCCGCCAGGAAGGACGGCAGAATGCCCTGCTTGGCGCCGAGCGCCATCTGCGCTTCCGCGAGCGAGCGCGCCTCCGAGATCTTCTTCAGTGCCGAACGAAGCTTGCCGGACGCGACCGACAGCTCGATCGACTTGGCGATCAGGACGGTCCAGGTCATCAGCGATGCGAAGGCAAGCCCGATCATCACCGCCTTCACGATGACGTCCGCCGACATGAACATCACCCAGGGGGACAGCTCCTTCATGGCCGGCGCGATCGCGGCCGCGTCGGGCTTCGCCACGGGCGCCACCACCGCCGGAGCGGCAGCCGGAGCCGGGCTGGCGGTGGCCGGCTGAGCCGTCGCCTGTGCCGCCGGCGGGGTCTGTGTCTGGGCAGAAACAGGGGATACGAGCCAGGCGGCCGCCAGCATCAAGGCGGCGGCAAGGCTTGCTTGGAAGGACATGATCTTCATACTTCGGCCCAGTAGCGAATGAGGTTGTGATAGATACCCGTCAATTTGACCGTTTCGGGATCGTCACGCCCGAGCCGTTCCACCAGCGCCTGTATCGCGGTGTCGAGGTCAAAGATCATGCTCCGGGCTTGATCGTCCCGTATCATGCTCTGAAGCCAGAAGAAAGACGCAACCCGCGTCCCCCTCGTCACCGGCGTGACGAGATGGAGGCTGGTCGAGGGATAGAGCACGCAGTCCCCGGCTTGCAACTTCACTTCGTGCGAACCGTAGGTGTCCTCGATCACAAGTTCGCCACCGTCATACTCTTCCGGCTCAGCCAGGAACAGCGTGACCGACAGGTCTGTGCGGATGCGAAGGCCGGTCAGGCGGTCGCCGCGGATCGCATTGTCGACATGCAGCCCGAAATGATGGCCGCTGTTCGCCGCATAGCGGTTGAACAGCGGCGGGAAGATCTGCAGTGGGATCGCCGCTGCCAGGAACCGCGGGTTCGACGTCAACGCCGAGATGATGCGGTTGCCGAGCTTGCGCGCGACCTCGCTGTCAGGCGGCAACTGCTCATTGCGCTTGACCATTGCTGACTGCGCGCCCGCGGTGGAACGGCCGTCTTCCCATTCGCTGGCGTCCATGATGCGGCGGAATTCCGCCACATCATCCTTGCTCAGGACGCCTTCTATGCATGTCAGCATGGCACCTCGTCGTTACTCCATCAGTAGCGCGCCGAGATCACCAGATAGGCGGCGCGTCCCGGTGCTTCCAGCACGAAGGGCGCGGCGCTCTGGTACAGCGCGTCATAGTAGCGTTTGTCGAAGATGTTGTTCACGAACAGCTTCAACTGCCAGTTCTTGTTGATCTTGGCTTCCGCGAACACATCGAAGCGCCAGTAGCTCGGAAGCGACGTGCCTGCGTTGGCCGCAAGCAACGAGCCACCGTAGATCTTCGAGCGGTAGACGGCCTGCCCGCCCAGTTCCCAGATATCGTTGAACTGGTACTTCGACAGCATGCTGAACGACTGATGGGCAACGTTGGCCAGAGGAAGCCCGACATTGGTGGTGTAGAGAAGCGGCGCGGGCATGTTCGCGGGCTTCACGTTGGACGCCGTAACCTCCGACTGCATCAGGACGAGGCCGCCGAACACACTCCATTTGTCGGTGATCTTGCCGCTCACGCCGAGATCGATGCCGCGAATACGATAAGCGGAACCTGCGGTGATACACGATATGTTGCCGGTCGTGCCGGCGGGATAGACGCATCCCAACGCGGACGCCGTGGCCACACTATTGACGTTCTGTGCCTCGCGCGCATTGTCCTTGGTGGTCTGAAACAGCGCAGCCGTCAGGAGCAGGTGGCGGTCGAACAGCTCCCACTTGGTGCCGAGTTCGATGGCCGTGTTCTTCTCCGGCCCGAAGATCTGATTGTTGCCGCCGGCCAGAGCGGGATTGACGCCGCCATACGCGGTGCTGGTGCCGTCGAACTCGGCGCCCACCGGGTTCGCTGAGGTCGCGTAGGCCACGTACACGCTGCCGTTTGGCGCCGGTTTCAAGGTCAAACCGAGATTGAAGTTGGGAATTAGGAAGTTTGCCGATTGCTGCTTGAGAGCGTTGCCCGCCCCGTATGCAGACGTATCGAGGTTGTAGTTGTCGTAGCGGAAGCCGCCATTGAGGATCAGGAGGTCACGATAGTTCGCACTGTCCATGACGTAGCCGCTGACAGTGTCGATGCCGATCTTGGCCGGCAGACCGGCCAGTGCGAGCGCCTTCCCGGGCAAGAACGTGTCCTGAGGGAAGAAGACGCTGACACCTGTCGGCGAGCCGCCTGGAGTGATCGGAACTCCGTTCCCTTCCGAGGTGAGCCCGAGATACTTGTCGATCGACGACCGCTCGCGATCGACTTCGATCCCGGCCAGCGCGGTGTGCTTGAGGCCGGCCCAGTCCTGGAACTTGTAGGTCGCTTCCGTCTGGTTGGCGAGCACGTCAGTGATCTGGAGACGGCTCTGCGGATTCATCGTGAGCGTCGAATTCGAAAGCGGGTTGGCGATCACCGGCTGCTCAGGCAGCGTTCCGACATAGTTCTGGGTCGAACGAGATACGCGGAACTTGTTGCTGACCATCAAGTCGGGCGTGATCTGCACTTCCGCGTTTAACGAGCCGATGTCCTGGCCGGTCCGGTAGAAGTCGCGGTTGATCTGGCCATACCAGTTGTTGCGGTTGGAGCCGAAGTCCGGGAACGGCCCACCGGCGGTCGTCGCCGTGCTCGGCCGGTAGTAGGGCACGCCGAAGTCCGGCACGCCGGTCAACTCGGTGTGGATGTAACCCCCGGTCACCCTGATCGTGTCGGTCGGCTTCCAGGTCGTGGCGACGAACGCGCCGTTGCGATTATCCTTGACGAAATCGCGACCGGCGACATCGGCGTCCTGGAACAGACCGCCGGCACGAACGGCCAGCGTCGGGTTGATCACCTGGTTGACGTCGAGCACCACACGCTTGGTCTGGTCGGTGCCAAACGTCGTGTCCATGTTGTAGAAACTGTTCTGCGTCGTCGCCTGCTTGGTGACGATGTTGATCGCACCACCGGCGACACCGCGGCCCGCGAAAGTTGAGCCCGGACCACGCAGAATTTCGACCTGCTCGGTGAAGAAGTTTTCACGGACGCTGACGCCCGCGTCGCGCACGCCGTCGATGAAGATGTCGTTGCGGGCATCGAAGCCGCGAATGAAGAAGCGGTCACCGAAGGCATTGCCGCCCTCACCCGTTCCGAGCGTCACGCCTGCCGTGCTCAGGATCGCCTGCTTCAGCGTCGTGGCGTTCTTGTCCGCGAGCACATCCTTTGTAAGCACGGTGATCGATTTTGGCGTGTTGAGGATTGGCTCAGGGAATTTACCCGACGCTTGCACTCGGGTGGCCATATAAGGCGCGGCGGGATTTGCGTACGGATCACGATCGGCAGGACCAGGGCTCGGATTGGCGACAGGCGCTTGTGCGGCCTGCTGCCGCTGCGCCGCGCGCCGCAGCGCGTTGCGCGCGCGAATCTGATCGGCGGTGGGCTTCGAAGCGGTCGGACGCGGACGCTGCTGAGGCGCATCGACGTTCACGGGGGGCAGATTGGTCTGCTGCGCCTGTGCGCCGGTCGAGACCGTCGCGACCGCGATCAGACTGGCGACCGTGGACACAGTCTTGCCGGTCGCAGTGTCGAAATTGTTGCCGAAGGATTTCCGATCCGCGACCGAACGCAACGATCGCGGTGTCTTCATCATGCCCATCACACGCCCCACAGTGCTTATGCTTCCATTGGTCGCGTTGCGACAACGCGACGCATTGGTGCTATCGGGCGTGTTCATGGGGGTCAACGCGATCTCTGCAACACTCCGTTTGAATCCGACCATTTCAAAGCAATTCTAAACTCGGTTGAGTGCGCCGCAGTTTTAAATGGTTCTAAACTTGAACCGTTCTAATCTGGACATTGATCGCTGCGATCTCGTCGTACCGCATCAACCTTCGAGCTGATGCGCTTCGTCGATGCAGAAACGCGAACGATGGGGCGGTGCTATCGGTCGGAGAAAAGCAGGTCAATGCGATTGATCTGCCTGCACATTTGAATTCATCCAGATCGGACTCGGTGCAGATTTCAATCTGGAAACATGGGCGCATGCGAGAGCTGCGCAGGCGCGAGCAGCGGCGCCGCTCTCAATCGCTGCTCGGCGGCTTCATCAGCGAGAACAATTCGTCGACGGTTTTCTGTGCGACGGCACGCACACGATCGGAGTTGTCCATGCCGGCGATGTTGACGCCGCTAACGACGGCTTTGATCTCGTCGCGGAAGTCGGTCAGAAATCGCAAGGGATCGCGCTGCTCGTTGGCGACGCGCGCGATCAGTCCCGTGATCAGAATCTGGCACGCGATCAGCTTGCCGTTCAGTTCGTCCATCCTGCGCTCCCGTTGTGGCGGGGCCGATATGACCGATGCCGGATTTCCTGACAACCGAAACGCCGTGCAGGCGAATTAGAACCGTTCTCACGGGAGTTGTTTCCGGCTCACTTCGCAGCGCTGCCGGGGCGCCCTTGCGGACAGCTCTGCAGGCCGCCCACACCGGCTCCGGGCATTGCCCAAGATTTGCGCGCGGATCGTTCGCGCCGGGAAAATGCAGCACTGCACACCGTAGTGTCGCGGAGCTGCCTAGACAGTGCAAAGCTTTCCAATTGTTTAGGATTCCGAACCGATAGTGCTGTTTACACTGGAACTTGGCGTGTATTATACAAGCGCGCTGGAACCCTATGATTGCTCCACAATTCGTAGTTTTGGGCGTAAGAGCCAACGAGCCGACATGAAAAAAACACGGCCGATCCTCTGGATTCTGATCATCGCGGCCGTGGCCTCCGCGGGTTACTATGGCTGGCAGAAATTCGGCTCGCCCGAGGCCGGAAAAACCCAGACGGCTCAGAAGGGTCCGGCGCGTCCGCCCGCCATCCCCGTCAGCGTTTCGCCGGTCCAGAAGGCCGACTTTCCGGTTTACCTGACCGGTCTCGGCACGGTTCAGGGCTTCAATACGGTACAGGTCCGGAGCCGGGTTGACGGCCAGATCGACAAGATCGCCTTCAGCGAAGGCCAGATGGTCAAGCAGGACGAGCTTCTGGTCTCGATCGATCCCCGGCCCTATCAAGCCACGCTCGACCAGGCCAAGGCCAAGAAGGCGCAGGACGAGGCGAATCTCGCCAACGCCAACCTCGAGCTCCAGCGCGCCATGAAGCTTGGCGAGTTCGCAACCGCGCAGCGGGTCGACACCCAGCGTTCCACCGTCGCGCAGCTGACCGCCCAGATCGCCGCCGACGAAGCCGCCATCTCCAACGCCCAGACCCAGCTCGACTACACCCAGATCAAGGCGCCGTTCACCGGCGTGGCCGGGCTGCGCCTGGTCGACGTCGGCAACATCGTCAACGCCTCCACGCAGACGGGAATCGTGACGATCTCGCAGGTCGAGCCGATCTCGGTGATCTTCACCGCGCCGGAAGATCAGCTGCCCTATATCAGCGAAGGCCAGAAGGCCGGTGCGCTCAAGGTGATCGCGTTCACCACCGACGGCAAGAAAACGCTGGCCGAGGGCAAGCTCGCGGTCATCAACAACCAGGTCGACACGACCAGCGGGACTATTCGGCTCAAGGCGGTGTTCGACAACAAGGAACACACGCTGTGGCCGGGCCAGTCGGTTTCGACGCGCCTTCTGGTACGCACCCTGAAGGACGCGACCGTGGTTCCGGATGACGCGGTTCAGCATTCGACCAACGGCCTCTACGCCTATACCGTCAATCAGGACAACAAGGCGGAAGTGCACAAGATCAAGGTCAGCTACGCCATCGACGGCCGTTCGGTCGTCGACGAAGGCTTGAGCCCGGGTCAACAGGTGATCACCGGCGGCCAGTTCAAGGTCCAGCCCGGGAGCCTGGTCTCGACGGCCGTAGCAAGCTCGGATCCGAGCCAGAACAAGGTACGACAGGAATGACCGAGGGCGGGATTTCGGCACCTTTCATCCGTTATCCCATCGGCACCTCGCTGCTGATGGCCGGCATTCTGTTCGTCGGTCTCGTCGCCTATCCCCTGCTGCCGGTCGCACCGCTGCCGCAGGTGGACTTCCCGACCATCCAGATCACGGCCAATTTGCCGGGCGGCAGCCCCGAGACGATGGCCTCGTCGGTGGCCCAGCCGCTCGAGCGGCAATTCGCCCAGATCCCCGGCATCGCCCAGATGACCTCGACGAGTTATCTCGGCACCGCCTCGATCACCATCCAGTTCGACCTCAACCGCAGCATCGACGGCGCCGCCAACGATGTGCAGGGCGCCATCAACGCTGCAAGCGGCCAGCTGCCGAAGAACCTGCCCTCGCCGCCGACCTACCGCAAGGTCAACCCGGCCGACGCGCCGATCCTGCTGCTCTCGGCAACATCCGATACGCTGCCGCTGACCACCGTCAGCGATGCCGTCGACGCCCAGCTTGCCCAGCAGATCAGCCAGCTCTCGGGCGTCGCGCAGGTCTTCATCGGCGGCCAGCAGAAGCCCTCCATCCGCATTCAGATCGACCCGGCGAAACTCGTCGCCAAGGGCCTGTCGCTGGAGGACGTGCGCAGCCAGATCGCGATCACCACGGTCGACAGCCCCAAGGGCAATATCGACGGGCCGAAGCGCGCCTACACGATCTACGCCAACGACCAGCTCACCCAGTCCAAGGACTGGAACGACGTCGTCATCGCCTATCGCAATGGCGGTCCGCTTCGAATCCGCGACATCGGACAGGCGGTGAGCGGCGCCGAGGACGCCAAGCAGGCAGCCTGGGCCAACGGCAAGCGTGGCGTGTTCCTGGTGGTGTTCAAGCAGCCGGGCGCCAACGTCATCGAGACCGTCGACCGGATCAAGGCCACCCTGCCCCGCCTCGTCGCGGCGATTCCGCCCGCGATCAAGATCGAGTTGATCAGCGACCGCACCACGACCATCCGCGCCGCGGTCGAGGACGTCCAGTTCACGCTGCTGCTAACCATTGCCCTCGTGGTCATGGTCATCTTCGTCTTCCTGCGCAGCTTCTGGGCGACGGTCATTCCCACCATCACGGTTCCGCTGGCGCTACTGGGCGCGTGCGCCCTGATGTGGGTGGTTGGCTATTCGCTCGACAATCTGTCGCTGATGGCGCTCACCATCGCGGTCGGATTCGTCGTCGACGACGCCATCGTGATGCTCGAGAATATCACGCGCTACATCGAGGAAGGCGAATCGCCCATGGCGGCCGCCTTCAAGGGCTCCAAGGAAATCGGCTTCACCATCGTCTCGATCAGCATCTCGCTGGTCGCGGTGCTGATCCCGCTGCTGCTGATGGGCGGCATCATAGGACGCCTGTTCCGCGAGTTCGCCGTCGTGCTGGCGATGACCATCTTCGTCTCGATGTTCGTGTCGCTAACGCTGACGCCGATGATGGCCTCGCGCTTCCTGCGCGCCCATGGCGAGGTGACCCACGGCAAGTTCTACCAGTGGAGCGAACGCGCCTTCGACGGCATGCTGCGCGGCTACGAGTACGTTCTCGATCATGCCCTGGCCTGGCGCCGCACCACGCTCCTGATCTTCTTCGCCACGCTCGGCCTGTCGATCTATTTGTTCATCCTAATCCCGAAGGGCTTCTTCCCGCAGCAGGACGTCGGCCTGATCACCGCGACATCCGAAGCGTCCCAGGACATCTCCTTCGCCGAGATGCAGCGCCGCCAGGTCGAGCTCGGCAAGATCGTGATGGACGATCCCGACGTCGCCACGATCGCGATGAACATCGGCGGCAGCGGCCGCGCCGGCAACAACGGCAATTTGTTCATCACGCTGAAGCCGCGTAACGAGCGCAACGCGTCGGCGCAGGAGATCATTGCCCGGCTGCGTCCCAAGCTCGAGAAGGTGTCGGGCGCCCGCCTCTACATGCAGGCGGCCCAGGACGTCCGGCTCGGCGGCCGGCCGACGCGCACGCAGTTTGAATTCACGCTACAGGATGCCGATCTCACCGAGCTCAACGACTGGGCGCCGAAAATCCTCGCCAAGATGCAGACGCTGCCGCAACTGCGCGACGTCGCGACCGACCAGCAGACGCAGGGCACCACGGTCCAGCTCAAGATCAACCGCGACACCGCATCGCGCTACGGCATCCAGCCCCAGCTGATCGACGACACGCTGTATGACGCCTTCGGACAGCGCCAGGTCACGCAGTATTTCACCCAGCTCAACACCTACAAGGTGATCCTCGAGATCCTGCCGGAGATGCAGGGCAGTCTCGACAGCCTGAACAAGCTCTACCTGAAATCGCCGCTGACCGGCGACCAGGTGCCGTTGTCGACCTTTGCGACCTGGACCACCGATCCGGTCCGCCCGCTCTCGATCAGCCACCAGGGCCAGTTCCCGGCGATCACGATCAGCTTCAACCTCGCCCAGGGCGTCGCGCTCGGCCAGGCCACCGAGGCCGTGCAGAAGGCGATGGCCGATCTCGGCGCACCCCCGACCCTGAATTCGAGCTTCCAGGGCACCGCGCAGGCGTTCCAGCAGTCGCTCGGCACCGTGCCGCTGCTGATCCTCGCAGCCCTCGTCGTGGTCTATTTGATCCTCGGCATTCTCTACGAGAGCTACATCCACCCGATCACGATTCTGTCGACCCTGCCCTCGGCCGGCGTCGGCGCGCTCCTGATCCTGATGGCGGCCGGCTTCGACTTCAGCCTCATTGCATTGATCGGAATCATTCTCCTGATCGGCATCGTGAAGAAGAACGGCATCATGATGGTCGACTTCGCCATCGCGGCCGAGCGCGACGAGCACAAGACGCCGGAGGAATCGATCCGTCAGGCCGCGCTGCTGCGCTTCCGGCCGATCATGATGACGACGATGGCCGCCCTGCTCGGCGGCGTGCCGCTGATGCTCGGCCACGGCACCGGCGCCGAGATCCGCCAGCCGCTCGGCTACGCCATGGTCGGCGGCCTGATCGTCAGCCAGGCGCTGACGCTGTTCACCACCCCGGTGGTCTATCTCTATCTCGACGAGCTCAACAACTGGTTCTCGGGCTGGGGCCGTTCGGGTGACGGCAAAGGTCACGAGGCGCCCGAGCACAGCACCGTCAAGCAGGCCGCCGAGTAAGCTTGCACCGCGGCTTCCGCGACGCTACAGCGAGGCCCTCGGTTCACGCCAACGCGGTTTCGCCATGTCCATGCAATCCAGACTTGTCGCCCTCGCTGCCGCCCTTCTGCTGTCGACAGGCGGCGCGTATGCCCAGCAGAGCGCCAAAAAGAACGCCGCTTCCCCTGCACCGGCCGCACAGCCCGCGCCAGCTCCGACCCAGCCGCCGGCTGACGGTGCGCAGCAAGCCGGATGGGTCGTGCGCTGCACCAGCGTCAGCCGCGATGCGCCGCTCGAATGCGCGATGGAGCAGAACGCGGTGCTGACCAAGACCGGCCAGACCATCGTCCTGATCAACATCCGCATCGCGCCCGACACCCGCACGCCGGTGGCGCTGCTGCAATTGCCGCTCGGCCTCAACCTGCCCGTCGGGGCCAAGCTCCAGGTCGACGAGGGCAAGACATTCGACCTCCAGATCCAGACCTGCGAGAACCGCGGCTGCTACGCCTCGACGCCGATCGCGGCGGACCTGCTCGCCGCCTTACGGTCGGGCAAGCAGCTGAAGGTCTCCTTCCAGAACATGGCCAAGGAGGCGATCGCGATCCCGATGCCGCTGGGCGATTTCGCGGCGGCCTACGACAAGATCAAGTAAGGCCCACACTGTCATCGCCCGTCTTGTGCGCAATTGCGCACTGGGGCGGGCGATCCAGTACTCCGAGACGGTTATGGTTCAATCGATAGGCCGCGGCGTACTGGATGCCCTGCCCCCGTGCGCGATTGCGCACTAGGCGGGACATGACACCGGTGCTCGCCGCCCAACCTCCCGTCCCTACTGCCGCGCCATCTGCGCATTGCCGACGGCATCGCCGTCGAGCTTCTGGTCGTTGTGCATGGTGACGGTGACGCGCAGCAATCGCCCCTCGAACTCGAACGGCGCCTCGTAATGCGACACGGGGCTGCCACGGTCGCGGCCGATGTCGAGACCGGACCACGAGATCAGCGTGTGGAAGCCGAGCTGGGTCTGGAGCGACCCCGCCGGCTCGCCGTCGATCAGCAGCGTATATTCGGTGACGCCGGTGCGCGCCCCCTTGGCCGGCGGCTCCTTGCGCACGAGCCGCTCGACATACACGCCGAGCCGCCGCGCGCCTGACGGCACCTTGCGGTCCGACCGCACGATCTGGTGGCTGCCGCCGATGTTGAGGTCGTGCACGAGATGGCCATCCCTGACGTAGAGGCTGTAGCCTGACGTCGCATCGCCATGCGAGATCAGCACGCCATCGGCGCCCTGCCCGTCGATCTCGACATGCGCCTCGATCGTGTAGCTGCGGCTGCGCACGTCAGGCGCGACATCGGTCGGCACGTGGCCCATGCCGGCGTGGAAGACGAAATGGTGGCGTGCACCGTGGAAGCGCGCCGCGTTCTCGGCAAAACGCGGCCCGAAACGGTCGTCGAGCGGCAGCACCTTGTGCTTCTCGGCCTCCGCCCACCAGGTCGCGATCATTGCTGCCAGACGCTCCGGCTCCTTTGCGGCGAGATCGTCGGTCTCGGAGAAATCCTCGTCGAGATGAAACAGCTCCCATTTGTCGTTCTCGAACGGCGTGCCCGAGGGATGGAAGGCGACCGCCTTCCAGCCGCCCTGCCAGAGGCCGCGATGGCCGAACATCTCGAAATATTGCGGCGAGCTTTTTGAGGACGCGGACGCATCCGTGATCGAGCGCGCAAAGCTCTCGCCTTCCAGCGGCATCTGCGGGCAGCCCGCGATCGTGCTGGGCGACTCGACGCCGATCAGCTCGAGCAACGTTGGTGTGAGATCGCAGGCGTGGACGAACTGGTGCCGCAGCTCGCCTTTGCCTGCGATCCGCTTGGGCCAGTTGATGACGAAGGGATCGCGGATGCCGCCGCCATGGGTGTTCTGCTTGTAGCGCCGCAGCGGCGTGTTCGACGCCATCGCCCAGCCATGCGGGAAATTGCTGTGGGTGTCGGGCCCGCCGATATCGTCGAGACGCGCGAGCTTCTCCGCGATCGGCTCCGGCTTGAAGTTGAACGGTCCCATCGCGTTGACGAAGCCGAGCGGCCCGCCCTCCTGGCTCGCGCCGTTGTCGGACATCACGATGATCACGGTGTTGTCGCGAATGCCGGCCGTCTCCAGGAACGCGACAAGCCGTGCAAGATGTCGATCGGAATGATCAAGCATGCCGGCGAAAGCCGCCTGCAGGCGGGTGAAGACGCGGCGCTCGTCGGCCGAGTGCTCCTCCCACGGCTTCACACCGTCGTTGCGCGCGGGCATCCGCGTTCCCTCAGCCACCAGCCCCATCGCCTTCTGGCGTGCCAGACGCCGTTCGCGCTCGACGTCCCAGCCGTGCGCGAATTCGGCGTCGTAGCTCCCGATGATGTCGGCCGGGGCCTGATGCGGCGCGTGGCAGGCGCCAAGTGCGACCCAGGTGAGCCAGGGAACGTCAGGACGGTCGGCGACATGGTCGCCGATGAAGCGGATCGACTGATCGATCAGATCTTCGGTCAGATGATAGCCGTCCGCATACGTGCCCGGTGGATCGATATGCGTGTTGTCGGAGACGAGCTCGGGCGCGTACTGGTCGGTCTCGGCATCGAGGAAGCCGTAGAAGCGGTCGAAGCCACGGCCGAGCGGCCAGCCGTCGAACGGGCCGGTGGCTCCGCTTTCGGTCAGCGGCGTGACATGCCATTTGCCGACCATGTAGTTGCGATAGCCATGTAGGCGCAGCATCTCGGCCAGCGTCCCCGCCTCGCGCGCGATCTTGCCGCGGTACCCGGGATAGCCGGAATCGAAATTGGCAAGGCAGCCGACGCCGACCGAGTGATGATTGCGCCCTGTCAGCAGCGCGGCGCGCGTCGTCGAGCACATCGCCGTGGTGTGGAATCCGGAGTAGCGCAGCCCCTCCGCAGCGAGCCGGTCGATGGTCGGCGTCTTGATTGTCGAGCCATAGCAGCCGAAATCGGAGAAGCCGACGTCGTCGAACAGCACGACCAGGATGTTCGGCGCCCCCTCGGGCGGCTTCGGCGCATCAGGCCACCAGGGTTTTGACTCCGCGACCGTCTTGCCGACGGTGCCGCAGAACGGCGTGCCGCTGCCTGCGCTCATCTGCTTCTCCCTGCTGGTTGCCCGGCGGCTGCGGTTGACCCGCGGCTCGGCCACGTCTAAATTATAACCCGAATTATTATTATGATTTTTACCGGATGCAAGCGCGGATGCGGCCAAGCTCGGATGAACTCGATTTCGACCTGCCCGGCGTCGCCCCGTCGCGGCAGAAGCGCAGCCGCGAGACGACGCTGGCGCTGCTGCGCGCCGGCGCCGGCATGCTGCGCACGCGCAGCCTGGCCGAGCTGTCGATCGAGGCGCTCTGCACCGAGGTCGGCGCCACCGTCGGCGCCTTCTACAGCCGCTTCGAGAGCAAGGAGGCCTATTTCAACGCACTGATGGCGCTGGCCGCGCGCGACGGCGAACAGCGGCTCGGCGACATGAGACGCCCATCGCCGGACGCGGACCTCGACAAGCTCTGCCACATCATCGTCAGCGGGATCATCGCCTGGATGCGCAACCACGAGGGCGTGCTGCGCGCCGCGCTTCAGCATAACGACACCCGTCCGGACAAATGGACGCCGTTCAAGGCCCTCGCGAAGGCCACCACGATGAGCGCCACCCCTCTCCTGCTCCCGGCCATGGACAAGGGACGCAAGGCCGCCAAGACCCGCACGATCGCCTTCGGCTTCCAGGTCGTGCTGGGCACGCTGGTGAACGCGATCCTCAACGATCCCGGGCCGCTGTCGCTTGGATCAAAAGAGATGGAGACGCGGCTGGCCGGTTGCCTGTTGCTGTTGCTCCAGGCGGAGATCAATCAGTCGACGCCGAGATAGGCCTTCTGCACCTGCGGATCCTCGGCGAGCGCAGCGGCCGTGCCGGACAGCACGCTCTTGCCGACCTGGAGAACGGTCGCGAAGTCCGAGACTTCCAGCGCCAGCTCGATCGACTGCTCGGCAAGCAGGATGGTCAGGCCCTCGCGATGCAGGCGGCCGAAGGTCTCGTACATGGATTCGACCACCGCCGGCGCGAGGCCGAGCGACGGTTCGTCCAGCATCAATAGCTTCGGATCGCTCATCAGCGCGCGGCCGACCGCGAGCATCTGCCGCTCGCCGCCGGACATGGTGCCGGCGCGCTGGTTGCGGCGTTCCTTCAGGCGCGGGAAGATCTCGTAGACGCGCTCAAGCAAATTGGCCTGGCGCGACTTGTCGTGCAGCGGCGTCGCGCCGAGCATGAGGTTGTTCTCGACGCTCTGCTGCACGAACAGCCGCCAGCCTTCCGGCGACAGCGCAAGCCCCTTGCGCACGATCGCAAAGGCCTTTTGGCCGGCGATGTCCTCGCCGCGAAAGCTGATCGATCCGGAATGCACGGGAATGAGACCCGCGATCGCGTTCAGCGTCGTGGTCTTGCCGCCGCCATTGGAGCCGAGCAGCGCGACGACGCTGCCCTCCGGCACCTCCAGCGAGACGTCGGAGACACCGATGAGGTCGCCGTAGCGCACCTCGAGGTGCTCGATCCGAAGAAGCGCGCCGCTCATAGGTCCCGCCCGCCCATCAGCTCGACCGGCGTATGGCCGGCCGCGGCCTTCGCCGCGCGTTTGCCGAGATAGGCTTCGATCACCGCCGGGTTCGAGGTGACCTCGCGCGGCGAGCCGCGGGCGATCTCCTTGCCCTGGTGAAACACCATCACGCGGCTCGCGAGCGACATGATCACTTCCATGATGTGCTCGACGATGACGAGCGTGATGCCGGAGCGGTGGATGTCGCGCACGAGATCGATGGCGAGCCTCACCTCGTGGGCGTTGAGCCCGGCCATGGCCTCATCGAGCAGCAGCACCTTCGGCTCGGTCGCCAGTGCGCGGGCGATCTCCAGCCGCTTGCGGCCGGGTGTGCCCAGCGAACGCGCCGGCGCATCCGCAAGCCTGCTCATGCCGACGCGCTCCAGCACCGCGCGCGCCCTGGTCTCGGCCTCGTGGCGATGCGAGGTGCGCAGGAAGGCACCGATCATGACGTTCTCGAGCACCGTCATGCCTTCAAAGGTCTGCGGCACCTGGAAGGTGCGGGCAAGGCCGAGCCCGGCGCGCTGCTCCGGCGCGAAGTCGGTGATGTCGGTCCCCTCGAACAGCACGCGGCCCGAGGTGGTCTTGAGGTCGCCGGTGAGGCAATTGAAGAAGGTGGATTTGCCGGCGCCGTTCGGGCCGATCAGGCCGAGAATATCGCCCTGCTCCAGCGTGACGGACGCATCGTCCACCGCCTTGAAGCTGCCGAACGCCTTTGTGATCCCGCGCGCCTCAAGGAGCATGGCCGGCTCCCTTATCTGCGCCGGGCTTGCGTCGTCCCATGAACAGGCTGAGCAGGCCGCCGGGCTGGAAGCGCGCGATCAGCACGATGATCGCGCCATACAGGACGAAGGTGAGGCCGGCCCCCTTGCCGCCAAGCCAGCTGTTGGAGATCTCCTCCAGCGGCACGAGGATCGCGGCTCCCACCAGCGGACCGAACAGCAACCCCGCCCCGCCCAGCGCCGCCATGATCAGGATCTTGACCGAGATCAGGATGCCGAGCCCGGACTCGGGATCGACGAAGCCGAACATCATCGCATAGAGCGCGCCGGCAACGCTCGTCAGCGCCGCGCTCAGCATGTAGGCGTAGAGCTTGGTCCGGCTCGCGGGTGCGCCCAGGGAACGTGCGGCCCTCTCGGAATCCTTGATCGCGCGCAGATAGAATCCCATGCGGCTGTTGGTCATCCACCAGGTGATGAACAGCGTGATCACGAGGACGACCAGGAAGAGGTAGTAGTACGGCAGCGACGACAGGAACGAGAGATCGAAGATGTTGCGGGGGACCGTTGGACCGGAAAGACCCACGGCCGCGCCGAGCCAGTCGGTGTTGGTGACGATCAGCCGCACGGTCTCGGCGACCGCGATCGTCGCCATGCTGAAATAGTGACCCGACAGCCGTAGCGTCGGCACGCCGATGATCGCAGCGAGCCCCACCGCCAGCACGATCCCGCCGGGGATGCCGAACAGCGGCGACAGCCCGAACTTGGCGTAGCTCCCCATCGCGGCATAGGCGCCGCAGCCGAAGAACACGACATGGCCGACCGAGACCTGGCCGGCATAGCCGCCGACGATGTTCCAGGCCGACGCGGCGATGGCATAGAGCAGCACCAGTGCGCCCAAGCGCTGCTGGAACGGCGAGGACAGCAGCAACGGATAGGCAATCGCCAGTGCTGCGACGATTGAGAGCCAGATCAAGCGCCGCATTGCAGCTTTCTCATCAGAGCTTGCCCATCAGGCCTTGCGGCCGGAACCAGAGGAAGAACAGGAACAGGACATAGACGACGATGTCCTTGTAGACCGCACCGATCAGATAGCCGGAGAGCGACTCGATGACGCCGATCAACAGGCCCGCGACGAGCGCGCCTGGCACGCTGCCGAAGCCGCCAAGGGATACCGTGACGAAGGCGACGATGCCGAGCGTCTCGCCGACCGTCGGCACGATGTAGAAGAAGTTCGCGATCAGCGCGCCGGCAAGGCCGGTGGCGCCGGCCGCGATGGCCCAGGCAATCGCCTGCATGGTATCGGGCCTGATGCCCATAAGCTGAGCCGCGGTCTGATCCTCCGCCACGGCCAGCATTTTTGAACCAAGCGATGTGCGCGTCAGAAGCAGGTGGAGGCCGAATGTCACCAGCAGCGCGACGACACCGGCAAGCAGCCGCGAGGCTTCGATCCGCAGGCCCGCAAACGCATAGGTGCCGCCGACGATATTCGACGGCATCGACAGGAAGTTGGCGCCGAACCACCAGAACACGGAATAGCGCAGCAGCAGCGCGAGCCCGAACGTGCCGAGGATCTGCGCCAGCATCGGCCCCTTCATGATGTCGCGGATCAGGGCGAAATAGACCACGACCCCGACGGTCGCGAGCACCAGTGTCGCCAGCGGCGCACCGAGGATGGGCCCTCCCCCCATCAGCGTATAGACGACATAGGCGACGTACATGCCGAGCATGACGAAGTCGCCATGCGCGAAATTGACGATGTTCATCATGCCCCACACCAGCGTGAGGCCAGAGGAAAACAGGGCGTAGACGGCGCCAAGCAGAAGCCCGCCGACAATCACCTGCACGAGTACGAAGGACATGAGCTGCGTTGCTCTGATCAAAACATTCTGGGAAAGGCGGGACGCGCGGTCCCGCCTTCAGGCAATCTTACCAGCCCTTGTAGGGCAGCACCGGCGCCTTCTCGGCATTGGCCTTCGGCCATACCGCGACGTAGTTCTCGCCATCCTGGAGCTGGATGATAGCGCCGGAAGCCAGGATGTTCTGGCCCTTGTCGTCGAACTTCACGCCCTTGTAGCCGATCATGAGCTGCTCGGGCTTCAGGTCCGTCGCCTTCAGCGCGGCCTGGATCTTTGCAGGCTCGGTCGAGCCGGCGCGGTCGATGGCATCGGCCAGCACGAAGAAGCCCTGCATCTGCCGGGCGACCGTGTCGTCCATCTCCTCGCCGCTCTTCTTCTTGTACATGTCGGCGATGATGGCGGACGCCGAGCCCGGCGGTCCCACGACCCAGGACGAGCGGTTGAAGACGCCTTGCGAGATCTTGCCGACCGCCTTGGTGAAGGACGGATCGGAGTAGCCGGCATCGTCGGCCAGCAGCACGGCCGGCTTGTAGTCGAGCGACTGCATGGTCTTGGCGAACAGGATCGCATCCGACGTGTAGCTGATCATGATGACGACGTCGGGCTTCTTGTCCTTGAGCTGGAGCACCTGGCCCTGCAAGTCGGTCGCATTGACGGGATAGGCGATGTCGAGCGCGATCGGCTGGCCCTTTTCCTTGAAGGCGCCGGCGATCGTGTTGGCGACCGAGGTGCCGTATTCGGTGTTGTCATGGACCACCGCGACGCTGTCGGTCTTGGCACCCTGCGCCTTGATGTCGGCGAGGAAGTCGACATAGATCTTGGCGAAATCGGTCGCGATCGGCGTGGTGCGGAAGAACCATTTGAAGCCGCGCTCGGTGAGATTGGCGGCGACCGATTCCGAGTTCAGGAAGGGAACGCCGTATTTCTCGGCGATCGCGCTCGACGTCAGCGTGACGCCGGACTGGTAGGAGCCGAACACGGCCGCCACCTTCTCTTCCGTGATCAGGCGCAGCGCCTGATTCTGGCCCGTCGCCGGGTTGCCCTGGTTGTCGGCGAACACAGCCTCGATCTTGGCGCCGCCGAGGCCGGCAAGGCCGGCGTTCTTCGCCAGCGGCAGATTGCCAAGCTCAGGATGGGCATTGTTGATGATGTCCATGGCGACTTCGAGCGCCGCCTTGGCGTGCGCACCGATCGAGGCGGTGCCGCCGGACATCGGCATGATGACGCCGATCTTGATGACCTTGTCCTGGGCCTGCGCGCCGGAGCCCAGCGTAAGGAACATCGCGGCTGCGCAAAACAGCCCGGTGACGTGCTTGAAATTCATCAAATCAGACCTCCCAAAGGGTTTCCCCGACCAAGCTATTTTGGAAGCTGCAGGCTAAGCGCCCGCTTCCGTTTGTTTATGCCTGGTGGATCTAGGATGGCATGCCAGCCGGACACCGGCAAGACGAAACGGACTTGCGCAATGCTGCATGGGAGAGGCAGCGAATGCGCCGGCGCGGGCGGCGTTCAAATCCGGCGTCGTCCGGCGCGAACGCGGTAACCCGAACGGCGGACGTCATTGCCATCTGCAGGGGTGGGTTAACACTGCGACTGCGTCAAGCACGGTCCGCCGGCGTAACCCGCCCCTGTGTGTTTCCGCGAACGCAGAGCCGGTGGGTTACGCCGTCGCCAACCCACCCTGCGAAACGCCGTCAGCCGACGACGTCGCTCGCCCGCAGCAGCGTCGTAAAGCCGCCATAGATCATGCGCTTGCCGTCGAAGGGCATGTCGGCGCCCTTGAGCCGCTCATCGGCCATCACCTTCTTGTTGACGGCATCGCGGGTCTCCCGGTCACGGTAGACGATCCAGGAGAACACCACGACCTCGTCCTCCTTCGCGATCACCGCGCGCGGAAACGAGGTCAAGTCGCCATAGGGCACGTCGTCGCCGATGCACTCGACGTAATCGAGCGCGCCGTGCTCCATCCATATGGTGCAGGCGTTTCGCGCCAGCGCCTTGTAGGCCTCGATCTTGTCCTTCGGCACGGCCAGCACGAAACCATCGACATAGGGCATCACGGGATCTCCTTTGGGTTGCCTGCCCCAAGGACGTAGCGGCGCACGGCGATCCGACTCGTCATCCCACCCGCAAGGTGAGGCAAACTGTCGCGAGGATTTCGTGCGCTACTTCACATTTGAAGCTCGCCGCGCCGTGACATCATCCCGGACGTTTGCGCTCGCACATCGGCTACTTCAGATTGCAGTTGAGAAGGCAGCTTTCATGAGCACCCGCCTGTCATTGCTTTGTGTCCACGGCGTCGGTCACGCGGAGATCGACGCCGAGTTTCGAAAGTCATGGTCCGAGGCGATCATACGCGCCGTCCAGTCCGTCGATCAGAGCCTCAACCCGGCCATCGACTTCCTCTCGTATGACGACCTGTTCGACAAGAGCCCGCCCAACCTCGTCACCTATGGCATCGCGCTGGCGAAACTGCTGGCGAGCGCGACAGTCCATGGGATCGGTGATCTGCTCTCGGGCACGCGCGGCCTCGATGACGTACCGACCCTGATCAGATGGACCGCGGGCATGGTCGCCCAGTGGTCGGTGGATGAGCAGTTGCAGGCCGCGCTGCGCGGCGCAGTCCTCGACAAGCTGAAGAGCGGCAACTACGACGTTGTCCTGGCTCACAGTCTCGGCTCGCTGATCTGCTACGACACGTTCGTGCGCAACCCCGCTGCGATCAGGGACAAGGTCTTCGTCACGTTCGGCTCGCAGATCGGCAATCCCGCGGTGCGCGACGTCTTCGCAGGCCGCATTCAGGACCTTCCCTGCCGGAAATGGTACCATCTGTTCAACCGGGAAGATCACGTTCTCACCTATCCGCTCGAGATCGCCGCAGACAATTTTCAGCAGGTACTGACACCGTTCGATGTCCCCAACGATCTCCTGAATCACAACGCGACCTGGTACCTGTCGCGCCCCGAGACCGTCGCCACCGTCTGGCACGACGTGGTCCCGGTGCCGACGTCCCGCTCCATCGTCAGCGCCGCGCGGGGGATTGCCCGCATTGACACCCGGCCGACCCGCCGCGCCCTGCTGATCGGCATCAACGACTATCCCAAACCCGCGGACAGGCTCGAAGGATGCGTCAACGACGTATTCCTCATGAGCTCGGTGCTACAGGAAAGCGGCTTCAAGCCGGACGAAATACGCGTCGTGCTCAATGAGCGGGCGACGGCGCAGGGCATCATGGAAAGGCTTCACTGGCTGCTCGAGGGCGTCCGCGACGGCGACGAGCGTATGCTGTTCTACTCGGGCCATGGCGCCCAGATTCCCAGATACAGCCCGAGCGGCGCACCGGATAGCGTCGACGAGTGCCTCGTTCCCTATGATTTCGACTGGACGCCCGAGCACGCGATTCTCGACCGCCAGTTCAGCCAGCTCTACTCACAGCTTCCGTACGACTGCTATTTCGTCGCCATGCTCGACTGCTGCCATTCCGGCGGCATGACACGTGACGGCGGTCCGCGCATCCGCGGCCTGACGCCGCCCGACGATATCCGCCACCGGGCGCTGCGGTGGGAGGCAAGCGAAGGCATGTGGGTGCCGCGCGAGTTCCCTCCCCTCAACGAGAGCCTGAGCAAGAGCAAGAACGGCGCCGACTATCTCGGCGACAACGGCGCCACGCAGCGGCTCGGGCGCAGCATGGCGCTCCGCACCCAGCCCGACAAGGAATACAACAAGACGCGGGCCGAGCTCGGGCATCACGGTCCTTATCTGCCGATTCTCCTCGAGGCCTGCCAGGAGCAGGAGCTATCCTATGAATATCGTGACGGCGTCACGTCGTATGGCGCCTACACGTTCTGCATGGCGAAGGTGCTGCGTGAACAACGAGACCGCGGCGCCAATCCATCGTTCCAGGAGCTGAGCGAGCTCGTCACGGCCAAACTCCGTCGCCTCAAATATAACCAGACGCCGAATCTCGTCGGCGCCAAGAAGCGCGTCAGCGCGAAAATTCCATGGGGCGCGGCAGATGCAGGTCGCGGCCAGCGACGGGCGCCGAAAAAGCGTGCCGCCAAGTCCGGCCGGAAAAAGCGCCGCTAATCATTTCGCCTTGCATCGCCGGGCAGCGCATCGCGGGCGCTATGAGTCCGGCCAATGCGCCGAGGCCGGAACGACGAAAGGCGCGGTCTGCCGACGGCACGTCAGGCTCGCACCGGGGGCCCGGTTCAGAGCCGCTTATGATCTGGATAAATCGCCCGGAACTGGCTGGGGAACCTGGATTCGAACCAAGACAAACAGAGTCAGAGTCTGTTGTGCTACCGTTACACCATTCCCCACCGAAGTGCTTGATATCACAAGACTTTCTTCGGAAGCTTTGCAAGCCGCAGCAAAAGTTTTGCAAATCAGCGGCGCGCTGGCGCTCATATAGCCGCGCCGGCGTTCGCGGTCTAGCCCCTCTGTAAGCATCGCAGCTTGTTCTCGCTGCGTTCGTGCCGTAGCGGCATGTCCGCCCTCACCCGCGGCCGGCTCCGGCAATCAGCACCAGGAGACCTGGCACGCCTGCCTCGACGACGTCCACATGCCACGATCAACGGGCGCGCCGGCGTGCCGCTTCACGTCGATCAATGGGCATGGTCTGTCGGCTTTACCCAGGCATGATGCGCGCGCTCGACGCCGGCACGCCGCAGCCGGCGATCGCCCCAACGAAGCGCGGGAGGGTTTACAGGCTGATCCGCTGACCTAGTCGCCCAAGACCACGGATCGCTTGCCATAGAATTCACCGACACAATCATTCGGCAGCTGGCCCGGATTTTTGGTTAGCTCACCGTCCATCAGCATGGACGGCTTGACCGATCTCTTGGGGACGACAACATCCAGGTCCTTCGTCGTCCGAAGAAATTGATGCCTCTGGACACTCTCGCTCCAAAAGGTCGCGAATTGCGACTCCTCGGCGCGGACGTATCCCAGCGCGACGCTATCGAGGAGCAAAAAAGAAAGGAGCCCGCAGGCCACCAGGGCCGTCATGCGAACATGGGCATGATGGCCCAGGGAGGGAAGGAAGCGGGCAGCCAGGGCGACGACGCAGCCCCCTCCGGCAAGAAGAAAAACCACCACCTCATTCCGCCCTCGCGTCGCGAGATCCTCCGCCGTCGCAAAATAGGCAATGACATAAGCGGTGTAGAGACCAGCGAGCACCGCCGCCACGAGCCCGACGATCAAGACCAGCAGCCGCGCCGCCGGCCTCGGTTGCGAAGGCACCACGAAGACCGAAAACAACGCCACGAAACCGAGCCAGGCCCACGTCGCAGATTCGGTGTAGTGCCGAACCAGCTCGAGCCACAGATAGTACAACCCCATCGAGAAAGAAGCGGCGATCTTCCCCCCCTCCGGATATGCCGCCATCCGGACCGCATTCCCCCGGTGACAAAAGCAGGATCGCAAGTCCGATGAAGGTCGCCGTCAGCATCGCTGCATGGCCCGCCAGTTGCGGGCGAGGATGGTAGAACGCGCGATAAAGGGCAGAACCGGCGACGAGGGCTACGATCCAAAATGGCGTGAACTCGTTGGCCAGAGCACCCAGGAAGCCGATTGCGGAGAGAACGACGATTTGGCCGGTCGAGAGCACGGTCTCGTTCGCTGCGGACCGCACCAGCTCGACGAGGATGATGATCACGAAGAGGGCGGGAACCATGTAGGACGCACTGCCCGAGATCCAGTAAAGCATCTCCCGCAGACTGATCGCCAGAACGAAGCTCGCCGCGCAGAGCATTGCACCCGCCAAAAATCTCTCTGGCCACGACAGGCCGGTCCACATTCGACCGGCCCAATAAACACTGACTGCCAAGAAGATGGCCATGCCGCAAATGAGTATGACCGGATAGACGACCACGTAATCGACGCCTGTCACCTTGCTGACAACGGCGGGGGCGGCGATCGCCACAAGCGAGGTCAGTCGGCCCATCTGGTGCAAATAATAGGATTTGACCATTCCGACGAGACCCATGCTGTTGACGCGGTTCGTCACGCAATAATCGTCGGATTCAGGCATCGCATAGAGCGCGATGGACGCGAGCCAGAGCAGGATGAAGAGAGCGACAGAAGCGGCCACGATAGGCATCACGTCCGGCATGCGGCTTCCGAGGCGCACAGGAAATCCCCCAAATCGACAGAACAAAGCGGCAGCAACGAGAGAGCGAACAGCCCCGAATGCAACCCTCGTTATGCAACGCGGCACAGAAGATCACAAGGTTCCGCGGGCAAACAATCGAAAGGCTAGTTCGAGCCGCAGACGCGGACCACGATCTCAGCCTTGCCGTTCGCGATCATCACCTGGCCGTATTCGTCCTGCGGCGGGCTCTCCTCGTAACGGAGCAGGATCGTGGTGATCGCTTCCTGCGCTTCGCCGCCCGGCTGCTGCGTCTTGACGTCGAGGATCAGGATCTTCGGATTGATACCTTGCGGCGAGCGCCTGGTTAGCCGGGCCTGCCAGCCATCGGTCGGTACCCTCACGTCGCCGACCATGACCAGCTTGGGCGGCGCGCCCGGCGCCCGGTCGATCCAGGCCTTGAAGGTGTTTCTCAGCAGGACAGTCATGACACGTCTCCTTTGCCAAGCTGCGAATTTGTCCGCCCCGCGTCCCGACCTGTGGCGCCGACCTTTCGCCTATCAAATCAGCGCAACCTGACGGACAGATATCAGGCCCCGACAAACCACCCGATCGCCGCCTCCCCCTTCGACCAGGCTTTCAAGTCGCGGCTGCCGCCTTGGCGCGGATCGCGTTAGCGACGGCGGGGGCCTCACCGCCAAGCGCCTTCACGGCCGGCAAGTTTTCCGGCCCGCCGACGGCTTTGGAGGCTTCCGCAACCTTGTTGATGTCGGGGACGCTCTTCTTCACGAACGCGTCGATGAAGTCGGCGCCAGCGTACCCGGCCGCCAGGACGCTCAGGAGAAATTGCCGGCCGATTTCCTTCGGCTCGACCATAAGCCCCGCGGAGATCCCCGCCACGCATCCGATAACGATCGACACCAGAAACGCCGACCCGTCAAACACGTCCTTGAAGCGGCGGGGGCTCGTGAGGAAGCCGAGCCGACAGCGACCCGATCGTCATCTCCGGATAAGCTACCACCCCTATTCCAGCTTGATATTCGCCGCTTCGATCACCTTCTTCCACCGCTCCGTCTCGGAGGCGATGTAGGCCTTGAAAGGTTCGGAATCGACCGCAACCGCGGCCGCGCCGAGCTCGGCCATCTTCTGCACCGTCTCCGGCTGCTGCATGAAGGCGCGGATCTCGCCCGACAGCTTTTCGACGATGGGCTTCGGCGTGGCCGCGGGAACGAAGAAGCCGTGCCAGGCCACGGCCTCGAAGCCCGGCAGGAATTCGGCGACGGCCGGGATTTCCGGATCGAAGGCGGCGCGCTTGGGCGTTGCCGTGGCGAGCATCGCGAGCTGGCCGGTCTTCACCTGCGGCAGCAGCAGCGGCACGTTGTCGAAGGCAAGATCGATCTGGCCGCTCAACAGATCCGTCAGCATCTGGCTGGAGCCCTTGTAGGGCACATGTACCATCTTGGTGCCGGTCATCTGTTGAAACAGTTCAGCGGCAAGATGCTGCGAGGTGCCGACGCCGGCCGAGCCGAACGAGACCTTGTCCGGGTTCGCCTTCAGATAGGCGATCAGCTCCGGCACGGTGCGCACCTTGATCTTGTTCGGATTCACCACGAGCACATTCGGCACGACGCTGATCTGGGCGACCGGCACCAGGTCCCTGTCCGGCTGGTAGCTGAGCTTCGGACCGTAGAGCGTGGGGTTGATCGCGAGCGCGGAGGTGCTGGCAAGGCCGAGCGTGATGCCGTCAGGCGCCGATTTCGCCAGCCGCGTCACGCCGAGGATCGAGCCGGCACCGCCGACATTCTCGACCACGAACGGCTTGCCCAGCTTCACTTGCAGCTGGTTCGATACCATGCGCGCGAAGATGTCGGCGGTGCCGCCGGCGGCGAAGGGCACGATCACCGTCACCTGCTTGGCCGGATAAGCCGTCCTGCGCCTTTGCCGGCGACGTCGCCAGCAACACGGCTGACACAAGACCAAGCCACATCGATCTCATCGAAGTTTCCTCTACTGTTACTGTTTTGTTGATTGGGTGCCGCGCGCGGCGGAGGTGACTAGAACGCGACCTCGTACATGTTCAGGATCGCATCCCGGCCGAGGTCGCGCGGATTGTTGTCAAGCAGGCGGCGAATGGCGTGCGCCTCGTCGGCCATGACGCCGAGATCGCCCTTGGGCACGCCGAGCGCGGACAGACGCATCTCGATGCCGAGGTCCTTGCAGTACTCGTAAGTGGCGTCGAATGCGAGCTTCGCATCGTTCCGTGCCGGCAGGCCGAGCGCCGCCAGCACCGCGACCGTCTTCGCCTCGACTGCCGGCATGTTGAAGGCCAGCGTATGCGGGAAGATCACGGCACAGGCGAGCCCATGCGCGACATGATGGCGCGTGCCCAGCGGATAAGCGACGGCATGCCCGGCGGTGGTGTTCACTGGTCCAAGGCAATAGCCGCCATAGAGCGAGGCCAGGGAGAGACCCGCGCGTGCCTCGCGATCTCCGCCGTCAGCGACCGCCCGCTTGAGATATTGCCCGACCAGCCGCGCGCCCTCGAGCGCATAAAGGTCGATCATCGGATGCGCCTTGCGGCTGGTGTAGGCCTCGACGCAATGCGCCAGCGCATCGACGCCGGTGGCCGCAGTGACCTCCTTCGGAACGGTCATTGTGAGATCAGGATCGACGATGGCGATATCAGCAAGCATGAAGCGGCTCTGCACCGCCTGCTTGTTCTGGCTGACGGGATCGGTGACGAGCGCGCGGGTGCCGGCCTCGCTGCCGGTGCCCGACGTGGTCGGGATCTGCATCAGCGGCACGCTGCGGCCGGCGACTTTTTCCGGCCCAACGATATCGGCAAAGGCCACGTCGCTGGTGCAGAGCACCGCGACCAGCTTGGCGAGATCCATCGCGCTGCCGCCGCCGAAGCCCACGACGAGATCAGGCGCGACCTCTTTCGCCATCGCCACCGCCTTCTCCAGATTAGGCAGGTCCGGTTCAGGCTTGACGTCGCCAAACACTTTCACTGCACCCGGCAGCGCCAGCGCATCGACGCGGCGCGCATTGAACGGATCGGAAATCACCAGCGGCCGCCTGGCGCCGATCCGCTCGGCGAAGCGCGCAGCAGCCGTGATGGTGCCGTTGCCGAATTCCAGGATGGTGGGACGTTGGATTTCGATGGGCGTGAAGGCGTTGGTCATCGTGCGCTAGATCTCATGACTTGGAGGCGGAGACGCCGGCGGAGAGCCGCTCGGCATAGTCGATGGCCTCGATCAGGCTGTGCTCGTTGGCAATGCCCTTGCCGGCAATGTCGAAGGCGGTGCCGTGATCGACGGAGGTGCGGATGATCGGCAGGCCCAGCGTGATGTTGACGCCGGAGAGCTCCTGCCAGCGCCCGGTCGCGGGATCGACCTGGAAGCCCAGCAGTTTGACCGGGATGTGCCCCTGGTCGTGATACATCGCGACCGCAGCATCGTACTGGCCGGCGCGCAGCTTGACGAAGATGGTGTCGCCGGGCACCGGGCCGACGACGTCGAGGCCATCGGCGACGGCCTTGGCAATCGTCGGTGCCGAAACGTCGATATCCTGCCGGCCGAACAGACCGCCCTCGCCCGCATGCGGATTGAGCGCGGCGATCGCAATCTTCGGCTTGGCGATACCGAGCCGCAGCAGGGCCTCGTTGGTGAGATCGATCACCATGCGCAGACGCTCCGGCGTCAGGCGCTTCGGCACGTCTTCCAGCGCCACGTGGGTCGAGACATGGCTGACGCGCATGTTGCCGTGGGCGAGCAGCATCACCGATCCGCGCACACCAGTGAGGTGCGCCAGCATCTCGGTATGTCCAGGGAAATGATAGCCGGCCTTGTTGAGTGCTTCCTTGTTGAGCGGCGCGGTGACAATCGCGGAGGTCCGCCCGGCCTGCGTCAGGCGCACGCCCTGCTCGATCGCCTTGTAGGCAAAGCGGCCGCCGTCGGCGCTCAAGACGCCGGGCTTGATCGGGGTGCCCTCGACATCCGCCTGGAGGAAGCAGAGGTTCGGCCAGTCAGCATCGTCAGCACCCACCTCCGGAATCGCAACGGCAGCGCCGAGCGCGGCCTTGGCACCCTCGAGCGCGGCGCCGCTGCCGATGATCAGGATGCGCAGATCGCCTGTCGCGATCCGGTCCTTCAGCCCGACGCAGGCCTTGACGATGATCTCCGGGCCGATCCCGGCCGGATCGCCCATGGTAATGGCAAGATGACGAGAGGTCATGTCGGGCTCCCCATATTCAGCAAATGATTGTCCCGGAGCAGATCGCGCCACAGCTCGCTGGTGCCGAACGCGCCGGATTTCGAGATGACGTCGACGCCGGCCCAACGGCCGCCTTGCAGCACCGAGCGCGGCAATCCCGGCACGATACGCCCCGTCACCTGGAGCGCATGCGCGCCGAGCGCAACGCATACGGCCTTCAAGGTCTCGCCGCCAGCGACGATCAGGGTTCCGGGCGGATCGAGCGCCGAAATCAGCGTCGCGAGCTCGCGCGCGATCCGCTGGGCGGCCTCGGTGCGCGAAAGGCCATCCGCGAGCGCGAATTTCACCAGCGCCACGCCATCGTCAGCCAGCTTGCGTTGAACGCCTGCGCCCCCCTCACCTTCGGCCAACGTGATGGTGGCTTCGCCACATGCTGCGAGCTGCGAGGCGGTGGCGGCCTGGTCGGAACCGAACAGCCCAAGCACCGGCCGCTTCAGCCGGCTCGGCGCATCGGCGCGATGGGCGCGGGCGAGCGCGCCGGCCAGCCCGCCGCTTCCGCACCAGAGCACTGGCCCCGGCATCTGCCGTGCCATTTCGACGACGCGATCGAGATCGATGTCGCTCTCGGCATCGAACACCTGAACGCCGCCTTGCGCGAGCTTGTCAGGGCCGCCCTGCCGCGCCTCGATACCTTCCAGTTTCAATTGGTCCAGCAGGTTGTCGCCGACGCGATGCCAGTCCCCCTGTACAGTGCGCGCGAATTGCTGGCCGCCGACGGTACGGCGTCCCTGATAGTCGAAGGCCGGTGCGACCACGCAAGACGCCCAAGGGCCGCCGCGCAGGCAGGCACCGAGCTCGGCCGCCCAGGCACCGCGGAGCAGGCTGTCGACCTTCTTGTAGGCGATCGTCCCACCCTGAAGCTGCGGCGCCAGCCGTCCGACGATCTCGACGCTGTCGGCTTTCGACCGCTCGCGGGTGCCGCTGTCGATCGCGAGGCTTTGCGCGCCCGGAGCCGCGGGCGAATCCGCCCAGGTAACGTCGAACGGTCCGCACAGGCCGACGAACTCCGCCGCGGTGTCGAGCGCGCCGGTGAGATCGTCGGCAAGCAGGCGCACGACCGTCATCGTCATGCTGCTCCCGCGCCAAAGATCTTGCCGGGGTTCATCAGGCCGTTCGGATCGAGCAAGCGCTTGATGCCGCGCATCAGCTCGATATCGAGCGGATCGGCGACACGGGCCAGCCGGACGCGATTGGTGATCCCGATGCCGTGCTCGGCACTGATCGCCCCGCCCTGCGCTGCGGTCTCATCGTCGACGATCTCATTGATTTGCGCCACCAGGGCGGCGGTCGTCGCCGGCTCCTGACAATGCGCACGGTCGATCAGGGCGATCACGTGGATGTTGCCGTCGCCGATATGGCCATGCATCACCACGCGGGCATGCGGTACCGCGGCCATAATTCGCGTCTCGACATTGGTGACGAAGTCCGCCTGGCGCTCCAGCGGCACAACGCTGTCGTGCGAGACGACATAGCCGCTGCGCTTGTTGCCTTCGGACACGCTGTGCCTGACGGCCCAGATCGCTTTCGCCTGCGCGAGGTTGGAGGCCAGGATGACGTCTTCGGCGATGCCGGCCTCCATCGCATCCGCCAACGCCGTGGCGAGCGGCTCGTCGAGATCGACGCCCGCGAGCGTATCAGTCAACTCAACGATCAGGTACCACGGCGTCGTCAGCTCGAACGGGATCGTGACGTGCGGCACGGTCTCCGCGATCGCCTCGATCTGCGAGCGCGACATGATTTCGAGGCTGCCGAGCCGGTCGCCGACCACACCGCGCAGGCGCGCCGTGATCTCGAGTGCCTGCGCGACACCCTGCAATTTCACCAGTGCCAGCGCCGAGCTGCGCGGCGGCGAGAACAGTTTCAGCACCGCCGCGGTGACGATGCCGAGCGTGCCTTCCGCCCCGATGAAGAGCTGCTTGAGCGCGTAACCCGTGTTGTCCTTGCGCAGCGCGCGCAGGCCGTTGAAGATACGCCCGTCGGGCAGCACGGCTTCGAGCCCGAGCACGAGATCGCGCGTCGGGCCGTAGCGCAGCACGGCCGTGCCGCCGGCATTGGTCGAGATGTTGCCGCCGATCTGGCAGGAACCCTCGGCACCCAGGCTCAAGGGAAAGTAGCGATCGACGCTACGCGCCGCATTCTGGACCTCAGCGAGGATGCAGCCGGCCTCGACCGTGATCGTGTTGGCGAGCGGGCTGACGTCGCGAACGGTGCGCATGCGGTCAAGCCGGATCACGACATTGCCATCGTGATCGTCCGGCGTTGCGGCTCCGCACATGCCGGTGTTGCCGCCTTGCGGCACGATCGCAAGGCGCTTGTCGGCGCAGTATCTGACGACGGAGGCGACCTCGGCGGTCGAGCCGGGCTTCACCACCGCGACCGCGCGGCCGCGATAGCGCCCGCGCCAGTCCACCACATAAGGCTCCTGGTCGGCTCCGGACGTGATGACGTGCTTGTCGCCGACGATCGCGGCGAGCCCGGCCAATGCATCCTGGAAGGAGTCGGACATCAGATCGCCTCGTCGTCCGCACCGAGCTCAGGCAGAGGCTGCGAATGCCGCAGCATTCGCCAGCAGCGTTTTCAGCTGGTCCGGCTGCAAGGACTCCAGCGGCGGCCGCAGGCGCTGCCATCCGGCATGCTTGGTGCGATCGGCAGCAAGCGCCTTCAGCGAGGCCATCTGCGGAAATTGCGAGACCAGCTCGCGCGCCTTCACGATGCGCGCCTGCGCCGCCTTGAGCGCCGGATCGTCGTCGCTGTCGCCAAAGTGCTTGAAGACATGGGCAAGACTGCGCGCGACGACATTGGAGGTCGCGGTGATGCAGCCCGCGCCGCCCTTGCGCAGCAGCGGCAGCATCAATGGATCGGCGCCGCCGAGGACAGCGAAGCCCGGAAACCGTTCGACCATCGCCGTCATGTTGGCGAAGTCGCCGGACGAATCCTTGATGCCCGTGAACGTGGCCGGATAGGCCTTGCGCAGCCGCTCGATCAGCGCATGCGAGATCGGCTGCGCCGACATCTGCGGGTAGTGATAGAGGACGACTTTCAGACGCGCATCACCGATGCGCTGCACCACCTCGCTGTAGGAGGCGAAGATTCCGTCATCAGTGACGTTCTTGTAGTAGAACGGCGGCAGCATCACCACGGTGTCGACGCCGACCGAGAGCGCGTGGCGAGTCAGCGCGATGGTGTCGCTGAGCGCGGCAACGCCGGTGCCGGGCAAAAGCCGCCGCGGCGCGATGCCGGCGGCCACCACCGCCTCGAGCAGCGCCGTGCGTTCGGCCACCGAAAAGGAGTTCGCCTCACCCGTCGTGCCCAGCATCGCGATGCCGTTGCAGCCTTCGTCGAGCAGATAGCGACAATGGTCCACGAAGCGCGCATGATCGGGAGCAAGCTCAGCGTCGAGCGGCGTCAACGCGGCGGAGAACACGCCATGAGGGTGCAGCGATGATGTCGACAAAACTTCCTCCGATCGTCAGAACGATGTTGTTCGGAATGCGAACATTTGTTATTTACTGGTGCAGTCGTAAAATCAGCCCGGCCCGACGTCAAGGGCATGGCTGTCATGGTGGGGCATTCGAGCATGGCCAAGGTCGCAGGGAAGGCAGCGAAGCGCGTATCGGAAACTAGCGCCAAAAATCCCAAGAATTATGTCGCCTCCGTCGGCAAGGCCTTTGCCGTGCTCAAGAGTTTCACCAGCGAAACCTTCGAGCTGACCCTGAGTGAGATTGCCGCACGGGCTGATCTCGATCGCGGGACGGCGTTCCGCCTGATCCAGACCCTGACCGAACTCGGCTATCTCCAGGCCGTTCCGCAAAGTCGCCGGTTCCGTCTCGGCGTCGCCTGTCTCGACCTCGGCTACACCGTGCTGTCGCGCGGCTCGTTGCGGCCGATCGTCGAGCCGCTGCTGCGCGACCTCGTCCCAGCGGTCGGCGATGCGGCCTCGCTCGGCATTCTCGATGGCGGCGACGTGGTCTATCTCGCGCGCGTCGGTGCCGGCCTCGACCGTCACAAGATGGACCGCCGGCCGGGCACGCGCATCCCCGCCTACAGCGCCGCGCTCGGTCATGTCATGCTGGCGCATCTGCCACGCGACCAGCAGATCGAGCGGCTCGAGTTGCGTCCTCGCGTCAAACTGTCGGAGCGAACGCTGACCGATCTCGATGCACTGCTCGCCCGGCTCGATCAGGTGAAGAAAAAAGGCCATGCCGTCTCCGACGGCGAGAATGCCTATGGCCTGCGCACGCTGGCAACGCCGATCTTCGACGCTCAGGGTTTTGTGATCGGCGGCCTGAGCGTCACGGTCGATGCGATGCGCATGGACATGGCGGCCTTCCGCGACCAGGCGTTGCCGCGGCTGATGCAGGCGACGGCCCAAGTCCAGGATCTCACGATCAAGTCTGGATTGACGAGCTGAGTGCGGTGATGGCGATTAGATCACGATGTGATCGAAGTCGGCGGCGATCCGCGTATTCGGAAACACCCTTGTCGCCTCCGCCAAGATCTCTTCATCCTCGTACCGTCCCGACATGTGGACCAGCACGAGCTGCTTGACGTTGTTGGCGGCGGCAAACGAAGCGGCTTCGGTGGCTGTGAGATGGCCGTAGTCCCGCGCGGTCGCGGCGTCACGATCGAGGAACGTCGCCTCGATCACCAGCATGTCGGCGTCGACGACATGTCGGGATAGACCATCAGTGGTTTCAGTGTCGCCGACCACGACGAGCTTCGTACCGCCGCCCGGCGGGCCCAGGACGTCCTCCGGATCGATGGTTCGGCCGGCGATCACGACCGGTCGTCCGGCGGCCAGCTCTCCGCGCATCGGCCCGTCCGGGACACTGAGCGACGCAAGCCGCTCGGGCAGAAGGTGGCGGCGCGCGGGGCTTTGGAAAGAGAAGCCAAAGCTGTCGGTGTCGCGGTGGCGAACCGGAAAGCAGTCGATGGTGAAGTCACCGGCATCGATGACTTGCCCCTCGCTCAGCGGCGCGAACGCCACAGGGATCGGCGCCCTGCCCGCGCCCCACAAGCCCGCGAGCATGCGAACGACGATGTCGAGCGTGCCCGGGCCCGCATGAACGGTCATCACATCGGAGGTCTGCCGCAACCCCAGCGTCGAGAAGAGACCGGGGATGCCGAGCACGTGATCAAGATGCCCGTGCGTCAGCAGGATGCGGTCGAGCCGGCGAAAGCCGGCGCCGCTGCGCAGCAACTGGCGCTGCGTGCCCTCGCCGCAATCAACCAGGATGCGCTTGCCCGCGGCCTCCACCAGGAGGGCCGGATGGTTGCGCTCCACTGAGGGAACGCTTGCCGAGGTGCCGAGAAATGTCAGGGCGAACATGGTCGTCAGCGTCCAGAGACGGGCATCTCCCCGACAGCACCGCAACGGTCCGCACGGTGGATGGCCTCACCGTCCCCAATGCCATGCGAGCAGCAGCGCGTACAGGCCCATCGAGCCCGCATAGAGCGCGGCAAGCAGTGCATATCCCGCGATCTGGCGGCCGAGCGCTGCCTTTGGCTTGATCCACCAGTCGAGCGCCCTGAAGGCGGCCGGCACGAGAAACCAGCCGAGCAACTGGGTGCTCACGAGATTGCCGACGAACAGCGACAGCCAGACCGGCACGCCGTGGCTGTCGATCAGCGGCCCGCTGATGAAATAGCCCCAGAGATAGACTACGGGATAGAGCACCAGCAGGACGATGAGGTTGCTCTTCCAGATCAAGCCAGATCCTTGCTCCGGAGCCCGCGTCTTGCCGGCCGGGAACCAGAAATTGAAGCCGTAGCTTGCCCGCTTCACGTTCATGCCGGCGTTGAAGCGCGCGCCTTCCTCAAGCAGCGTCTGCCGCAAGGGCGAGTCCAGCCATGCATTGAGGTTGGCATCGCTGTCGAACGACAGGATGACGATCCACTCGTCGTGCAGGCCCGGGATAGGCCGCTCGATCTTGTGGCGCAGGAACCCCTTGAACTCGGCCTCCGCGGCCTGGATGCGCTGTTGCCATTTGAGGAACGCATCCTCGAGTCCATCCGGCACCTTGAACGAGATGACGGCGGAGACCGCGCTGTCGCGCTGAACGCCGGTGTCGGGAAGGATATGGACGTCCTCCGACCCGACGAAGAAGCGCTGCACGTCCGCGATCAGCCGCGCCCGCACATCGCTCTGAAGCCAGGCGCGGGCAGCGGCCGGGTTCGCGAAACGCAGGATGGTCACCCAGTCCACATGCGCCGGCGGCTGCGGCGGCACGACCTCCTGACTGAGGAAGCCGGGCCACGCCTTCAGCGCCTCGCCGACCTCGCCGTTCCACCGCGCGAACGCGGCAAAGCCGTCGTCGGCAATGCGGCGCTGGATGACGAGGGCGACCGCCTGGGCCGCCGGATCCGGAGATGCGCTCATCGCGACCGTCCGCTTCAGCTCTGCTTGTAGAGACGCTTGCCCATCACCCAGGTCTCGTCGACGCACCGGTCGTCGCCGACCATCATGACGGCGAACAGCATGTTCGCGGCGTCGTCGACCGTGCGCGGACCAGCACCGTCGGCGATCAGCGACTGGTGCCAGGGTTGCGCCAGCTGGCCACCATTCGGATCGAGCGCGACGAAATCGGCTTCCTTGCCGGGTTCGAAATTGCCGAGCTTGTCGTCGATATAGAGGCCTTCGGCGCCGCCGAGCGTGACCGACCAGAAACCGCGATAGGGCGAGAGCTTGTTGCGCTCGGCTTCCGCAAGATCCTTGCGCGCCGGATCGATGCTGCCGTCGAGCATCGTGTTGTTGCACATGCCGACCTTGTAGGCGTCGTCGAGCACGGAGATCATCGAGAAGCGGTTGCCACCGCCGACGTCGGTGCCGAACGACATCTTGACCCGATGCTCGGGATCGGTGGCACGGCCGAGGCGGAACAGACCGCTGCCGAGGAACAGGTTCGAGCACGGGCAGAACACCACCGCGGCGCCCTTCTTGGACATGCGGCGGAACTCGTTGTTCGAGAGATAGACACCGTGGCCGCCGGAGAACTTTGGCCCGACCAGGTCGAACTTCTCGTAGACGCCGAGATAGTCCTCGCAGTCCGGATGCTCGACCAGCACGCCGCTGCATTCGGCCGGGTTCTCTGAGATGTGGGTGTTGACCCAGCAGTCCGGATGCTCGTGCTTGAGGCGCTGACATGCCTTGAGCAGCTCCGGCGAAGCGCCGAAGGCGAAGCGCGGCGTGATGGCGTAGAGGTTGCGGCCCTTGTTGTGGTACTGCGCGATCAGCCGCTTGCTGTCGCGATAGAAGTTTTCGGGCGTGTCGATGAACTCGGCCGGCGCGTTGCGGTCGATCCCGGTGAGGCCCGCGATCACGCGCATGTTGCGGCGCGCCGCCTCCTCGAACAGCTCTTCGGTCGCGACCGGCGAGGAGCTGGTGAAGGCCTGGCAGGTGGTGGTGCCGGCGGCGAGCAGTGCGTCGAGAAAACGCTTCACGCCGTCGCGCGCGTAGTTGCGATCCTTGTACTTGATCTCCTCGGGGTAGATCGACTTCTGGAGCCACGGCAGCAGCTGCTCGCCATAGGCACCGAGCACGCGGGTCTGCGGCAGATGGATGTGGCCGTCGATGAAACCCGGGACGATGATGCGGTCCTTGATATGGGTGATCTCGACGCCCGGATGCGCGGCGGCAATCTTGTCATGGGGACCGAACGCCTTGATGACGCCGTCCGTGACGACCATGAGGCCGTCCTGGTGAAAGCGCGCGGCAGCCTGCTCGTTGCCGATGTGCTTCCAGGGGTCGTCGACGAAGTCGAAGAACGTGCCGCGAATACCGACGGTGGTCATGAATTGGTTCCTTCCTTAAGTCTGTGTGGCGTGGCGTGCCGCAGGCAACGAGATCGCAAGCAGCGTCCCTGCGACGGCGCAGAGGCCGAGATAAAGCCAGCCGATCGGCGCCTGGGTCGCTTCGGGCAACACCGCCGCGATCGCCATGGCGCCGCTGACCGCGAGATAGCAGAGCGCGCTGATGAGGCCGCCGATCAGGCCGTGGTCGCGCTCGAACAGGCCGAGCGCCATGCCGTACATCATCGGGCACAGCACGCCGCAACCGCCGAGCACCAGTGCACCGCCGATCGTGATCGACATGAAATCGAGACCGACGGCCAAGCCGGTCGCGGTCAAGACTACAGCGCCGGCGAGAAACAGCGCGAAGGCGCCAAAGCCCATCACGCGGGCCGGCACGAAGCGCGCGAAATGCGCACAGCCGAGCTCACCGGCGAGATTGACGCCGCCAAGACCGAGCGCGACGAGGCCGTAGATGGCCGCGGAATAACCGAGGCCGGTCTGATAGAAAAACGGCGCGACGACGCCGAACGCCAGTTGCGCGCTGGCCGCGGCGGCGAACACCAGCACGAAGGCCAGGAAACCCGGACGGACGAGCGCTTCGCGGAGAATGCTCGCCGTGCGGCGCGGATCGAACGGCGCGCGTCGCTCGGCCGGCAGCGTCTCGGGCAGAAGCAGCACGACGATCGCAGCGACGATGGCCGCAGCGATGGCGATGATGACGAAGACCCCGCGCCAGGACGTCAGCTCGACGATGAAGCCGCCGGCCGCCGGTGCGAGCACGGGTGCAAGCCCCCAGGCGGCGCCAAGCAGTCCCGAGATCGCCGTGAGCTCGCGGCCGCGAAAGCAGTCGGCCGCGACCGCATAGGCGACGACGAGGCAGGTGCAGCCGCCGACGCCCTGCAGGAAGCGCAGCGCGAGCAGCAGCGATGCGCTGGTGGCGAGCGCACAGGCGATGCTTATCGCGATGAGAACCGATAGCCCCGCAAGCAGAACGTTACGGCGGCCGAGCGTGTCGGAGGCAACGCCGACGGGCACCAGCGCCAGACTCATGCCGAGCATGTAGGCGGTGACGGTGTTCTGCATCGACGCGGAATCGGTTGCGAGGTCCACCACCATCTGCGGCAGGCCCGGCGTATAGGCATCGAGCGGAATCTGGCTGAACGGCACCACGCATAGCAGGATCGGCACGATCCCGCCCTTCGCGCGACCAGCGTCCGAAGCAACTGCAGTCATGGCTCACGCCCCCTCGATGCCCGCGGGTCCCGTCTTTTCGTGCGCGCAATAAGAGGCGACGATGCAGGTTGCGGATATTGACGCGCGGAGCGTGCCAGAACTGTGTATAAAAACTCTTAGGAGGCCCGCTTCAATGCGGGCGGCTCATGCTCTGGTCCTCGCTGCCTGGGGCTGCTCCAATAAAAAATGCGAAAACAACCCCATGCACAGTACAAATCATTGAAGAATTTCGCGCCGGCATGGCGCGATCCTAGCCCCCGAGGACGTTTGACACGTCGGGCAACACAGGCGCAGGACTGCACTATCCCCGCTTGTGAATTCCCGCCGCACAGACGCCATTAACCGTTCGGAAGGCATCGCCGTTTCGAGCGCAGGGTCGGCATCGGCAAGGCGCAGATCAAAGCAGGAAACCCTTGAGAGCTCCGAGAAACTGCCGCGGCGACTGAAGCTGCGGCACGTGCGCGCAGCCCGGAATGACCTTGAGTTCGGCGCGCGGCAAACCGGCAGCCAGCTCGTGCGACATTGGCGGAGGCGTCGCTTCGTCGTGCTCACCGACCAGAACGAGGACAGGAACTTTCACCGCGGCAAGTTCGGCGCGGAGATCGAGGCTTGCCAACGCGTCGCATGCGCTGCGAAACACATCGGGATCCGTCTGCAGAAAAGCTTCACGACGATCCCGCATCAGTTCGGGATGCCGCTCCTGAAATTCGGGCGCAAACAAGCGTCGCATCGCAACGTCAGTAATCGCCTCGAGGCCCTTCTCCCGAGAGACCCTCGCCATGTTGCGAAACGCCTCGCGGCCGGGCTCCGAGAACGCCGCGCCGCAATCGGCGAGGACGAGCTTGCTGGCGATCTCCGGGTGCCGGATCGCCATCTGCAAGGCGACGAAGCCGCCATAGCCGTTGCCGAGCACGATCGCCGGCGCACCGCCCGCAGCCTCCTTCACGGCCTCCGCCATTCTGTCTGCGACAACGACGAGCCCGCCCTCGACCGCACGTGAGCGGCCGAACCCCGGCAACTCCGGCACGATGGTGCGAAACGATCCCTCAAGCTCGGGCACGATCGCATCGAAGCTCGCACGGTCCGACAACAGCGAGTGGAAGAGAAGCAGCGCCGGCCCATCGCCCGATTGCGCGGCGTTGACGGTCCCGTTGGCAAGAAGCCTGTCCATATCCGGTCTTTCCTTAACTTCGTCGGCGGGATCACACCCGTTCGCGTGCCGTGGAGGCCCCCGATTGATAAATCAACTGTCAGGGAATTCAAGCATTTGGCGCTTGACGTGAAATATCAGACTTGTCAGATTATGGCCAACAAGGTCCCTGACAATCATGCTTTTGCGCGAAAACATCTACGATCTTCTCAGATCTGATATTTTAGCCTGCCGCTTCGCTCCGGGCGATGAAATGCGGGAGCAGGATCTGGCCGAACGCTATTCGGTGAGCCGCCAACCGGTTCGGGATGCGCTTTTGAGGCTGCAGCGCGAGCACCTGGTGACGGTGCAGCCGCGCCAGGGCTACCGGGTCACGCCGATCTCGCTGTCGGACGCCCGCGACCTCCTCCGCTTCCGTCTTGCTCTGGAGCCGGCCTGCGTCGCCGAGGCGATCGAGAGCGCTCCCGACAGCGTCCTGAAATCGCTCGATGAATTTCGCCGCTTCTCCGGCAACCACGAAGACTTCATCGCCTACAACCGCGGCTTCCATTCCGCGCTGGCTCACGCGTCTGGCAATCGCCGCATGGCGACGGCGCTGTGCGACCTGATCGGCCAGGCCGACCGGCTGGTCCGCGTCAGCGTGTCCAATCTGAAGGGTCACGATCCGGCAAAGCTCGTCGCCGAGCACGTCGCCCTGATCGACGCCATGCAGCGCCGCGAAACGCGAACCGCGGCGCGCATCATCAAGGCCCATATCGGGGCCACCGAAAAACGCGTTCTGCCGGCGCTCAAGCGCAACGCCGTCATCGTCGAGGAGAGATCATCATGAACATTCCGTCGAAACCTGCGTCGATCGACGTCGAAACCCACGGCAATTTCATCGATGGACGTGAAGTCGAAGCCGGCAACGGCGTGATGCTCGACGTCCGCAACCCCGCGACCGGCGACGTGATCGCCCGCATCCCCAATTCGACCGCCGAGGACATCGACCGCGCCATGAAGAGCGCGCGCGCGGCGTTCGAAGGCAAGGCCTGGGGCGGCATGGACACGCGCGCGCGTGCCAGACTGGTCAATAAGCTCGCCGATGCTTTCGAGGCCAATCTCGACAGCCTGTACCGGCTGGAAACCCTCAACAACGGCCGGCCGGTCAACGAGACCCGCGCCCAGCTGTCCCGCCTGCCCGATTTCTTCCGCTACTTTGCCGGCGTTGCGCTGGCGCGTCGGGACTCCGTGATCCCGGTAGAAGGCGCGTATTTGAACTACACGCTTCGCACGCCGATCGGCATCGTCGCCAATTGCACGCCGTTCAATCATCCCTTGATGATCCTGTGCAAGTCGCTGGCCGTGGTGCTGGCGACGGGATGTGTCACCGTGGTCAAGCCGTCCGAATACACGCCGCTGACGACGTTGAAGCTCGCGCAGATCTTCACCGAAGCCGGCCTTCCGCCCGGCGTCTTCAACATCGTTCTCGGCCTCGGCCAGAACGCCGGCAAGATGCTGGCCGAGCATGGCGACATCAACAAGCTGGTCCTGACCGGCGGCACCGAGGCCGGCCGCATCGCCGGCAGCGCGGCCGCAAAAGTGTTCGCGCATCAAACCATGGAGCTCGGCGGCAAGACGCCGGTGATGGTGTTCGACGATTTCGACATCGACCGCGCCGTCAACTACGCCGCGTTCGGCGCCTTCATCGGCGCCGGACAGACCTGCGTCTGCGCCTCGCGTCACATCGTCCAGGCTTCGATCTATGACGAATTCGTCGAGAAACTGCAGGCCAAGACCCGCACGATCCGCGTCGGCGATCCCTTCGATGCGAACACCCAGATGGGCCCCGTGATCTCCGCCCGGCAGCGCGACCGCGTTCTCACCTACGTAGGCTACGGCCACGAGGATGGCGCGCGTCTGGTCACCGGCGGTGTTGCCGCGAAGGTGCCAGGCCACGACAACGGCTATTTCGTCGAGCCGACCGTGTTCGCCGACGTCACATCGGACATGCGCATCTTCCAGGAGGAAGTGTTCGGTCCCTTCACCTCGGTGACGCCGTTCAAGGACGAGGCCGATGCGCTGCGGCTTGCCAACAACTCGCCCTTCGGCCTCGCTGCGGCCATCCGAACCCGTGACGTCGCCCGCGCGCACCGCGTCGCCGCCTCCGTCAAGGCCGGCATCGTCTGGATCAACGATCACCACCGTCTCGACCCGGCTTCGCCCTGGGGTGGCGTCGACGATTCCGGCATCGGCCGCGAATGCGGCACCGAAAGCTTCAACGACCACTTCAACACCAAGAGCGTGATGGTCGCGACCCACGAGCAGCCGTTCGACTGGTATCGCGACACGGCCAACCAACTGCGCCTGAACTAGCAAAAAAACGACAAGCGGCCGACCGCCCATAGAAGGCGGGCCGCATCGACCAGAACAACAGTCAGGGGAGAGCGTATATGTCGACATTGGTGAACGCAGGCAGCCGTCTGGATCGGCTGCCGATCGGGCCATTCCACCGCCGCATCATGCTGCTGATCGGCATCGGAATGTTTTTCGACGGTTTCGACATCTATATCGCCGGGACCGTGCTCAGCGTCACGCTGAAGACAGGCTTTTCAACCCTCGCCCAGAACGCGGTTTTCATCTCCGCGACCTTCGTCGGCATGATGCTGGGATCATTCGGCACCGGCTTCCTCGGCGACCGCTACGGACGCCGCTTCACCTATCAATTCAATTTGCTCCTTTTCGGCGTTGCCTCCCTGGCCGCGGCGTTCTCACCGAACATGGCCTTCCTGATCGCCTGCCGCTTCGTGATGGGCATTGGGCTCGGGGCGGAGAACGTCGTCGGCTATTCGACGATGACGGAATTCGTGCCCGCGCGCACCCGCGGCAAATGGCTCGGCTTCACCACCGTGTGCGTCGTCACCGGTTTGCCCGTGGCGCTGTTGGTCGCGTCCGTGGTGGTGCCGCAATTCGGCTGGCGCTCCATGTTCGTGCTCGGCGGCGTCGGCGCGCTCGTGGTGTGGTACATGCGCAAGTCGCTGCCGGAATCGCCGCGCTGGCTGGAAGCTGTGGGACGCACCGCCGAGGCGGAAGCGTTGATGCAAGCCATCGAGAAGGAAGCCGCGCAGGGTCAGCCGCTGCCCCCTCCCGCCGCCACAACACCGGTGCCGGCATCTGCCGATCTCGGCACGCTGTTCACCGCGCCCTTGCTCTCGCGGATGATTGTCGGCGCCGTCTGCCTGATCACCATCAACACCCTGCTCTATGGCTTCGTGACCTGGCTGCCCGTGTTCTTCGTCAAGCAGGGCCTCTCGATCGCGACCTCGTTCGGCTATTCGCTGCTGATGGCGCTCGGCGCGCCCGTCGGCTCGGCCATCGGCGCGCTAACCGCCGACCGCTGGGGCCGCAAGCCCACCATCATCGGTGCATCCCTGATCACGGTGATGCTCGGAATCCTCTACCCCATGATCTCCGACCCGATCCTGCTGCCGGCTGTCGGCTTCGCGCTGACGGTACCGATCTACGTCCTGGTCGCCCTTCTGTTCGGCATCTATATCCCCGAGCTGTTTCCGACCGAGGTCCGCCTGCGCGCCTCCGGCATCGTCAACACGCTGGGGCGCGGCGCCACGATCGTCACACCGTTCCTCGTCGTATCGCTGTTCGAGACGCGCGGCGTGGCCGGCGTCATGGCGCTGATGATCGGGCTGCTGGTGGTGCAGATCATCACGGTCTGGGCGCTGGGCATCGAGCCGCGGCATCGCAGCCTCGAGGAGCTCAAGGCGGAGGAATCCGCGTCGCCGGTGCTGAAGGAAGCTTCCTGAGGCTCTCCACCGCGTCATGGCCGGGCTTGTCCCGGCCATCCACGCCTTGAGACGCCGCACTGAGAACGTGGATGCCCGGGACAAGCCCGGGCATGACGACCAGATGCGATAGCGTCGTAGCCCGGATGAAGCGATAGCGTAATCCGGGTCATGCATCCGCGTCGGGATATCTCCCGGATTGCGCTGCGCTCCATCCGGGCTACAAGGTCTCAGCCGGGATACAATGGAGCTCGTGATGACAGCAGATGCCACTGACCTGGACTACAGCTCGATCAGCACACTTCTGAGCGCGCTGCACGCTCGCAAAGTGTCCGCGTCGGAGTTGCTCGCGCATACAATCGCGCGCATCGAGGCGTTGGACGGGCGGATCAACGCGATCATCGTCCGCGATTTCGATCGCGCGAGAGAGGCCGCGCGCGCCGCCGATGCCGCGCTTGCCCGCGGCGAGCGACAGCCCTTGCTCGGCATCCCCGTGACCCTCAAGGAACCGTTCAACGTCGCCGGCCTGCCGACGACATGGGGCTTCCCGCATTTCAAGGACTTCCAACCGGCGGAAGACGCCCTTATCGTCTCGCGGTTGAAGGCGGCAGGCGCCATCATCATCGGCAAGACCAATATCCCGATCGGCTTGCGGGACTTCCAAAGTTACAACGACATCCACGGGACGACGAACAACCCGTGGGACCTCGGCCGGTCACCCGGCGGCTCCTCGGGCGGATCGGGCGCGGCGCTGGCGGCTGGTTTCGGTCCGCTCTCGATCGGCTCGGACATCGGCGGCTCGATCCGGGTGCCCGCGCATTTCTGCGGTGTGTTCGGACACAAGCCGAGCCTCGGCCTGGTGCCGCTGCGCGGCTACAGCCTGCCGCCGGCACTACCCGTCCCCGGCCAGGGCGATCTGGCTGTCGTCGGGCCGATGGCGCGCACCGCCTCCGACCTTGCGCTGTCGCTCGACGTGATTGCCGGCCCCGACGAGACGCGCGACGGGATCGGCTATCGCCTTGCGCTACCGGCCCCGCGGCACAACGATCTCAAGGATTTCAGGATCCTCGTGATCGATACCCATCCGCTGATGCCGACGGGCGATGCCGTGCGTTCAGCCATTGGGCGGCTGGCCGACCGGCTCGACAAATCTGGCGCGCGGGTCGCGCGCGCGAGCACCTCGCTGCCTGATCTCGCCGACTCCGCGCGGCTCTACATGAAGCTGTTGAACGCAGCGCGAAGTCCGCGCCTGACACCGGCCGCTCTCGCAGAGGCGCAAGGAGTTGCCGCGGCACTCTCGCCCGACGACCGCAGCCTGCAGGCCGAGCGCGCCCGCGGCTGGGGCATGATCCATCGCGAATGGCTGGCGACCGACGCGGCGCGCTTGCAGTTGCAGCAGCGGTGGCAGCAGTTCTTCCGCGAGTTCGACGCCGTGATCTACCCGGCCGCCGCCGTGCCGGCCTTTCCGCACGACCAGTCCGAACCGTTCGACGCGCGGCAACTGGACATCGACGGAAAGCTGCACCCTTACGCCGATGCGTGCTTCATCTGGGCGGACCCGGCCTCGACCTGCGGACTGCCGGCGACCGCCGTCCCGGTCGAACGAACGCCGTCGGGCCTTCCAGTCGGGGTTCAGATCATCGGGCCTTATCTCGAGGACCGCACGACGATTGCGCTGGCCGGGTTGATTGAACGCGAGTTCGGTGGCTTCGTCGCGCCGCCGGCGCTGCAATCGTCAAATTGACAACGGCGGGCGGCCGTCACGTTCTGTCGGCCGACTGCGCCTCGACCGCCTGCACGGCAACGCTCGCGACCTGACGCAGCGCCTCGCGGTCGGAGCCTGAGGACGCCATCACGCCCATGCCGACCGAGACGGCCGAGACGTAGCGCGCGAGCGCGGCGGGATCAGAGCTCGGCTTGAGATCGCCTTCGGCCTTGGCGCGAACAAAGCGCTCGCGGAGCTGGTCTTCGTTCTCGGCGCGGCGGGCGGCGAGCTCGAACGGGACGTTCTCGGAGCCGCTGCCGCAGGCGATGCCGCCCTGCACGAGCAGGCAGCCGGGCGGGTTGGCGGGATCGGTCTGCTTGTCGGCGATGCCCGTCAGCATCCGCTCGGCGACGTCGCGGGCGGTCGGTGCGGCGACCACCTCGTTCATCCAGACGCCACGCAATTTGGTGTAACGGTCGAGCGCGGCCTTGAGCAGGCCTTCCTTGTTGCCGAAGCAGGCGTAAAGGCTCGGCGGATTGATGCCCATGGCCTCGGTGAGCTGGGCAATGGTGGCGCCCTCATAGCCATGGCGCCAAAACACTTCCATCGCCTGGTCCAACGCCGTTTCGGCGTCGAATTCGCGGGGGCGTCCCATGCCCATGTGCCTGTCTCCTCGGAATTCACGTTCTGCCTGAAGCTTAACGCCGAATCCTATCTATTTGTTCTAGCTTTATTTTCTCTGCCGTCTTCCAATTCTTGCGGTATGCCGCTACAATTTTCTTAGTGAATGGTACATAAGTATCTTGCACTGCGACATCCAGCTCCACATCTGTAGTGAACACTACATATCTGGAGCGCGCAAATGCATCCCTCGCAAAACTCCCCCCGCACCGGCCGTTTCCGCCGCCTCCTCGGCGGCGTTGCCATCGTGGGCGCCCTCGCCGTGGCCGGCTCGATCGCGACCGGCCATTACTTACGTGCCGCGCAGGCGACCGCAACGGCTGCGGCAGCTGAGCAGGCCGTCCCTGTCACGGTCGCGCTGATCGAACCGAAGCAGACCGTGCTGTGGGACGATTTCTCCGGCCGGCTCGAGGCCATCAACCGTGTCGAGCTTCGTCCCCGCGTCGCGGGTGCGATCCTTGCGACCAACTTCACCGAAGGCGCGCTGGTGAAGGCCGGCGACGTGCTGTTCAAGATCGATCCGGCGCCTTACGCAGCAGAGGTCGACAAGGCCAACGCCCAGCTCGAGGCTGCCAAGGCGCGCGTCGTGTTCACCCAGAGCGAGCTCGAGCGCGGCGCGCAGCTGGTCGGCAATGCCGTGGTCACTCGGCGTGACTACGACCAGCGCGACAATGCCAATCGCGAAGCCATCGCCAATGTGAAGGCGGCCGAAGCGACGCTCCAGACCGCAAAGCTCAATCTCGACTACACCGAGGTGCGCGCGCCCGTGGACGGCCGCGTCGGCAAGTTCGAGATCACGGTCGGCAATCTCGTCGCCGCCGGCACCGCCTCCCCCGTCCTGACCTCGCTGGTGTCGGTCAATCCGATCTACGCCTCGTTCGATGCGGATGAAGAGGTCGTGCTGCGCGCGCTGAACTCGATCGCGGATGCCTCCGGCAAGCGCGGCAATCTCGACCAGATCCCGGTGGAAATGACGACATCCGGCGGCCTCTCGGCGAGAGGTCATATCCAGCTGATCGACAACCAGGTCAACGGCCAGAGCGGCACCATCCGGGTCCGCGCGGTGTTTCGGAACGAGGACGGCCGTCTCATCCCCGGCCAGTTCGCCCGCGTACGCATGGGCCAGCCGAAGCAGCAGACGCTGGTGATGATCGACGAGCGCGCGATCGGCACCGACCAGGACAAGAAGTTCGTGATGGGGGTCGGCGACGACAGCCGCGCGGTCTACCGGCCGATCACGCTCGGCGGCTCGGTCGACGGCCTTCGCATCGTGACGGCGGGACTGAAGCCCGGTGATCGCATCATCGTCAATGGCCTGCAACGCGTGCGTCCCGGTGCGCTCCTCAAGACGGAGGTCGCGGCGATGGGTGCGCGCGGGCCGCAGCAGGCCTCCAACCACAGCAACCAGGACGTGGTGCAACGCTAGTTACATCATTCCGGACCGCGTGCCCGGAATAACGACGTCATAGAGCTACCAAGACATCGCATCTCGATTCCGGGCTCGCGGGCGTTTCCCGCGTCCCGGTAACGGGAGAGCTGTCTCTCTTGCAGGGGCAAGGCCATGAATCTCTCAAAGTTCTTTATCGACCGTCCGATCTTCGCCGGCGTGCTATCCGTCCTGATCTTCCTCGCAGGCCTGATCTCGCTGTTCGCGATGCCGATCTCCGAATATCCGGACGTGGTGCCGCCCTCGGTGCTGGTGCGCGCGACTTATCCCGGCGCCAACCCCAAGGTGATCGCCGAGACGGTGGCGACCCCGATCGAGGAGCAGATCAACGGCGTCGAAGGCATGCTCTACATGTCGAGCCAGGCGACCACTGACGGCGCCATGACGCTGACGGTGACGTTCCGGCTCGGCACCGACCCCGACAAGGCGACACAGCTGGTGCAGAACCGCGTGCAGCAGGCCGAGCCGCGCCTGCCGGCCGTGGTGCGCCAGCTCGGCATCATCACCAAGAAATCGTCCCCCGACCTCACCATGGTCGTGCATCTGCTGTCGCCGAACAACCGCTACGACATGACGTATTTGCGCAACTATGCCGTTCTCAACGTCAAGGACCGGCTGGCGCGCATCGACGGTGTCGGCGACGTCCAGCTCTACGGCGCCGGCGATTATTCGATGCGGGTCTGGGTCGATCCGCAAAAGGCGGCCGAGCATGGTCTGACCGCAAGCGACATCGTCAAGTCGATCCAGGCGCAGAACGTCGAAGCCGCCGCCGGCGTGGTCGGCTCCTCCCCCAACGTCAGGGGTATCGACCTGCAAATGTCCGTCAATGCCGAAGGCCGGCTCGCCAACGAAGAGCAGTTCGGCGACATCGTGGTCAAGACCGGCACCCGCGGCGAAGTGGTGCGGCTGCGCGACGTCGCCCGCATCGAGCTTGGAGCGTCCGAATACGGCCTGCGTTCGCTGCTCGACAACAAGCAGGCGGTGGCGATCCCGATCTTCCAGGCGCCGGGCTCCAACGCGCTCGAGATTTCCGACCACGTCCGCGCCACCATGGCCGAGATCAAGAAGAACATGCCGGAGGGCGTGTCCTACCAGATCGTCTACGATCCGACCCAGTTCGTGCGCTCCTCGATCGAGGCCGTCATCCACACGCTGCTGGAGGCGATCGCGCTGGTGGTGCTGGTGGTGATCCTGTTCCTCCAGACCTGGCGCGCCTCGATCATCCCGCTGCTTGCGGTGCCGGTGTCGATCGTCGGCACCTTCGCGGTGATGCATCTGTTCGGCTTCTCCATCAACGCGCTCAGCCTGTTCGGCCTCGTACTCGCGATCGGCATCGTCGTCGACGACGCCATCGTCGTGGTCGAGAATGTCGAGCGCAACATCGAGGGCGGACTGTCGCCGCGCGACGCCACCTACCAGGCCATGCGCGAGGTGTCGGGACCGATCATCGCGATCGCGATGGTGCTGATCGCGGTGTTCGTGCCGCTCGCCTTCATCTCCGGCCTGACCGGGCAGTTCTATAAGCAGTTCGCGCTGACCATCGCGATCTCGACCGTGATCTCCGCCGTCAACTCGCTGACGCTCTCGCCGGCCCTGTCGGCGCTGCTGCTTAGGGGTCACAACGAGCCGAAGGACCGGCTGACGATCATCATGGAAAAGAGCCTCGGCTGGTTCTTCCGCGGCTTCAACAAGGCCTTCACGCGTTCGTCGGAGAACTACAGCGGCACCGTCACCAAGGTGATCTCGGGCAAGGCCGCGGTGATGGGCCTCTATGTGGTGCTGGTCGGCGTGACCGCCCTCCTGTTCCAGCAGGTGCCGAGTGGCTTCGTGCCGGGTCAGGACAAGCAATATCTCGTCGGCTTCTCACGACTGCCCGATGGTGCGGCGCTCGATCGGACCGAAGAGGTGATCCGCAAGATGAGCGACATCGCGCTGACCCAGCCCGGTGTCGAGAGCTCGGTCGCGTTTCCGGGTCTGTCGATCGCCGGCTTCACCAACTCGTCCAATGCCGGCATCGTGTTCTCGACGCTGAAACCGTTCGACGAACGCAAGGGTCCGGCCCTGAGCGGGAACGCGATCGCGGCCGATCTGAACAAGAAATATTCCGGCATCCAGGAAGCCTTCATCGCCATGTTCCCGCCGCCGCCGGTCAACGGCCTCGGCACCATCGGCGGCTTCAAGCTCCAGATCGAGGACCGTGCCGGTCTCGGCTATGAAGCGCTGAACGAGGCGACCAAGGCGTTCATGGCGGCGATGCAGAAGGCGCCGGAGATTGCCGGCGTGTTCTCGAGCTTCCAGGTCAACGTGCCCCAACTGTTCGCCGACATCGACCGCACCAAGGCGCTTCAGTTGGGCGTGCCCGTGACGGAGGTGTTCAACACGCTGCAGATCTACCTCGGTTCCTACTACGTCAACGACTTCAACAAGTTTGGTCGCACCTACTCCGTCTATGTCCAGGCCGACGCGCCGTTCCGCGCCCGCGCCGACGACATCAGGCAGTTGAAGGTGCGCTCGTCCTCCGGCGACATGGTGCCGCTGTCGGCGCTGCTGACGATCCGCCAGAGCGCCGGACCGGAGCGCGCGATCCGCTACAACGGCTTTTTGTCGTCCGACATCAACGCGGCCGCTGCGCCCGGCTTTTCATCGGGCCAGGCACAGGAGGTCGCGACGCGGATCGCGGCGGAGACGTTGCCGCCCGGCTTTGCCTTCGAATGGACCGACCTGACCTATCAGGAGTTCATCGCCGGCAATTCCGGTCTCTGGGTGTTTCCGCTGGCGATCCTGCTGGTGTTCCTGGTGCTGGCGGCGCTCTACGAGAGCCTGACCTTGCCGCTCTCGATCATCATGATCGTGCCGATGGGCCTGTTGGCGGCGATGTTCGGGGTCTGGATCTCGAAGGGCGACAACAACGTCTTCACCCAGATCGGATTGATCGTGCTGGTCGGCCTCTCCGCCAAGAACGCCATCCTGATCGTCGAGTTCGCGCGTGAGCTCGAATTCGCGGGACGCACGCCGATCCGGGCCGCGATCGAGGCGAGCCGCTTGCGGCTGCGTCCGATCCTGATGACGTCGATGGCGTTCATCATGGGCGTGTTGCCCCTGGTGCTCTCCACCGGCGCCGGCTCGGAGATGCGGCGTGCGATGGGCGTCGCGGTGTTCTCCGGCATGATCGGCGTCACCGTGTTCGGCCTGTTCCTGACGCCCGTGTTCTATGTGCTGCTCCGGACCGTCACCGGCAACAAGCCGCTGGTGCATCACAGCAGCGATACCAGCGCGGCGCCGGTCCAGGATCTCAAGCACGAAGGCGCAGGCCACTAGATCAGGGAGATCCCCGAGAGCAACAACAGAACGAGCACGGTCTTGCGAAAGACCGTCTCGTTGACCCGGTGAAAGGCGATCACACCCAGCGCCGAACCGGCGAACAGCGCCGGCAGGCTGATCGCGAGGTCGACGAACACCTTCGACGATAGATCCTGGTGTCCGACCAGCAGCGCGATCGCGAAGACCTGCATCGCGGCGATGAACGGCTGCACCAGGCCGCGCTGCTCGCTCTTGGGCATGCCGCGCATGTCGCACCAGATCGTGGGGATCGCGCCAGGCATCGCGGTCAGGCCGCCGACCAGCCCTCCCCCGAACCCGATTAGTGCAACCCAGGGCCGGCCGACCGCCTCACCGGCCGTCACAAGCGTCGGCCGCAGCAGCATGTAGGCCGCATAGAGCGCCACGATGATGCCGAAGCCGCGGCGGAGCAGATGCGTGTCCGTGGATTGCAACAGCGACACCGCGATGGGAACGCCGATCAATCCGCCGACGATCAGCAGCAGACTGCCCTCCCACCGGATGCTGCGCCGAAGCGCCCACAGATTGGTGGCCTGCACGCCGATGCTGCACGCCATCATCAGCGGCACGGCCTCCAGCGGCTGAAACACGCGGAGCAGAATCGCGCCCGCCACGGCCGAGAACGCGAAGCCCGAGAGCCCCGAGACGAAGGCGCCGGCGAACACGGCGACGCTCACGAGAAGGCTGGTCGTGATATCAGGCACGATGCGTTCTCCGGCTCAGTCGTAGGGTGTCTGCGTCGCCGGGACGTCGGCAGTCCCGGTGCAGAGCTCCGCATCGTGCGAATTCAGGAGAGGCCGAGAGACCGGCTGCGCGTGCGAACGCTCCAGCATCGCCAGCCCGACCAGTTGAAGCGTGACGAGCGCCGCCGTCAGCGCGGCGGCGACAATGTTGACGTTACGCGCGTTCGAACGTGGTACGGCCGGCCGCGCGCGCGCGCGGATCAACTCTGTTGGCATTTTCAAAAGTATCCTCTTCATTGCAGACGGGAATAATTTCATTCAAACGCGACGTTTCATGCGACTGCTCCAGCAAATAGCTGTAGCGCCGCAATGCGCGCTTCGCGTCGATCTCGCGCTGCGCGCGGAATGCCGCGCCGATGCGCGCGACGATGTCGCGGAACTTGCCGGCCGGAGCTGGTGACGCCTTTCGCATGACAATTTCCTCTCAACTTGCGCGAGAGATTGATGAGGTTCACTTCCGCTTACTGTGAGTTGCTTCACACGAAGATCGAACGCGTCGAGCAAGAAAACGTGTGAGTTCTCGTAGAAGAGAGCGCGGAGAATCGCGTCATTCGATCGAACGACCCGCGATAACTTTCTAATGATGCTGCTGTTTGAACCTATCGCGAGCCGGAGCGACTCGCCTGCGCCTTCGGAAAGCGCGTCAGTGCAGAACCGGATTGGAGAATCCAGCCGCGAGCTTGACGAGGTCCGCCTGACGCGAGACGCCGGTCTTCGCGAACACCCGATGCAGATGCGTCTTCACCGTCGTCTCCGCGATGCCGAGCGCCACGGCCGTCTCCGGCACGCCGCCGACCTCGACGATCGATTGCATGACCCTCAGCTCCGCAGGGGTCAACTCGAACGCGCGGTCGATGAGGCCGGCACATGAGCGGCCGTCGAGTTCCGCCTTCCAGATCAACAAGGCGCCGACCGCCGACGTGCGCTCCGCCGCGCCTTCACGCAACAACGACGGCAGCGCGATGACGTGCGCGACGTAGTAGGAGCCGTCATGCGACATCAGCGGAATCTTTCGCCCGGCCGCCGCGGCGACGGCAACCTCGCCTGCGTCACGAAAGATATCGCGCAGCGCCGAATTTGCCGCGGAAGATCGTGCCACCAGCCGGCCCGCGACAGACCGCAGGACATCATCGGCGGCGAGCAACGTGTCCGCGGCAGGATTGCTGTGGACGATGTTGCAGGCGGTATCGAGCAGGATGACGCCGGCATTCAGCCGATCCACGACATCGGCGAGCGCAATCGCCCGCTGCTGCTTCCGCTCGATCGCCCGGTTGATCAGCAGCGCCCGGCTCGCATGCGGAACCAGGAATTGCATTCGCGCCCGCTGCTCCGCATCGAGCATCCCCTTGCCGGGGATCACGGTGATCAGCATCGGACACGGCGACTTCGACTGTTCCAGAACCACGCTGGCGACATCGACGCAGCCCTGGGGCCGCAGCCATTCCTGATAGAACCGCCCGCGGCGATATTCGTCGAAATTCACGAGATCGGGGATGTTACGAACCTCGCCATAGCGAGGCAGCCGTGCCAGCGGATCGTACTGGGCGTAGGTCTCGGCATAGAGCTGGATGTAGTGCGGATCGACACCGCAGTAATAATGCGTCGCGCCGGACTTGCTGACCGGATCCTTCGAAATCAGCCCGCAAGCCTGGCTGCCGATGAACGCATTGAGCTTGACGACAACATTGCTCCACAACTCAGGGTGGAGACCCGCGTCATATATATTCTCGATCAACTCGGACTGTTTGGGAGGTCGGGACATCAGAACAGCCAATGGTGACTTGGAGATAGCGAAATGTTCGTCATGCCCGGCGGCACTAGTGAGTCTATCGTGGGAGCAAAAGGTTCAACCCCGACAGCGATTGACCGATCAGTTGACGAGCGGATTGGAGAATCCGGCCGCGAGCTTGACGAGATCGGCCTGACGCGAAACGCCGGTCTTGGCGAACACCCGATGCAAATGCGTCTTCGCCGTGGTTTCTGCGATACCGAGCGCTGCCGCCGTTTCCGGGACGCCACCGACCTCGACGATCGACAGGAACACGCGCAGCTCGGCCGGCGTGAGGTCGAAGGTCCGTGCGATCAGCTCGCCATAGGACTGCCCGCCAAGCGACACCTTGCGCAGGAGCAGCGCACCGGCGGCATCGACCACCTGCTCGCTGCCATTTCGCAGCACGGACGACAGCGGCAGAATATGCGCGACATAACGCTCGCCGCTCGGCGAAAGCAGCGGGATCGCATGGCCCCGTGTGGCAAGGAGGGCAATTTCGCTGCGGGTCGCAAGCGCCTCGCGCAGCGTCTGATTGGCCTCCGCGCTGCTGGTTACGAGCTGCCCGGCAACGGACCGAACCACGTCGGCGGCGGCAAACAAGGCGTGGCCGGCCGAATTCGCATGCACCACCCGGCAAAAGGCATCGAGCAGGAAGATGCCGGACGCCAGATTGTCCAGAACATCCGCCAGCGCCGTCGCCAGCGTCAGTTGCGAGGTGATGGCGCGATTGATCAGCAGCGCGCGGCTGGCGTGCGGTACGATCAGCGAGAGCCGACGCTTCATCGCCGGGTCCACCATGCGCCGGCCCGACAGCACCGTCATCATCACCGGGCAGCTCGCATGCGATGTCTCAAGCACGACATTGGCCGCGTCGCTGCAACCCTGTGGCTGCATCCACTCCTGGTAAAAGCGCCCTTTCCGGTATTCATCGAAATTGACGAGATCGGGGATGCTGACGATCTCGCCATGCGGCGGCAGCACCGTCAGCGGATCGAACTTCGAATGGGTCTCTGAATAGAGCCGGATATAGTGCGGGTCGGCGCCGCAATAATAATGGGTGACGCCGAATTTGCTGATCGAATCCTTGGAAAACAGCCCGCAGGCCTGCCCGCCGACGAAATCGCGAACGCCGGCGACGACGTGGTTCCACAGCGAAGGATCGAGCCCCGCGTCATAGATGGACTCGACCAGTTCGGGCAGCTTCGGTGGTCGATGCATGGCTATAAATGGCCTGAGTGATCAATATCACCAAGAATACCATAACCACAGCATGCGACGTCCTCCGATCGGAGGAGGCGCCGGCCGGGCGGATGGGGCCCGGCCGGCGGGCATCGCATTCGAGCCGCCAGGGCTGATGCCGGCTCAGAACGCGACGCGAACGCCACCCTTCGCTGTGCCGGTGCGGCTCCGGTCGGACATCATCATGCCCTCGACCGCGCCGAACACGGACACGTTGCGGCTGGCGCGGTAGTCGAAGCCGAAGCCGGCCACCGCAGCATTGTTGAGCACTTGGCGCCGCGACCTGTTGTCGGCGTTGCCGCCCTGGAAGGTGAAGCCGGGACCGTCATGCCTGGTCCCAGCCGACCTTCTCGACATTTTCTGACCAGACTGCGGCGCGATAGACCTCTCGTCCGCCGGCATCCCTGACGCGGATCCAGGCGTCGCGATCGCGCAGATCGTCACGCCAGACGAACAGATGTCTCGCCATCTCGTCGGCCACAACAAACGTGGCCCTGGCCTGCTCGAAGACCATGCCGCCCGGATCGATCTTCACGACATTGTCGACCAAGAGATCAAAGAAGAAGCGGCGCATTCACAACTCCAATTGCCGGCGCCGTCCGAAACACAGCGTCATCGTTCTACTCCGCGCGCCAGAAGACGTAGTCAGCCGAATGCGGCGCACTGCGATAGGCACCCGCCTGGTCGCACGAGCCGCGCACCGCGCGGTCACAGCGCTTCGCCGCTCCTGACGCCGCTGGGCGTCGCGCCATAGGCCCGGCGGAAACAACGATTGAAATAAGAGAGATCGCCGAAGCCCACGTCGTAGGCGATTGAGCTCACCGGCCGCCCGGCGAAGTCAGGCTCGCGCAGCATGCGATGCGCGCGTTTGAGGCGCTGCCCGGTCAGGAAGGACGAGAACGTCTTGCCGTCGGCTTCGAACAGCCGCTGGAGATAACGTGTGGTCACGCCGAATTCCTGCGCCACGGTCGCGACCGAGAGGTCCTGATGCCAGCAATTGTTGACGATGAAGGACTTCACCTTCCGCAGCCGCGCGGCCCTGACGCCTCGGCGCCCGGCCAGCTCGTGAACCTCATCCGTCGCGCCGAGAACACGCGCCATCAGATCATGGAGATGTGCAACAGCGAGCTGGCGCAATGCGGGCACCGCGAACGCGCGCTCGCGCACCAGAGAGGTCGCGTAGTCGACCAGCAGGCGAAGTCCGGTGGCGCGCTCCGGAATGATTCGCATCACGGTGTCGTCGATGTCCACGATCATGGGCGCCAGCACCCGCCGCGGTACGCGCAGCGACAGACAATTTCCAAGCGAGAGGCGTTCGTAGATCGTCGCGTCCTCCGCGCTCGTCAGAACCGCGTCACCGGGATGAAGCCTCAGATCTCGTCCTCGCGCAGATACTTCGACGATGCCGGATCGGTTGATCATCAGGCCAAGGCTGTCGTTGCCGTCGACGACCAGTTGTTTGGTACGGATGACCCGAGCTCCGACCAGCCCGCCGATCACCAGCTGGACGTCCGGCAAGCCATGGGATGTGAGGCTCGCGGCGAACGGCTTTTCGTCCGTCGGCTCGACCTCCGCCTTGAGCACGCCGCGGCAATAGAATTCGCGCAGCAGCGGCACACGCTCGTCTTCGGGAATGTGGTCCGTCGAAACATTGAGAATGGAAAATTCGTCCTTGCCGCTCACTGCAATTTCTCCAACCGACAGGCAAGCTCGCTCACGCGCTGTCGTCTCCCGCGTCCGGTGCCGGCGCGCATTGTTCCGTGGCGCACGCTGCCCTTCTCATTCAAGAGGCGCCATATACGAAAGTATCAAATGACGCGCGTCGTACGTTCGGAGGACCTGATGATCCTGCTCATCACAATGGATTGAGATTGCATCGCCGCGCGGCTCGCGCCGTCAAATGAATCACATGGTGTCGTCGTCGCGGCTCGTTCGCTGTACAAACGGCGCGGTGAAGCCGGCGGCGATCTTCACGAGATCTGCCTGCCTGCCGGCACCGGTCTTCTCGAACAGGCGACCGAGATGCGTCTTCACCGTGGTCTCGGCAATGCCGAGCTTTGCCGCGATATCGGGAACGCCGCCGACCTCGACAATGGCCATCAGCACGCGCAATTCGGACCGCGTCAGCCTGAAGGCCGCAGCAATGGCGTCGGGCACGAGCGATGGCACCATCGCGGCCTTCTGTACGAGGAGCACCGTGGCCGCGACGTCTCGCGGCAGGCTGCACTCCCGCTTCAACGGAAGGACATGAACGAGATAGTGCTGACCGTCCGCCGACGTCGCGAGCTCGATGCGGCGGCGACCGGCCGGCTGAGCTTCGCTATCCGCAACAACTTCGAACAGGCCGCGGAATAACTTGTCGGTCTGGGTGTTACGCGCCACGATCCGGTCGCCGACCATCGCGAGCAGGTTTGCATCGACGAACAGCTGCCGGCACGCCGCGTTGGCGTGGACGACCCGGCCATCCGCATCGAGCAGGCAGATCGCCGTGCTCAGGCCGTCGAGCACATCGGCAAGGTCGTCCACGGTATGCGAGCGCGCCCTGATCTGCCGGCCCATGATCCTGGAACGCTGGATGTGGGGTGCGAGCAGCCGCATGCGTTCGCGCATCGCCTCGTCGACGGTTCCGCGGGATCGATGGCGTAACACCTGCAAGACCGTGGTACGCGCGTCCGATCTCTCGAGCGCGACGGTCGCGAGGTCGATCGCGCCCTGCGGCTCGACCCACTCGCGATAGAAGCTCGTGGCCACGAAGTCCGCGTGCGGCATGATATCGGTCACGCCGATGGCGTGCCCGGCCGCAAAAGCGAGATGACGATCGAGCAGAGGATCCTGCTCGACATATCTGTCGCGGTAGAGCTGGCGGAAGCGGGATTCGGTGCCAAAATGCTGGTGAATCTCGATCGAGAGCCTTGCCGCATCGCGGGACAGGATGGTCGCGGCACACCCGCCGACGAAATGGGAAACCTGTTCCAGCGCGCCGCTGCGCAGCGCAGGATCGACCGCCGCATCGTAGATCTCGCCGACGAGAGACGAGAACCGGTTTGCCTGGAGGATCGTCATCGGAAGGACGATGCGATCGGCGTGCGGCCCCGGTGACGAAGGGAGCTTGCGCATTGGAAATTGGCAGAGCCGACGGAGCGGTCGATCGTCGCCTTCGGCGTGGAAAAAGCAGTGAAGCGAGATGCTAAAATATCGAACATCGTCCTTGCGTAACGTCAACCGCAGGGTGCGGCTTGGACGTTTTCGCCAAAGACTAGGATAAAAGCGAACAGCGCGCGGGCTGTGTGCTGTGGGTCACGCGCCCTCGCGCTGCTTGCTTGCTCGATCGCGCGCGCTGTGCGCGGCGCAGCACTTTATTTCCGGTTCTCCTCGCAGAACTTCAGCGCGGCCAGCGCCTCGCCGGCGCGCGGGATCTGCATCTCGATGCTGTCCTCGTCATCGTCCTCGAAATCGAGCGAGAGACGCCTGGCCTTCGACAGCCGATCCATGATCGTCTGGTCGTATTCGAAGATGCCGCGCACGGTGGTCTTGTCCATGACCTCCCACTTCGCCTTCTTCATGATGTCGGCGTCATCGGTACCGACGTCGGCCCGGAGGATCTCGCCGACCTTGTCCCACTCCCAGCCGTCATAGATCATCACGATCACGATGGCTTTCTCGGAATAGGTGATCACGATGACGTAGTTGCGGTTCTCGTCTTCCTTGTCCTTGTAGCCGCGGCTCGCATTGCAATGCGTGTCCTGCGCGCGCTTCTCGATGGTCCAGTCACCGACCCTGGATTGCTGCGCAAACGCTGGCCCTGGGCTCGAGACGGCTGCGCCCAGGGCGCCCGCGCTCAGCAAAGCGGCAAGAAGGAATCGTCTCATGTCAGCCTCCAGCGTTCCCCACGCGGAGATGACCACCTCGGCCTGCGGCCCGCAAGGGCTCGAGGAGGCTGATCCGGGCCAATGCTGAACGTCGCCGGTCCTACACCCGCCTGGGGATGATGGCGATCGGGGTGAAGGTGTAAACCTCCTCGCCGTTCTGGTTGAACATGGTCCATTTCACCAGCGCGATGCCCTGCGGCTTCGACTTCGACGGCGTCAGGCTCATGACCTCGCCAACCAGATGCAGGCGGTCATTGGGCCGTACCGGCATGGTCCAGCGCAGACCGTCGACGCCCGCGCCGATCAGCGGATGCGGGCCGAACGGGCGGGCCTGGATCGCGAGGTTCATGGCGATCGCGGCGGTGTGCCATCCTGATGCAGCCAGGCCGTTGAACAAGGTCTGCTTGGCGGCCTCGTGGTCGAGATGCATCGGCTGCGGATCGAACTCGGCTGCAAAGCGCTTGATGTCGGCTTCGGTGACTTGCACCTCGGGGGATTTGAACCGCATTCCGATGGTGAGATCGTCGAACCACTCGACCTGCGCCATGATTTTGCCTCGCAATATGACTTGCCGCCAGCCGGAAAGGCGCGGCTGAAGGACTGAGCAGAGCGGGATGTAGCGGGTCTGCGGTGCACAAACCAGCCCCGGGTTCCCCGCGAAACCCGTTTCCCAAAACGACGAAACACGCCTGAAACAGATTGCCGGTTATCTGGTTGTCAAAATCAGACAGGGACGGCCACCATGCAATTCTTCCTCGACCTCATCCTGGATTATGCCTGCTGCCAAAATCTCGTCTCCCAGCCGCTACGGGAGGATGAGCTATGATCGAGCTGATCTCAGCCGTGCTCGCGCTTTGCAGCGTAGCTGTCTTCGCGGCACATGCTTTGGATGCCTACCGCACCACGCACTCCTGACCTGTACGCCCTCCGGCCGCTAGAACGGGCGCCGGTAAAAGTGCTCCGAGTGCGTGGCCGGCGGAAACCGGTTGGCGAGCGCGATTGCCGCGTTCTCGTCGGTCTCGAGCGCGACCTTCTGCGCCAGCATCACGTCGCCGGGCACGAGAAAGCCTGACGGGACGAAGCACCATCCCATCGCCGCACGCCCCTCATCGTCGATCTCATGGACATTGGCGGCCGTGCCGTAGTGGATGCGGTACCTTTTGCCGGTATCGCAGCCGATGACATCGAAATACCGATGCTGCTCGAATTGTGCGCGCTGCGCCGGCGACAGCCATTCGGCCAAAAGCCGGCGGCCGCGGGCATCCGGCGTGTTCTCGCCGAAGAAGCGCCGATAGAGCTCGCGCAGCGCATGCAGACGCGCACGCGCCGGCGCACGGAGCCAAATTGCCGCGATCATGAGCAGCTCAGATCAACCGCCGACCAGGCGGGGATAGAACAGCGTTTCGTGCGCGGTCGGATCGAATGACTTGATGCGGGTAACTTCACCGGGTCCGGTACGATAGGCGGCGGTGAAGCCCGCTCCGGTCAGCTCACGAAAGCGCCGTTCGGCTCGCGCCAGCGCTTCGGCATTGTCAGGATCAAACTCGTGGCGCGTGTCGCCCGTCTGGTCCATCACGATCTGGGTAGCCATATTGAGTCTCCTCATGCCAGCCCTGCCCCCGATCAAAGCAAACCTCGTGCCGTCAGTTCCTCAACGCAAGAACTTTCTCGTGCGCGGCCGAGCCTTCATGCGGCCTCAACGCAACGCGGCCGCCCCGCCTCCCTCGTCGATCTGCCGTCCCATCAGGGCGATTGCCTTCTGATAGACGCCGGCAGCATTCCAAGCCTCGATAGCGGCAAAATTCGGTTCGCCCGGCTGGTAACCGGCTCCTGCGCGCCAGCCATGAGCTTTCAGGAAATTCGCCGTCGAGTTCAGCGCATTGGCGGCAACCTCGAGATTGCCGGTGCCATAGGCCAGGATGTTCTTGGGCATGAACTGGGTCTGGCCGACCTCGCCGTGCAAGGAGCCGCGGGTCGCCCCCGACAGCGTGCCGCGGTCGATCAGCTTGAGGGCGGCATAGAGCTGGTCGGTGAAGAATTCGGGACGGCGGCAGTCATAGGCAAGGGTCGCGATCGACGACAGCATGTTCTGGTTGCCACGCTGGCTGCCGAAACCGGTCTCCATGCCCCAGATCGCGATCAGCGGCCCGGGCGGGACGCCGTAGCGCTGCTGGATCGAGGCGAACAAGGCGGCCTGCGATTGCTTGAGCTGCCGCCCCTTGGCGACGATGGTGGTGGCGCCGCGCTTGGCGAGGAACTGGTCGAGCGTCAGCGAGAAGCTGCGCTGGCCGCGGTCGGCCGCAATCGTGGCACCGGCGTAATTGGTCTGCATCAGCGCCGAGAGCGCGGTCTGGCCGACGCCCTTGCCCTGCGCCTCCGCGCTGAACTCGCGCTTCCAGGCCTCAAAGCCCGCCGGCGAGCTGCCGCATTGCGCGGCCTCGGCCATGGATATCAGGGACATGGGCGCCAGCGAGAGAAGCAGCGCTGCAGCGCCGATCATGGCCGTCGCAACGGTCCTGCCCTTGGTCATTCCCTGGTCCTCTCACATAAACGTGCGCGACCGGCTCGCGCGGGCCCATGATCCTACGTCGGCCCTGATCGCTCAAGCCCCATCCGGCGCAACCTGTGCCTTGACACCGGGGCAGCCGCCTACCCTTCGCCGTCGCGGCCGAGCAGGAAATCCACCATGATGTCCTGGTGCTGATCGTACATGTCCGTACCGGTCCCGGTCACGCAGCCGACCCTGCGGGCGGCCGCGACGAAGGGCGAGACTTCAGGCTTTGTGATGACGCAGCCGCAATAGGCCGTCGGCGCAAGCCGCGCGACATCGACCGGCAGCGGATCGCCCTCCTTCATCCCGGCGGGTGTCGCATTGGCGACGAAATCGAAGCCCGCGGGATCCCCGGTGCCGACCCGCACGGGCGTTCTGCCGCGCCCGTTGAGCCGGCCGATCAGTGCGTCGCGGCGCTCGGGCGCGCTGTCGTGAATCGCGAGATCGCACACGCCGGCCTCGACCAGCGCCAGTGCGATCGCCGATCCTGCGCCGCCGGCGCCGACGAGCAGCGCCCGCATGCCCCGGGGATCGAACCCCTTCGCCCGCGCCGCACCGACGAAGCCGAGGCCGTCCACCATGTCGCCATGCCATGAGCGGTCGGCGCGCCGGCGCATCAGGTTCGCGGTGCGCAGGAAATGTGCGCGCTCGGTCGCACTGGCGCAGGCCTGATAGCAGGCAAATTTGTGCGGGATGGTCACGACGATGCCGTCGAGGTTCTTCAGCCGCGTCGCCACCGAGAGGAAGTCAGCGAGGTCAGCAGACGAAACCTGGACCGGCACGAGAATGCCGTCATGGCCGCGCGCGGCGAAGGCGGCCGTTACGCCTGCCGGCGAGCGCACCTGCGCGATGGGATCGCCGACGATGACGTAGAGCCGCGTCGCGCCTGATGGGGCCGGGATCATGCCGTTGAAGCCGGAACCAGAGAGCCGCCCGCCTCGGTCCCCTCAGTCAATTCCAGGCCATCCAGATTGCCTTCCTTGCGCCATTTGTCGAGCAGCCGCAGGAATGCCACCGGCCCGCGCCAGTACTGGCTGTTTCTTGCCGCGATCGGATCGAACACGCCCTCGTTGTTGTAGTAGCCCGGCGTGCACTCGGCCAGATAGGTCTGGCGGCCGAGCGCGGCCTTGACGACCTCCTCGACCCAGGCGTTCTCGGCGGCGAGCGTCGGCTCCAGCGTCCGCGCTTTGCGCTTGCGCGCCTCCGCGATCACATAGGCGATGTGCTGCGACTGCTCGTCGATGATATGCGGAAAATTGGCGCTTTGGCCGGCCTGCACCGTGACGATCAGGAAGCAATTCGGGAAGCCACGGCTGTAAAAGCCATGCAGCGTCTTGACGCCATCGCGCCATCGCTCGGACAGGCTCACGCCGTCGCGGCCGTAAACCTCGAAGCCCATGCGGCGGGCATAGTCAGTGCCGACCTCGAAGCCGCTGGCATAGATCAGGCAGTCGAGCTCATAGGCCCTGCCGTCAACCACGACGGCGTTCTCGGTGATGCGCTCAACGCCCTGCCCTTTGGTGTCGACCAGATGCACGTTGGGACGATTGAAGGTGTCGAGATATTCGTCGTGGAAGCATGGCCGCTTGCAGAACGCCTTGTACCAGGGCTTGAGCGCCGCCGCGGCGGCTTCGTCCGTCACAACGGTATCGACGCGCGCGCGGATCTCTTCCATCTTGCGGTAGTCGGCCTGCTCGATGACCTTCAGCGCCTCTTCGAGCGAGGTCACCGGCTGCGGCTGGCGGCGCGGCGCAAGCAGGATCTCGCCAAGCAGGCCGGTCCAGCCGTCCTGCACCAGGTCCCGTTCGAACGGCTCGCCGGAGATCACCGCAGTGAAATTGTCCATGCGCTCGCGCTGCCAGCCGGGCTTGAGGTTCTGCGCCCAGCTTGCGTCCGTCGGACGGTCGTCGCGCACGCCGATCGCCGATGGCGTGCGCTGGAAGACATAGAGCTCTTTCGCCGATCGGCCGAGATGCGGCACGCATTGCACGGCGGTCGCGCCGGTGCCGATGATGCCGACGCGCTTGTCGGCGAGACCGGTGAGACCGCCTTCAGCCGTGCCGCCGGTGTAGCCATAGTCCCAGCGGCTGGTGTGGAAGCTGTGTCCCCTGAAGGTCTCGATGCCGGGAATGCCCGGCAGCTTCGGACGGCTCAGCGGGCCACCGGCCAGGATGACGAAGCGTGCGCGGATGCGATCGCCGCGATCGGTCTCGACCAGCCACCGTCCCTCCTGCTCCTGCCATTCCATCCGCGAGATGATTGTCTGAAACAGCGCGCGCTCGTAGAGGCCGAAGTGACGGCCGATGCGGCGGGAGTGTTCGTAGATCTCAGGCGCCCGCGCATATTTGCGCACCGGCATGTAGCCGGTCTCTTCCAGCAGCGGCAGATAGATGTAGCTCTCGGTATCGCAGGCCGCACCGGGATAACGATTCCAGTACCAGGTGCCGCCGAAATCGGCGGCCTTTTCCACGATACGAAAATCCTCGATGCCGGCCTCGCGCAGGCGCGCGCCGCAGAGCAGGCCGCCGAAGCCGCCGCCGACGATGAGAACTTCGGTCTGTTCGCTGACGGCTGCGCGCGCAAATCCGGGATCGGCCCAGGGATCGTCGAGGTAGCGGCCGAAATCGCCTGCGACCTCGACATATTGCGCCTTGCCCTCGGCGCGCAAACGCCGGTCGCGCTCGTCGCGATAGCGCGCGCGGAGTGCGGAAATATCGACCGTAGATTCGCCGGCTGCACCGGTCTTGTGTCTTTCCGCTGACATCCATGTCCTCCACGGCGAACGCTGCCTCGGATCAGTTAGCCCCGAAAAAGTGACGCATGCAATCGCGTCGCTCGCTTTTTGCGTGAACGCCGCATGACGTTCCGCTAACCTCACGCGCAAATCACAACATATGCCACGCAACGACGTGGCTGCGGAGGGGACCATGCAGGGATTGATGATGGATATGCCGCTCCTGATCAGCGGCCTGATCCAGTATGCCGCGGACTATCACGGCGAAGCCGAGATCGTCGCGCGCGAGATCGAGGGCGACATCCATCGCTACACCTACGCCGACGCCCATCCACGCATCAAGCGCATGGCGCTGGCTCTGAAGCGGCTCGGCATGAGGCAAGGCGACCGCGTCGGCACCGTGGCCTGGAATACGCACCGGCATTTCGAGATGTTCTATGCCGCGCCCGGCATGGGCTATGTGCTGCACACCATCAATCCGCGGCTGTTCCCCGAGCAGCTCGTCTACATCATCAATCACGCCGGGGACCGGCTGCTGTTCATCGACCGCGCCACGCTGCCGCTGGTCGAGGCGATCGCGCCGCAGCTGACGACGATCGAGGCCTATGTCGTGATGTCCTCGCGCGAGCGGATGCCGGAGACCAAGCTTGCGAACGTGCATTGCTACGAAGATCTCCTCGCCAGCGAGAACGACGCCGGCTTCGCCTGGCCGGAGTTCGACGAAAAATCCGCCTCCACCATCTGCTACACGTCGGGCACGACGGGCAACCCCAAGGGCGTGATCTACTCGCACCGCGCCGCCATCCTGCAGACCATGACCTGCTGCAATTTCGACTTCCTGCCGGGACATCTCGAAGGCGTACGCGAAGTCATGATGCCGATGGCGCCGCTCTTCCACGGCAACGGCTGGAACATGCCGTTCACCGCGCCTTACACGGGATCAAAGCTGGTGCTGCCCGGCCGCAACTATGAGCCCGACAAGCTCTATGAGCTGCTCGAAGGCGAGAAGGTGACGCTCTCCGCCGGCGTGCCGAGCTTCTGGCTGATCCTGCTCGACTGGCTGGGGCGCACCGGCAATAAATTCTCGACCCTGCGCGCGACGCTGTCGTCCGGCTCGGCGCCGCCGCGCGCGATGGTCGAGAAGCTCAAGCGCGACTATGACATCGACTACGTCCAGGCCTGGGGTATGACCGAAGCCCTGGGCTGCTCGATGCCGGGCTTGCGGCCCGGCTCCGAGCATCTCGGCGACAAGGAGAAATTTGACCGGCGCCAGGTGTCGGGCCGCGCCTGCTTCGGCACATCCTTGCGCATCGTCGACGACGGCGGCAACGAGCTGCCGCGCGACGGCAAGACCGTCGGACATCTGCGAGCACGCGGGCCGTGGGTCGCCTCGGGCTACATGAAGCTCGACGAAGGCCTCGACCGTGATGGTTGGCTGATCACCGGCGACATGGCGGTGATCGACAGCCAAGGCCACGTCACGCTGACCGATCGCTCCAAGGACGTGATCAAGTCCGGCGGCGAATGGATCTCCTCGATCCAGCTCGAGGACGTCGCCTTGTCCCACCCCGACGTGCTGCAAGCCGCGGTAGTCGCGATCAACCATGAGAAATGGCAGGAGCGTCCGCTGCTCCTCGTCGTCCGCAAGAAGGGCGCGACCGTGGACGGCAAGACCTTGCTCGACCACATGCGCCCGAAGATTGCGAGTTGGTGGATGCCCGACGCCGTCGAATTCCTGGACGAATTTCCGATGACCGGCACCGGCAAGGTGCTCAAATCCGCGCTGCGCGAGAAGTTCAGGGAGTACCGCGTCGTCTGAAGTACGCGCACCCTGCGTGCGCGGTCTTCATCTTTTGGTAGATTCGACGGCGATATATCGAGGTGTCGCTAACTCCAGGGATAGAGGACAGCATGGCGTTTTCCGGATTGGGCCTGTATCTCGGCAATCTGTCGCGCCTGTCGAATGCGCAGACGCGCTCGATCAGCCCCGAGAATTTCACCGGCGAGAAGGGCAAGGGCGGCATGTCCGTCGACGGACCCGCCGCACGCCAGGCCCGCGATCTCGGCCAGGGCTGGAAGATCTCGCCCTATGTCGTCATCGAGCCCGGCGCTACCTTTACGCTCGCCGACATTCAGGGCCAGGGCGCGATCCAGCAGATCTGGATGACGCTGGCGCGCGGGCGCCTTCGTCACTCGATCCTGCGCGTCTACTGGGACGACCAAATGCTGCCAAGCGTGGAATGCCCGGCCGGCGATTTCTTCGCCTGCGGATGGGAGGAGTTCGCGCAGGTGTCCTCGCTCGCGGTCTGCGTCAATCCCGGCCGCGCGTTCAACTGCTACTGGGAAATGCCGTTCCGCACGCGCGCGCGCTTCACGCTGGAGAACCGCAGCGAGGAGCAGCTCACCGTCTACTACCAGATCAACTACACGCTCACTGAGGTGCCCGAGGACTGCGCCTATTTCCATGCGCAGTTCCGGCGTACCAATCCGCTGCCGTACAAGGAGGTCTACACCATCCTCGATGGCGTAAGCGGTGCGGGCCATTATGTCGGCACCTATATGGCCTGGGGCGTCAACAACAATGGCTGGTGGGGCGAAGGCGAGATCAAGTTCTTCATCGACGGCGACGGTGCATTCCCGACCATCTGCGGCACCGGCACCGAGGATTATTTCTGCGGCGCCTATAATTTCGATCCCTATGTCGCGCATGCCGGCCAGGGTCCGGCGCAACAATCCCGCTACCAGGAATTCACCACGCCCTATGCCGGCCTACCGCAGGTGATCCGTCCCGATGGCGTCTACAAGTCGCAGCAACGCTTCGGCCTGTACCGCTGGCACATCCCCGATCCCGTGCGCTTCCGCTCCGATCTGCGCGTGACGATCCAGGCGCTGGGCTGGCTGCCGGGCGTCAAGGAGGCGAAGTATCTTCCATTGCAGGACGACATCGCCTCGGTCGCGTTCTGGTACCAGACGCTGCCGACCCCGCCCTTCCCGACATTGCCCGGCCCGGATTATCTCGAAATCGGCTAGCCGCCCTTCCCTGCACTCACAGCATTTGCGCCGCCCGGACGTCGTGAAGATCGTCCGGGCGGCGCCTTCGTGTTCGGCGCCGGCTACCAGGAATACTGGAGCCCCACGCGTCCAAGGGCGCGCACGTCGCTCCACGACTGCGCCGGAAGCGCCACGCCAAACTCCGTCGCGGTCCGGTTGGACGTGGACGTCAAGCTGCCGCGATCGAGACCGAACGCGATGCCCATGGTCAGTGACAGGTTTCCCTGGATCCTGATCATTCCGACCACACCGGCGGCATGCTGCCCGTCGAAGACGGCCCAGTGCGTCGAGATCGCATAGTTGGTCCCGTCGGGCAGGAACGGATTGACGAGCGAAGTCGCCATGGCCGTTCCCGTCGCTGCACGGGTAATCTGGCGTGCGAGATCGAACTGGCTCTGCACCGTCTGCCCCGCGTTCACGCAGGTGTCAGTACCCGGTATGTAGAAGAAGTTGGCACCGTAGACTGAGCAGATCTTTTCGTACTCGACCGCAGCATGGCCGGGCGTCGGGATCGCCAGAACCAGAGCGGCAGTCGCAAGGATAGCGCGCAGGTGACGTCGGAAGACGTCTCGTGCCGCGTTGATTTGCTTCCACATGTTTGTCTCCAATCAGTGACGTTGGCGCGGCTCAGTAACGAGCAACGATGGCATCGCCGTTGAAGCGGTAGTTCACGCCGAGCTTCACGAGATGAAGGTCATGGTCGACGTTCTGGGTGCTGATCCGTGTGCTCAGCGCGATCGCGGCCGGACCGAAATACAGGTAGTCGTACTCCAGTCGCGCCGAGAGATTGCTCGTCAGCGCGTATTCAAGGCCGACGCCGCCGGTCAAGCCGGTCCGCTGGTGGTTCACGTCGAGCGGAGCAACCGTGCCGACATAGGCCTGGTAGGCGACATTTGCCCAGGCAACCCCGCCTTTGGCGTAAGCCAGTACGTTATCAAACGCGTAGCCGATGCGACCGGTGCCCGTCGCCAGTGCCTGGTACGACACTGAAAGCCCGGACAAGATGGGGTTCGCGGGATCGAACGGCCGATTGCCCTTGATCGACGCCCAGGAGAGATCGAGCTCGGCACCGACCACGATGTTGTCGAACTGCCAGTTGCCGCCAACCTGCGCACCTGCGAGCGCGCCCTTTGTGTCCATCGTGAAGCGATCTTGCGCGAATGCGAAGCTCGGGTCGACGAGCCGGCTGCTGCCCATGCCATAACCGCCATGAGCACCAATGTAGAAGCCGTTCCAGAGCGGCACCGGAGCGACGACCGGAGCCTTCACGGTCATGTCGGCCGCGTTCGCGGATGTGGCGGTGAGCGGCATGGCCGCGAGAAGCGGCGTGACGGCAGCAACGCAGGAGAGGAAGCGGCGCGCCGATCGCGAGAGAGAGATTGTCATGGGATGATCTTTCAAATGTCAGAATGAATCTTAGGAGCGAGCGTCGCGTGCATCACCAGGCGTACATGAAGCCCGCGCGGCCGAGGCCACGGACGTCACTCCACGATTGCGCCGGGATCGCCGTGCCGAATTCCGTCTGCGTGCGGTTGGTGAGGGACGTGAGGCTTCCCTTGTCGAGGCCGAGCGAGAAGCCGCCCGAGAACACGAAATTGCCGGAGACCCGCACGAGCCCTGAGAAGCCCGCTGCGTGCTGGCCGTCATAGGTCGCCCAGTGGGTCGAGACCGCGTAATTGGTGCCGGTCGGAAGCCACGGCGCGACGAGCGACGCGGCCATCGCGGTGCCGGTCGAAGCGCGGGTCTGCGCACGCGCGAGATCGAACTGGTTCGTCGCGATCTGGTTGGCGTTGGTGCAGGTGTCGGTGCCCGGAATGTAGAAGAAGCCGGCGCCGTACAAGGAGCAGACCTTGACGTACTCGACTGGAGCGGCGGCGTGGCTTGGTGCGGCGATCATGGCGCCGAGGCCGGCGGTGACGACTGCGGCGATCTTGGACATGGTGGACATGATGTTGTCTCCGAGGATTTCTGTTGAATGTTGTTTCGATGTGCCGGGGAATTAACGCGGGAGGCCGCCGTCGCCGTTGAAACGGACGTTGATGCCGGCCTTCACCACCTGGACGAAATGCTTGATCTCGGAGGTCGTGTCCTGGCTCACCCAATGCAGCGTTTCGGTGGGGAGAAAGATCGCGTTGTATTCGACCTTGGCGGAGACGTTGCGCAGGAAGGCCACTTCCAGGCCGACGCCGCCGACGGCACCGAACAGCTCGCGGTTGTAGTTGGTGATCTCCGGGGTGAACCGCGACGAAAGCTCCATGCGGGCATAGGCGGCACCGCCCTTGGCATAGGCGAGCCATTGGCCCGATGCATAGCCGACACGGCCCGTCGCGGTCGCGAGGGCGGTGTAGCCGACCCCGTTGGTGGTGCTCGACGTGAGAAGGGGCGAGGTGCTGGTGTTGCCCTTCACGAAGGACCAGGAGCCGTCGACCTCGGCACCAAGGACATAGTTGCCCAGCTGCCAATTGTAGCCGAGCTGCCCGCCCGCGAGCGGTCCGTTGTAGTAGGCAAAGAACGGATTGTTGGCGGGGCTGTTGAGGGGATCGCGAAACTCCGACTTCCCCCATCCCCAGCCGCCATGGACACCGGCGTAGAATCCAGACCAGGAGACGACGGGTGCAGGCAGCGGACCGCCGGCGAAAGCAGGTGAAGTGATAGTCGCGCTCACCGCTGCAACGGCGGCGGCGAGTCTGATGCGGTGAGTGACGGAACGTCCTGATTGCGTGTGCATGTCGATGTCCATTTCCTTTTCGAATCCAAGATTGATGTTCTTATATTTCTCTATTTTAGATTGTGCTTTGAGACGCAACGTTTGGATCAAGCCCTTGCTTGCTTTTGAACGGACGAAACCGGCGACCGCGCAGCTTGCGGATCGACGGGACGAACTATCGGTTGTTGGAAGAACCCGCGCGCAGTCTAGGACAATGCGCTCCGCGTCCTATCGACTGGCGAACTAGGGGCGCGCGATCCGTAAGGATGTGCTTCCGTAGTCCCCTTGTGTTGTCATGACTGCTGCCCCCACTTTTGATTGAGGCCGATCTTAGGCACGACCTTTCGGATTGCCAGTCGCGTCAAAGTCACAGTTGCTGATTGTTTCCCACGCGCTTCTCATTCGGTGCACAAACGCAAGACAACGCATGAATGGACGTTAATATCGCTACGCAACAGGTGAGCTCTGACGCGATTTGCGCAGAGCCGCGCCGATGAAAATGCGATGAGGCAAGCGCCGCTATCGCCGACTCGATTCTGATGCAGGCCGGCCCCGCGTGCAGGCGCTGCTTGATCTACAGGAGGTCCAGATGCTCTACCCGATGTCGCCCAAAGTCGTCGAACTCAAGCGCAAGCTCGAAAGTTTCATGGACCGGCACATCTATCCGAACGAGGAGCGCTTCTATCGCGAAGCGGAGGAGCTCGGACCGTGGAAGGTCTATCCGGTCGTCGAGGAGCTGAAGCCGCTGGCGCGCGCCGAAAGTCTCTGGAATTTGTTCCTGCCGGAGTCCGGCCACGGCGCGGGTCTCACCAATCTCGAATATGCCCCGCTCTGCGAGGTGATGGGGCGCACGCATCTGGCGCCCGAAGTGTTCAACTGCTCGGCGCCCGACACCGGCAACATGGAGGTGCTGGAGCGCTATGGCACGGAGAAGGACAAGGAGCGCTGGTTGAAGCCGCTGCTCGCCGGCGAAATCCGCTCCTGCTTCGCCATGACCGAGCCCGCGGTCGCATCATCCGATGCGACGAACATCGAAAGCTCGATCGTGCGCGACGGCGACCATTACGTCATCAACGGGCGGAAATGGTACACGACCAACGCAACCGATCCGCGCTGCAAGATCTGCATCTTCATGGGCAAGACCGATCCGGACAATCCCGACCGCCACAAGCAGCAATCCATGATCCTCGTGCCGATGGACACGCCGGGCATCGAGGTCAAGCGTCCGCTGCCCGTGTTCGGCTTCTACGGCGTGCCCGACCGCGCTTCCGAGGTCGTCTTCACCAATGTGCGCGTGCCCAAGGAGAACATGCTGCTGGGCGAAGGCCGCGGCTTCGAGATCGCACAGGGCCGCCTCGGCCCAGGCCGCATCCATCACTGCATGCGGCTGATCGGCCTTGCCGAGCGCACACTGGAAAAGATGTGCCGCCGCGTGCGCAGCCGCGTCGCCTTCGGCAAGCCGGTCTCGGAGCAGACCGTGACACAGGAGCGAATCGCGGAAGCCCGCATCATGATCGAGCAGGCCCGGCTGCTGACGCTTAACGCCGCCTATGCGATGGACACGGTCGGCAACAAGGTCGCGAAGGCTGAGATCGCGATGATCAAGGTCGCCGTGCCCAACATGGCCTGCCAGATCATCGACTGGGCCATCCAGGCGCACGGCGGCGGCGGCACCTCGAACGATTTCGGTCTGACCCAGGCCTACGCGACCGCGCGCCTGCTGCGGCTTGCCGATGGGCCGGATGAGGTGCACCGAAACCAGATCGCGCGGTTCGAGCTGAAGAAATACTCGAATGCCTGAGCAGACGCTGGTTCGTCAGTCCCGAGCCGACGCCTGAGCGTCGAAGTTTAATCGATGCTTGGCGGCTCCTGGATGGGTGCAGAGACATTTTGCTTCGAAATCGCTTCGAGCATCGCTCCGAAAATGATGATCGGCAGATAGAACGCAAGCATGATCGTATTCCTCCTGCTGTGACAACCTTGGCCTGCAGGACCAGGTTCCTCAAATTGACACTCGCCCGCCTCGGAACAATTTCGTCGCTTACCTAGCTACCGACGAAACCGAGTCGCAGGCAGTATCATGAACGCATCGCGTCAATCGCATGGGCGATCAGAACGACTGCGCTCGCGGCAATGAGAAACACAAACAACCAGCTCATGTCCGCCTCCGATCCCGGAAGTGAACGCGGTCATCCATGCACAGTCAAAAACCATCGGTCTGGAACCGCTATTCAACGGCTGGCTGATGCTTCGCAGCAACATTTGCGTCCGCTCGCGGCTCTATCGGCAGAATGCCAAAAGGAGCAACGCGCCGACGACGCAGGCTGCCAGGACTAGAAACCAAACGCCCATACGGTCCCCCGACTCACACAAGCGCGTCAGGATTAGCCCTGCGATTTGGCATTGAAACGCCTGTTGGTGGTTTTCCCCAAGCCAGGCGCGATCCATGGGCTCGTTGCGTTAGTCCAATACCTCTACCGTCGCGGAGCGGCCGGCGACGAGCGAGATGGTGTCGGGGACATTGTCCAACGCGATGCGCACGGGGACGCGCTGGGCGAGCCGCACCCAGCTGAAGGTCGGGTTGACATTGGCAAGCAGGTTCGCGCCCTCAGCGCGGTCGCGGTCCTCGATGCCGGCGGCGATGCTCTCGACATGGCCCGACAGCGTGACCGTTTCGCCCATCAGGCGGACCCGCACCTTGTCGCCGGTGCGGATGCGCGCGAGCTTTGTCTCTTCGAAATAACCCTCCACGTGCAACGTATCCGTGTCGACCAGCGCCATCACGCCCTTGCCGGCCGTGACGTAAGCGCCGGGACGCAGATCCATGTTGGTGATGACACCGTTCACGGAGGCGTGGACCTCGCTGCGATCGAGGTTGAGCTGGGCGACCGCGCGGTCGGCGACGGCCTGATCGAACGCCGCCTTGGCCTGGAGCTGGGTGGCCAACACCTGCTCCTGCTTCTGCTGCGATACCGCATCGGTGGTCAGCGCGCTGTAGCGCTTCAAATCGGAATTGGCCTGGTCGAGCGTGGCCTGATGACCCGCCACGGATGCATCGGCTTGCCGCAAGGCCAGCGCGAAACGTTCGCGATCAATCCGGAACAGCACATCGCCGCGATGGACTTTCTGGTTGTCCTTGACCAGCACCTCCGTGACGAACCCGGATACGTCAGGCGCGACCTGCACCACGTCGGCACGGACGCGGCCGTCGCGGGTCCAGGGCTGCTCCATGTAATAGACCCAAAGCTCACGGCCGACCGCGAGCGCGGCGACGACGGCGAGAACGGTCAGCGCAAGGCGGCCAAACCAGGCGAAATTCCCCTTCATGGCAAAAACTCCGAGAGATAGACGACGCCGCCGAGAAGACAGACGAAAATCGCGAAATCGAACAGCGCACGATGCCAGACCAGCCGGTAGAGGTCGAAGCGCTGCATGAGCCGGCGCAGGATCGCGCTCAGGACATAGGCGACGATGATCCACAGCAGCAGCGCCGGCACGAGCACGCCATAGATGTCGATCACGTATCTCATGCTGCAACACTCGCGCCTGTACGCGGCCGGTAGGCCGGTGCGTCCGGGAACAGGCCGCGGCGGATGCCGACGAGGCCGATCAGGGCGTCTTCGCGCGCGCGGTCATTGGAATCCGTCACCGCCTTGGCCAGCGCCCGATCGACGCTGGTCAACAGCTCGGTCGGCATTCTTCCACCGGCATGGCTGCGGCAAGCGATCGCGAGCTGATCAAGCATGTCGTCGATGACGGCAATGGTGGTTGCGGCAAGCCCATAGCGGGCGCGGCGCAGGTCGATGATATTGATCCCGATTCGAAGCTGCACGAGGCTGTCGGCATCGTGGCGATCGCTCTCGGAGAGGAAGGCGATCCGCTGCACCAGAAGGCCCAGACGGTGCAGCATGAGGCCCGCAAACTCTGCCCGATCATGCTTGCCACGGCGCTCGGCAGCGACCGCGAGCGTCTTCCAACTCGACAGCACCAGGCGATTGGCGATCCACTCCGCGCCCACGCCGCGCGCGATCCGCGTCACGAGCTCGGCGATGACGACGCCGACGAAGAAGGCGACCGCGGAATTGGCATAGGTTGCGAAGTCCGCGCTGTAGGTCGATTGCAACGCCAATAGCGTTGCGGTGTTGGCCGCGAGCGCCATGCCTGTTCCCGCCGTTGCAGGCCGTCCGATCAGGAAGCCGTAGAGCAGAAAAGTCGGCGCCAGCGCGACGATCAGAACCTCGATATGGGAGATCGCGGGCACCAGCGCGAACAGATAGATCGCGACGACCACGATGGCGACCAGCGACCACAGGCCGAAACTGCGGATGAAACGTGCGGGCTCGTCCTGCGCCGCAAAGAAGGAGCACGCGACCGCCGCCATCATCGGCGCCGAGGCGCCGTCCGGCCAGCCGGTCCCGATCCAGAACGCGCAGCAGATCAGGATGGCCGTGGCCGCGCCGGCCGCCGACCACAAGGCAAGGCCGCGGTCGCGATGGCGCACCGGCGCGGCGCCGGCCTCGGAACGGAAGGCCAGATCGAGCGTCGAAACATTGCGGCTCTCGGCGATGGCCTCGCTAAGCACGTGGCAGTCGCGCGAGAGGTCGACCAGCTCGCGCAGCCGCAACAGCAGGCTCGTGGTGATGATCCGCTCCCATGAGGCGCTGTCATCGAGCACCGCCTGTCGCTCTGCAATCATGGCGCGGATCGGCTCGGCCGGTTGCCGCGCGCCGACATCGCTCGCAATCCATTGCGCAAGATCCTCCAGCAGCCGCTTCAACTCGGGCTGCCGGCGCAACGCCTCCTCCCCCAGCGCTCCCAGCCGATCCTCCAGCGAGGCGATCACCGGCAAGAGCATCAGCATGCGCAGCCGGATCTCGCTGAGGCCCGTCACCGCATTGCGATCGGTCAGCCGGTCATACGCAAGATGGGTGGAAAGCGTGTCGATCTCGACGATGTCGGTCGCAAGCTTGAGTCGCCTGCCGCGGCGCGTTTCGCTCGTCCCTTGGCGAAGCAGCACCGCCTGGCTCAGGCGCTGCGCATCCGACAGCCAGGCGTCGACGCGATTGGCAACGGCTGGCGCGACGCTGCGAGGAAGGACGATGGTGGAGACGAGGCTCGCGCAGATGATGCCGAGGGAGATCTCCTCCACCCGCGCAATGGCGGTATCGAAGATGGCGCCGGGCTCGGAGACCGAGGGAAACCCGATCAACGCGACCGTGTATCCCGCCAGCATGAAGACGTAGCTGCGCGGCGTGCCATCCAGCAGCGACAGATAGAGGCAGAGCCCGACCCAGAGCGCGATCGCGAGGCAAAGCAATTCCGGTGCATCGATCAGGTTCGGCACCAGCGCCACCGTCATGGTGGCGCCGACCAGCGTGCCCATGACGCGGAAGAACGCTTTTGAGCTGGTCGCGCCCGCCAGCGGCTGCGAGGTGATGTAGACCGTCGCCATCGCCCAATAGGGCCGCGGCAGGTCCATGGCGAAGGCAATGACGAGCGCCAGCATCGACGCTGCAAACGTCTTCAACGCAAAAATGACGTCCGCGTGGCGGACCAGGAACGGCTCGTCTGCGCGCATGCTATTTCGTCTCTGGACCGGTCTTGGTGTCCTGCAGGCGACTGGCCCGCTGCTCGATGCGCTGAAGAGTTTCGAAGGTTATCGCAAGTTCGTCCGCGCCGATATCCTTGAGCAGGCTCGCCCGTACCCGGCGCAGCACCCGGTTGGTCTCTTCGACCTTGACCTCGCCCGCTTTGGTCAGATGTAGCGTTTTGGCACGGCGGTCGCTCGGATCCTCGCGGCGTTCAACCAGCCCCTCGGCCTCGAGCAGATCGATCAACCGGACCAGCGACGGCCCCTCGATGCCGAGCTCGTCGGCGAGCACGCCCTGGCGCACGTTCTCGCCTTGACGCGACAGCACCAGCAGCGGAATCGCGGTCGCATAGGACAGGCCGTGATCGGACAGCGCCTGATCCGACTCGCGGCGCCAGATGCGGGCCAGTCGCGCGATCAGCCGGCCGATCTCACCGTGGATATGAGCCTGCGAGGGAGCCATGCAAATTAGATAGGACGCGAACTATTAGCCTGCAACTATATAATCCGGCGTGTCGCAATCGATCACGCAAATGCGACCGAGGACAGCGCTGGATGGGACCGGGTTCCGCGACCGAGGCAAGGGAGATGATAGCGGGCGAGAGCACGCTGACGCTGGTCCCGACCTTCGTGGTCGTCGCTGTGGACGCGACGGGCATGGGAATCATCCTGCCGTTGCTGCCGTTCTACTCGCAGCGGCTCGGCGCGACGCCGTTCCTGCTCGGCGCGCTGATCTCGGCCTATGCCGTCTGTCAGCTCGTTGCCGGCCCTGTGGTGGGCATGCTCTCGGATCGTTACGGCCGGCGGAAGGTTCTGGTCGTCAGCCAGATCGGGACTTTCATCGGCTTCATCCTGCTCGCATTGGCGGGCAACCTGACGCTGGTGTTCCTGGCACGCATCATCGACGGCCTGACATCAGGCAACATCTCGGTCGCTCACGCCTATGCCGCCGAGCACAGCGCGCCGGCAACGCGCAAGCAGGCCCTCGGCATGACCAGCGGTGCGATCGGAACCGGGCTGCTGCTCGGCCCTGCTCTCTCGAGCTTCCTCGTGCACTACGGCCAGACCGCGCCGGTGTGGGCCGCGGCCGCGCTCTCGCTGATCAGCATCGTTGCGACGATCGCCCTGCTCCCGCCTGATCACCCGGCGTCCGAGCCGCTCTACCAGCACCGCGTGCCTGAGCCGACGCTGACCCGCAGCCTGCTCGGCATGCGCTATGCTTGGCGGCTGCTCGGCCTGCTCATCGTGTTCTTCTTCGTCAACTCGATGTTCCTGTCGCAGATCGGCCTGTTCCTGTCGGCGCGGTTCTCCTGGGACGGACATCCCTTCGGCGCGCGAGAGCTCGGCTGAATGTTCGCCTATGCCGGCTTCATCAACATGGTGGTTCAGGGACTGCTCATCACGCGTGTGAGCATCATCGCGTCAGACCGCAGCATCGTGATGACCGCGTTCGCTTGCATGGGTCTCGGATTTGCCGGACTTGCGGCCCGCGACAATGTCGGCCTGCTCGCAATCAACCTGACACTGATCATCGTCGGCACCATGTTCGCGCGCAGCACGCTGACGGCCGAGCTGTCGCGCTCGACCGCGATCAACCGTCAGGGCATGATTATGGGCCTGAACCAGTCGCTGATGTCGGGCGCGAATATCAGCGCGCCGCTCCTGGGCGGCGCGCTGATCGGTCATCGGCTGTTCGTTCCGTGGGCGCTTGCCATGGCCGCGATCGCGGCGATCGGCGTCGCACTGGCGGGCCAGTTGCTGGACACGCCGCGGGCGCGCTAGCGCCCTCGCCTCAGTTCACCACGTAGACGTCGGGATCGAAGCTCGAGCTCGGCTTCTTGAAGGCGTTGCGCAGGGCCGCCGACATCGGGACATTGTAGTTGAGGCCGTTCGGCGGCGTCGGCGATTCCAGCCAGCGCTTGTAGAGCACCTCGATCTCCGGGCTCGCGTAGAGCTCGGCGGTGGCACGGTCGGCGAGCGCCTTGAACGGCGCGTCTTCCCGCCGCAGCATGATCCCGAAGGGCTCGGCCTTCGAGAACGTCTCTTCGCTGATCATGAACAGCGCCGGCTCCTTCGAGCGCGCAATCGCGACCGCAAGCTGGACGTCGTCGAGCGCGTAAGCCTGAGCGCGGTCGGTTTCCAGCAGCAGGAACGCTTCGGCCTGATCCACGGCCGGCATTATTCTGATGCCGAGATTTCGTTCGGTGTTGACCTTGGCAAGCTGGTTCAGGTTGACCGAACCTGCCACCGCCGTGACGGCCTTGCCCTTGAGATCGTCGATGGTGTTGATCTTCGCGGCTTTCTTGGCTGCAAACCGGGTCGCGCTGAGGAAATGCGTGTTGGTGAAGGCGACCTGCTTCTGGCGGTCGGCGTTGTTTGTTGTCGCCGAGCAGTGCAGATCGAGGGTGCCGTTGACCATCAGCGGAATCCGGTTCGACGACGTCACGGCGAGGGTGTCGACGGCGATGTCGGGCATGCCGAGCTGCTTCTTCACGGCATCCACGATCTTGAGGCAGATATCCATCGCGAAGCCGATCGGCTTCTGGTTGCCGTCGAGATAGCTGAACGGAACCGAGGCCTCCTGATAGCCCAGCGTGATCTTCTTGGTCTCCTTGACCTTCTGGAGCGTGCCCGACAGGTCCTCGGCTGAGGCTGTGCCCGCAAGACATGTGACGGCCAGGATAATTGTGGGAAGACGCATCGGAGGCTCCTCAAGGGGATCGTGGGCCGCGCCGGCGCGCAGCCGCGCTGTGATAGCCCAGAGCCGGACCAACCGCCAGACGAGGTTCCGCCTATCAGCTATCGCGGTTTTATATCGGCCGGACCTAAGGGGGACGTGGCGCCCCGCCCTATTCGCAGGTGAGCTGCTGCTCGAACCAGCCGGAAACCCGCACCGACAGCGGCGGCCACATCCGCTGGAAATTCGAGAGCTTGCCGACATTGGCGCGGTACATCGCCCGCAACTCCTGCTCGATGGCCGGCAGGTCAACGCCCATGCAGGCCCCGTCCTTCGCGATCGTCTTGCCGGCGACGACGACCTCCTTCACCAGCGACGCATTGCCCCGCGCGAACAGAAGCTCCATGGGGTTGACGGGCATGATCTGATCTCGATCCAGCCGGTCGAGGTCGATCACGACGAAATCGGCGGGATTGCCTGCGACGAGCGCGCCGCTCCCGGGCGCGCCGGTGGCACGACGCCCGTTGCGGACAGCAAGCGCGAACAGCTCGGCCGGCGTCCAGGTCGCCCTGAAGCCGAGGCCGCCATGGGCCATCTGCACCAGCCGCATCTCGCGCAGGATGTCGTCGTCCTCGTCCAGCGCCAACCCGTCGACGCCGACCGCGATGGCGCAGCCACATTTGTGTGCGGCGGCGATCGGGGCGAGCCCCGAGCGCAGATGCATGTTCGAGCTGAAATTGGTGACGATGCGCGCGCCGGAGACTGCGATCATCTCCAGCTCATCGGGACGGGCGTGGATGCAGTGCGCCAGCGTCAGCCGCTCCGAGAGGAAGCCGATATCGCGCAGCCAACGCACCATGTCCGGAAAGTTTTGGTCGGCCCAGGCGCGCTGATAGACGGTCTCCAGCAGATGCATGTGAATGCGGCGGCCCGTCTGCGCCGAGTTCTCCGCCACCGCCTCCAGCAGCGGCTTCGAACACCATTGAACGCCGGCGGGTCCAAGCTGCACGTCGACCATCGGGCCGGAGATGGCGGCGGCAATCGCATCGGTCAGCTCGATATAGGCTTTCGGAGACATCGGCGCGCGGACAAAGAGGTCTTCGATGGTCTTGCGGTCGTCACCGGGGAGGCCGGAGAGAATTGGCTCGGCACCGCCATAAACGATCGGATTCTGGTCCCGCACCGCGAGGGCAAATGCCACGCGGATACCGACATCGGATGCCGCCCTCGCAATCGCCTTGGCTTCATCGAGCAACGGCATCGTCCCGCTTGGACGGGTGTAGTGCACCATCATCGCCGCGCAACCAGCCCTGGCGGAACGGGCCAGTGCAGAGACCGCGGTCAGATAGGGATCGATGGGCGAACCGAGCGCGGTGCGCAGGATCCAGCTTTCGAGGGGCATGCCGACCGCCCCGAAGGACGACGCGGTCGCGCGCGCATGGTCATGGGCGTTGACGAAGGCAGGAATGACGAAGGAGCGAGGCCCGCCAGCAGGCCCCGCTCCTTCAAGAATGTCGGTGATGATACCGTTATCGTGCCGCAGCACGACATTGTCGGTCACACCGAGATCAGGGCCACGGAACAGGCTGGTTGCCGCAATCTCCGTGGCCATGACGGTCTCTCCAAAGATCTGTGAAGATCAGTTGGCAGTATACACCAACTCCCGCTCCGCACGCGGCGGCAGGAACTCGCGCGAGAACACCTCTGCGGGCGTCGGCGCGCGGGCGAGCTGATAGCCCTCGACAACGATGCCGATCGCGCGCGTCATGCGGTCATCCTTGATGTCGCCGATGCCGATCTCCTTCATCTCGGGCGAGACGATCAGCTTGTCGAAGGAATATTGCAGCCGGCGCTTCTCGACGGCGACGTCGATCAGATTGTCGTAGTTCAGCGCCGCCTTCATGCCGGCGTTCTGGTCCTTGGCCACCGCGATCGCGCCTTTGTTGATGGCGCGCACGAGCCCGGCCACCGCCTTCGGATTGGACGCGATCAGCTTTTTCGAGACCATCACGCCGTTGGAGTAGAGGTCGAGGCCGTACTCACCGAACGAGAACCATTTGAAATCCTTGTCCGGGTCCTGGCGGTTGAGCACGAGGTTGAAGTAGCTGGTGATGTTGAACACGAGCGCCGCGTCGATATCGCCCTTGATCAGCATCGGCTCCTGGAGGTTCGGGGCCATGTTGGAGATCTTGATCTTCTCGCCGTCGAGCCCGTTCTTGCGGGTGAACACCGGCAACAGCCGCGTCGTCGGCGTGCCCTGCGCGCCGCCCAGCGTGTGGCCTTCAAAATCCTTGATGGTGTTGATGCCGCTGGTCTTCTTTGCGACGATCGCGAACGGCGGCTGGTTCCACATCATGTAGACCATGACGGGCGCCTCCTGCGGCTTGGTCGAGGCGTTCTGGATGATGGCGTTGACGTCGCCGAAGCCGGCGTCATAGGCCCCCGACATCACGCGCGTGACGGTGGCGCCGGAGCCTTCGCCCTGGTCGATGACGACGTTGAGGCCTTCCTCTTTGAAGTAGCCGTTGTCCTTGGCGTAGAAGAATGCGGCATCGCTGCCTTGCGTCTTCCAGCCCAGCGTGAACTTGATTGTGGTGTCCTCGGCCACGGCGGCGCCCGCGGACAGAGCCAATCCCAGCAGCGCGACTGTTACTTTTCTCAACATCGAGACCTCCTCAAGCTTCGTTGCGTGACGGTTCAGAAATTCAGGTGGCGATCACGTCGTTCTTGCGCGTGGCCCAGCCGGTGACACGGCCTTCGATCAGCGAGAACACGGCGTAGAGGGCGACGCCGAGGCCGGCGAGCACGAACAGGCCGGCGAACACCAGCGGCACGTTGAAATTCGAGGACGCGGTCATCATGACGTTGCCGATGCCGCGGTTGGAGGCGACCGTCTCCGACAGCACCGCACCGACGAAGGCATAGGAGATCGCGACCTTCAGCGAGGCGAAGAAGAACGGCATGGTCCTGGGCAGACCGACGTTCCAGAGGATGTCGAACTTGCTGGCGCCGAGCGCCTTCAATACGTCTTCGAGCTCGGGCTCGGTGGTCGCAAGGCCCGTGGCGATATTGACGACGATCGGGAAGAAGCAGATCGACAGCGCGGTCAGCACCGCCGGCACCGTGCCGGAGCCGAACCACAGCACGAAGATCGGCACCACCGCGACCTTGGGGATCGAGGAGAAGCCGATCAGCAGCGGATAGCAGGTGTCATAGGCCGTCCTGGAGACGCCGATGATGGCGCCGAGGGCGACACCCAGCGCAACGCCGAGGGCGAAGCCGAACATGGTGGTCGCGAGCGTCTGCACGATGTGCGGCCACAGCACCGGGAAGCGCTGGAACAGCGTGACAAAAACCTGCGACGGCCGCGGCAGCACCAGGTCGGACATGCCCGTCATCAAGCAGAACAACTCCCAGGCGACGAAGAACAGTACGATCAGCCCCGCCGACCACGCCTTCTGCCTGATATCGATCCCGAACATCAGCCTGTCCCCTGTTGGGCCGCGCTGCGCGCGTCCTCGATGAAGGCGCGCAGCTTCTGGTTCAGCGCGACGAAATCCGGCTCGAAGGTCATAGCGACGGTGCGCGGCCGCGCGAATTCGACGCGGCTGTCGTCGAGGATGCGGCCGGGGCGCGCACTCATCACGCAGATGCGGCTGGCGAGGAAGCCGGCCTCACGCAAATCGTGCGTGACGAGCAGGACTGTCGGCTTGTGCGTCATCCAGAGGTTCTGGAGGATCGCCCACAGCTCCTCGCGGGTGAACTGGTCGAGCGCGCCGAACGGCTCATCAAGCAGCAGCATCCGCGGCTCATGGATCAGCGCACGGCAGAGATTGGCACGTTGGAGCATGCCGCCGGATAGCTGCCAGGGATAGCGACTGCCAAATCCCTTGAGGCCGACCTGCTCCAGCAGCGTATTGGCTTTGTCGCGAAACTCGGTCTTGCGCAGCTTTCGGAAGTTCGAGCGGAACGGCTCGACGATCTTCAGCGGCAACATGATGTTCCGCTCGATCGTCATCCACGGCAGCATGGTCGGGTTCTGGAACGCCATGCCGACGCGCAGCGCCCGTGCCGCGACCTCGCGGCCGCCGACGATGACGACGCCGCTGGTCGGCTGCACCAGGCCAGAGACCAGGCGCAAAATGGTTGATTTGCCGCATCCGGACGGGCCGACCAGTGCGACAAACTCGCCGTCGGCGATCCGCAACGTCGTCTTCGACAGAGCGGGCACGGCGCGGTCGTCGCGCCCGAAGATCACGGAGGCCTCGGACAGCTCGATGGCAACAGGGCCGGAGCCTTCGAGAACGGGCCGGCCGTCGAATTGGGCGTTGGGTTGCATGCGCATCACAACCAAAGTGCATGCAAGCTGAGTGCCAGTCGTCCACCCCCGCAAAATCAATGATTTGGCCAAACGACGCACCAAACGGCCGGATTCGATTTAGGCAATCCGGACGCCAAACTGCATGCAATTGGAGCGCCGGATTGGAGTAAGCCTGTGCTAAAGAGAGGTTTCGACCCTCCCCGCAAGGATTCGCCGATGGCGGCGCGCACCACCAGCAAGACCTCTGAATCATCGGACAAGGTCAGCGTGATCTGCCGCGCGCTCAGGCGCGCGATCATCGAGCAGGCGCTGGAACCCGGTGCAAAGCTGCCCGAGGATGCGCTGGGCGAACGTTTCGGCGTCAGCCGCACCATTGCGCGCCATGCGCTGGGGCAGCTTGCCGCCGAAGGCCTCGTCGAGCTCCGCCGCAACCGGATCGCGGTGGTGGCGACGCCGAGCTGGCAGGAGGCGCGCGACACCTTTGACATCCGCATCCAGCTCGAGGGCCTCGTCGTCCGCCAGCTCGCGGGCAAGCTGAGCAAGAGCCAGATCGCCGAGCTGAATGCCCATGTCGATGCCGAGGACCGCGCGCGCGGCGGCACGGATGCAGTTTCGATCCGGCTCGCCACCGAATTCCACATCCTGCTCGCGCACATGACGAACAGCCCGATCCTGGTGCGCTATGTCAGCGAGGTCGCCTATCGCTGCTGCCTGACGCTGTCGCTCTACAGCCGACCGCATTCCACCGAATGCGCCATCAACGAGCACCGCGCCATCATCGCATCGCTCGCCAAGGGCGACGAAGCCAAGGTGATGCAATTGATGCACCATCATCTGGATTCCGTGGCCAATCGTGCATTGGTGGCCCCCACCCCGCAACGCGGCCGCGACCTGCTCGATATTCTCGCGCCTTATGCGGATGAAGTGACGAGCGACCGCGTCGTCAAGCTGCCGAAAGTGGCGCGAAGAGGTTAGGCCTCAATCCCGCGCTGGACCAGGATACGCTCGGCGCTATCATTCCAGACGTCCATCTTCACGATCTGTCCGCTCCGCACGACGAAGCGATCGACATAGCGGTTGCCCTCGAACGGCGTGCCGTCCATCCACTCGCCATAGAGCGTGCCAACGCTGTAGACCACCGTCTCGTCCGCGCCCGGACAGACGTCGAACCGGTCCATCTTCTTCTTGACCCAGCGATAGCGTCTTGCGTTGAAGCCGGTCGGGCCGCGCGGATGATCGAACTCGCGCCCGCCGGTAAACGTGATCACCGTGCCCGGCTTCATGTAGGCCGCGGCGGCATCGGGATCGGGTATCATCGACGCCGTGAGATAGGCCTCCACGATCTCGGCGTCGGTCATCGGGCGTTCGGCTTTTGCGGGGACAGACATGGTGGGCTCTCCGAGGTGCCGGCATTCTACAATTCACGCCCCAAAGTGCATGCACATTTTTTGAACAATTTGGTGGCATAACTGCACACAATCTGGAGCTGCCAGCTTCTACAGCTTCCGCTAGGCTACCACAGCTGAATCCGACGCCATGACCGCCCAACCCGCCTTCGACCTGATCTTCCGCAACACGCTGTTGCGATCATCCGCCGCACCCGTCGATATCGGCGTGAAGGGCGGCCGCATCGCCGCGATCGAGCCGCAGCTTGCCTGCGAGGCCGTCGAGGTCGATGTCGGCGGGCGCCTCGCCCTGCCCGGGTTCGTCGACACCCACATCCATCTCGATAAGGCCTGCCTGCTCGGCCGCTGCGGGCACAATCACGGCAGCGTCTCGGACGCGATCCGCGCCGTGGCCGGGATGAAGAAGGACTTCACGGTCGAGGACGTCTACGCGCGCGGCGCAAAGGTGCTCGAACGCGCCATCGTGCACGGCACGACGCGCATGCGGACCCATGTCGAGATCGACCCCCGCATTGCCTTGCGCGGCTTCGAGGCGGTCAAGGCGCTGAAGCGCGAATATGCCTGGGCCATCGACCTGTCGCTCTGCGTCTTCCCGCAGGAAGGCCTGACCAACGACCCCGGCAGCGATGAGCTGCTGGTGCAGGCGCTGCGCGATGGCGGCGACGCGATCGGCGGCTGTCCCTACATGGACACCGACCCGAACACCCATCTCGAACGCATCTTCGATCTCGCGCAGGAATTCGACGTCGACGTGGATCTCCATCTCGATTTCGACCTCGACCCATCCTGGTGGCACCTCGACGAAGTCTGCCGGCAGACCGAGCAGCGCAACTACGGAGGACGCGTGGCGATCGGCCATGCGACAAAACTCTCGGCACTGCCGCCGGAGCGGATGAAGGCGGCCACCGCGCAGCTGGCGAAATCAGGCGTTGCCGTCACTGTGCTGCCCGCAACCGATCTCTATCTGATGGGCCGCGAAGCCACCCACAACGTGCCGCGCGGGCTGACGCTTGCGCACAAGCTCGCCGGCGATGGCGTGCTGTGTTCGGTCGCGACCAACAATGTGCTCAACCCGTTCACGCCGTTCGGCGACGCCTCGCTGCTGCGGATGGCGAACTTCTACGCCAACGTCGCGCACGCGTCGGTCAGCGACTTCGACACGTGCCTCGATCTCGTGACCGAACTGCCGGCACGGCTGATGAACCTCAGCGATTACGGCATCAAGGTCGGCAACCCCGCCGATCTCGTCGTGCTCGAAACCCAGGACAGCCGCTTCGCCATCGCCGAGCTGCCGGATATCGTGATGGGCTTCAAGGCTGGCCGGCAGACGTTTGAGCGGCAGCGGCCTACGTTGTTCGGGCCTGGCTGACCGACTTTCCGCGCCTTGCGCCCGACCCGCAGCTTGCGCGATGATCATCACAATCGACCAACGGAGCAACCGGATGGCCTTCGACACGATCTTCCTGAACGCGCGCTTCGACGGCGGAGCCCGGCATCACATCGCCGTCGCGAACGGCCGCATCGCCGCGATCACGTCCGTCGATGAGCCTCCCGCCGCAAACGAGACCATCGACCTCGGCAACGTCCTCGTCGTTCCCGGCTTCGTCGAAGGCCACATTCATCTCGACACCAGCTTCTATGGCGACGCCTGGCGTCCGCACAAGCCATGCACCAACGGGTTCGACGTGCATGAGCGCGTCGCCTTCCAGGCCCAGAACATGGCCGTATCAGCGCCGATGGATGTGCGCGCACGCAACCAGCTCGACCTCTGCATCGGCCACGGCACCACGCAGATGCGCAGCCACGTCATGGTCGACGGCTCGGTCGGCCTGAAATCGCTCGAGACGATTTTGCGCGTACGCGAGGAATACAAGGGCCTGATCGACATCCAGCTCGTCGCCTTCCCCCAGAGCGGCATCCTGATGAGCCCGGGCACGCCGCAATTGCTGGACGAGGCCATCGGGATCGGCGCCGACCTCGTCGGCGGGCTCGATCCCGCAAGCTTCGATCGCGACATCGAGAGGCATCTCGACGTCGTGTTCGGCGTGGCCGGCAAGCACGGCGTCGACGTCGACATCCATCTGCATGACATGGGCGCGCTGGGCGCGTTCGAAATCGAGCAGATCGCAGCGCGCACGCGCGCGCTTGGCATGGAGGGACGCGTTGCCGTCAGCCATGCTTACGGGCTCGGCGATATCTCCATGGATCATCTCAAGAAGATCGCCGACATCCTCGCCCGCTCCGGCGTCGCGATCATGACCAATGCGCCGGGCGCCCGGCCCTTCCCGCCGATCCTGGCCCTGCGCAATGCCGGCGTTACCGTCTTCAGCGGCAACGACAACATCCGCGATTCCTGGTGGCCCTATGGCGACGGCGACATGCTGCGCCGGGCCACGACGCTCGGCTATCGCTCGGGCTTCAACATCGATGAAGAGCTGCGCGTCGCGTTCGATGTCGTCAGCGTATCAGGCGCAAAGGCGCTGCGGCTCGAAGGCTATGGCCTGCGCGTCGGCGCCAAGGCCGATTTCGTGACACTGAATGCCGAGCATATTCCTGAAGCCGTTGTCGGCGTGCCGCAAGGGCGCTCCGTGTATAAGGAAGGCAAGCTCGTCGCATGCGACGGTAAGATTGTCGGGAAGCGCGGCTAATGATCGGATCTTTTCCGTTCGATTATACCGCTAGCTTTCCTCACTCCCCAATCCGGTAGAATCCCTGACCGTAAATACGCGCATTGCACGACGGGCCAAGGAGATCATACTAAGACCCGCACTGACATCTGCGTTCTCCGGGGAAGTATGGAATGTTCAGCGCATTCAGCAGCATCGATTACCATTCCATTCGGGCCAACACGCCCGCCGAGATGGCCATCAAGCGACTGACCGGCATCGGCGAAGTCCTGTCGGGCATCGACATATCGGCAATCCACACGCAGGACGACATGGCCCGCGCGCTGTTGACGCTCGATACCGCCGACAAATGCATTCGCACGATTCTCACCGAGTTCCGCACCGAGCGCACCACGGAAGTCGTCCGCGAAGCCACGAGCCTGATCAGCCTGATCGAGCTCGCGCGCGACGAACTCTCGGACTACGCGGCGGCAGCAGAGTCCTGAGCTGAATGCGCGCTGGATCTCAGCGCTTGATCTTCGCCAGAATGCGATCCGCCTCGGTGCGCCAATCGGCGCTGCGGGCAAATTCCTTCGTCCCCTTGATGCCGAACAGGCCGTCATCAGCGAGATCGGCGACCCACGCCTGGCGCTCGGCGGTGCCCTGCGCCGACCACGGTGTCAGCCCCGCCTCGCGCACGGTCTCCGCGACTTCACGCACCTCCTCGGCACGGCGACGGCCGTGCTCGATCACGCGCTGGAAGCAATAGGCGCCCTGCTTCTCCCAGTCGATCGCGGGAAAGGTTTCAGCGAGCGAGGCCAGCACCGCATCCTCGACGCCATAGGCGCGCGCGGTGGTAAAGCTCTCGATGACCATGGCCTCCAGGCCCTTGATCATGATGCTGCGGCACATCTTCACGGCTGACGACACGCCGAGCTTGTCGCTCGCAACCTTGGCCGCAAAGCCAATCGCGTTCAGCAGCGGCTCCAGCTCCCTCGCGCCGGGACCGCCGAGCAGCAGCGGCACCTTGATACGATAAGGCGGCACCGAGGTCATCACCGCGCCCTCGACATAGCGTCCTGCAGCGCCGTCGATCAGAGCGGCGGCGCGCTGCTTGGCGCCGGGAGACGCCGAGTTGAAATCGAGGAACCAGGTGCCCTGGTTGATTGCACCAGCGCAGGCTTTTGCAACGGGCACGGCCTGGCTCGCCGTGACCGCGGAGATGATGAAATCGGATTTCGCGGTCAGCTCGGCGTGAGACACCGCCAGCGTCACGCCGAACTTCGCCGCATGCTCCTTCAGCGGAGCGCCGTGCCCGCCTCCGAGCTTGATGTCGTAAGCGGCTACCTTGATGTCCTGCTGCCGCAAATCCTCAGCCAGGATCCTGCCGACCTCGCCGTAGCCGACGAGCCCGATCTGCCAGCGCCTGGGATCACCTGCCATCAATTCAATCCTCGCGTCGTCTCGTCGAACAGCTCCTCGACCGCATAGCGGCGCGGGATCAGCGCCTGCTGGAATGCGTAGTCGACGATCAGCTCCAACGGTTTTCTGTTCGCCTCGATCCCGAACGGAACAAGGTCGGGCGTCGCCGCGGGTCCCACCTGCGCCTTGTTCCGCTTAAGCAGGTCATAAACGCCAGTGACTACGTCGGGGCGCGCTTTCACAAGCTTCTCGGTCACGACCACGAGATGATTGACCGGGACGACGCCACGACGGGTGTACCATTTGGCAGCCTCTGCGGCAGGATCGGAAAATAGCGGCTTCAACGTGGGATGATCAGAGGCCTCGCCGAGGACGGCGTCGAGCTCGCCATCGATCAGCATCTGCAAGATCTTCTTGTCCTTCGGCGCACGCTCGGTGCTGTCGACATATTCGGCAACGTGCGGATCCTCGAAGGTGATCCAGCGGATCTTGTCGAGATTGACACCGTAGTCGTTGGCGAGAATGCCCCTGATCCATGCGCCCGTCGTCGTCGTGAACGAGCGGATGCCAACGCGCTTGCCTTCGAGATCGGATGGCCCGAGCGCTCCCCTTGCAGGGTTGTAGAGCGCGTAGGAATGCTGAAAGCGGCCGAGCATGGTCGCCGGTAGCAGCACCAGCGGCTTGCCATGCGCCTTCGCCATCAGATAGGTGACGATCGCCATCTCGCAGACGTCGAACGCCTGCTCGCGCACCATCGGCTTGAACGCCGTGTTGGTCGGCGTGTACGCGATGAAATCGAGGTCGAACAGGTCGGAGCGGAGCTCGCCGCTCTTCACCGCCTGCACGTGAGGGTGACTGCCGAGCACAGCCTTCAACTTGAGACGATCCATCCGCCCGCTCCGCTGATTGCCTTAGACGTCCTCGGGATTGTCGACATAGACGAGCCCGGCCTTCGCCAGCGCCTCGCGCATGCTGTACATGTCGAGGCCGAGCTCACCCGAGGCCAGCCGCTTGCGCTTGCCACCCTCGTCCGCGTTGCGCTTCTTCGCCTTCTCGGCGACTTCAGCGGCATGGCGCTTGGGCACCACCACGACCCCGTCGTCATCGGCCACGATGATGTCGCCAGGATCGACGTTGACCCCGGCACAGACCACGGGAATGTTGACCGAGCCGAGCGTCGCCTTGACCGTGCCCTTGGCCGAGACCGCGCGCGACCACACCGGAAACTTCATCTCGTGCAGCGCTTTGACGTCGCGGCAGCCGGCGTCGATGATCAGCCCCTGCACGCCGCGCGCCTGCAGCGAGGTCGCGAGCAGCTCGCCGAACATGCCGTCGGTGTTATCAGTGGTGCAGCCGACGACGAGGATATCGCCCTTCTTGCACTGCTCGACGGCGACATGGATCATCCAGTTGTCGCCAGGCTGTGCCAGCACGGTGATGGCGGGGCCAGCGATCGACGCGCCGGCCCAAACGGGCCGCAAGTAAGGCTTCATCAGGCCGAGGCGACCGTAAGCCTCGTGAACGGTCGAGACGCCGTATTCCGCCATCCCGGCGGGATCGGCACGCTTGATGTTGCGAACGACGACGGGCTTCATGCCAGCTCCTCCGCAACCGTCGGGAACAGGCGCTGATAGGCCTCGCCATAGGTCATGGGCACGCCGGTGTTGCGGCTGCCCTGGATGCCACGGTTGAGCGCGACGCGCTCGTAATAGCCCCAGAGATGTTTTTGCGCCGCGAGGATCTGGAACGCCTCGTACTTCTCCTTCCAGACCTCGTCGATCTTGAGGAGCAGGTCCGGCTTGTAATTGCACTGCTCGGGCTGGTGCGGCTCGAACAGGAACACCGGGGGCGCCGAATATTTGTACTGCGCGCCGGGCTTGTGGCCCATCGCCTGCGCGACCACGCGGGTCTCCTGCGCGAAATGCGCCGCGTTCGGGTGGTCGAAATTATAGGGATCTTCCAGCGCGTGCGTCAGTACGAAGCTCGGATTGAGCTCGCGGTAGATGTCGACCATGCGGTCGAAATGCGCCTCGGTGAGCTTCAGCGGATAGTCGCCGCAGTCGAAGAACTCGATCTCGGCGCCGAGTAGATTCGCCGCCCGCTCCGCCTCGTCCTTGCGGCCGGCCTTGACCGATTCCAGCGTCGCGCCTTTTTCCTTCCAGGCGAACTGGCTCTCGCCGCGCTCGCCAAAGGACATGCAGACGATCTTCATGCGATAACCCTTCTTCGCATGCAGCGCGATGGCGCCGCCGGCGCGCCAGACGAAATCGCCGGGATGGGCGGTGATCACGAGACCTGTTTTCATGGGACGAACTCCCCTCTTTCCTTGATAAGCAACGTATCGATCGCGAGCACCGTCATGTGTCGAACCCAAACAGACGCGCGGGATTGTCGACCAGGATCTTCTGCTGGAATTCCGGCTCCGGCGCGAACAGCGGGATCAGGTCGACGAGGTCGCCGTCATTCGGCATCACCTTGACGTTCGGATGCGGCCAGTCGGTGCCCCAGATGACGCGGTCGGGCGCGGTCTCGACGATCTTGCGCGCGAACGGCACCGCGTCCGTGAACGGCGGGCCGGCTGAGGACACCCGCTCCGAGCCGCAGATCTTGACCCAGCATTTTTCGTCGCGCTGCATCAGTTCGATCAGGATTTTGAACGGCAGCTGGTCCAGCCCTTCCGACGCCTTCACCCGACCCATGTGGTCGATGGTGTAGCTCAGCGGCAGCTTTGCCAGCATGTCGGCATATTCGGGCAGGTCGATCGCGTCGAAATGCAGATCGATGTGCCAGCCGAGTGGCGCGACCATCGCGATGACGCGGTTGAACACGTTTCTGTCGGGGACGCCACCGAGATGGCGGACGAAATTGAACCGACAGCCGCGGAAGCCGCCGTCGTGCAGCACCTGGAGCCCACGCTCGGTGATGGTGTCGTCAATGTTGGCGACTGCGCGATAGGCACCATTGCTCTGTGCGATCGCATCGAGCGCGACAGTGTTATCAGTGCCGTGCACGCTGGCATTGACGATGACGGCTCGCTCGACGCCGAGCTTGGCATGCAGCGCACGAAAATCCTCGAGCGGGGCATCCGGCGGCGTGTAAGAACGGTCAGGCGCATACGGATATTTCGCGCCGGGGCCGAAGATGTGGCAATGCGCATCGCAGGACAGCTTTGGCAGCTCGAACTTCGGCGTGCGCGTGTTCGGATCGGGCGGCGGAATGGTCGGCGTGTACATCATCGTCATCACTTGAACCGCCGAGCGAGATCGCTTCTTTCAAGTCTTGCTGCTGACGACCGGCCGCCGCCGTACCGGCACGGCCTGATCGAGCGCCGGCGCCTGGAAGGCGGCGACGGTGGCCTGCACCAACTGCTCGATGGCGCTGGCGGCATCGCTGCCGTCGGCCTCGCCGCGCGACAGGCGCGAGACGCGATCCGGCGTCACCAGCGAGTAATAGAGTGCGCCGAGCAGGAAGTGGCTGCGCCAGACGATGTCGGTGCGCGGAATGTGCGGCAGGCTCTCGTGGACTGCGTCGATGAAGGCATGGCTGGTGTCGTCAAAGGTCTGCGCGATGATTTTTCGCACGACCTCGTTGCCTTCGGCGGACATCACGGCGCGCAGCCGCGTGAAGCGCGCCCCGCCCCCGGCGAGATCGCTGCCCGAGGTGAAGGCCGGCACCACATAGGCGCGCACGATCGCCTCCAGCCGGTCCTGGAGGTCGCGCACGCGCTTGGCTGCGGCGAGCAGCTCGAAACGTCGCAAATTCATCGGCCCGCAATGGCGCCGGTAGATCTCCAGCAGCAGGCCGTCCTTGGTCTTGAAATGATAGGTCACGCTGCCGGGATTGGCGCCGGCGGCCTGCGCGATGTCGCGCACCGAGACGGCATTGAAGCCGTTGGTGGCGAACAGCTCTTCGGCCGCGGCGAGGATCGCCTCGCGCATGTTCGGCTTGCGGGCCGTTTCCTTGCTGGTGGGCTTGCGTACCATGTGATTTGTACTATCGTACAAAAGATCAGGTCTCGTCAACAAGAACCATGGGCGACGTCCGGACGGCTCGGAACACCGAGGCAGGATGCGAAAGCCCGTAAGGAGTGCTGGAAAATGCTGGGTTTGAACAAGACAATCGGCGGTTTGATGCTGGGTGCCGGTCTGCTGCTGGGCGGCGCCGCGCAGGCCGCCGACAATTACCCGAGCAAGCCGGTCCATATCCTTGTGCCCTATGCGGCGGGCGGCGCCGTCGACGTGCTCGCGCGTACGCTCGGCCAGGCGCTGGCGAAGACCTGGGGCCAGCAGCCGGTGATCGACAACCGTCCGGGCGCCGGCGGCATCGTCGCCTCGCAGGCGCTGACGCAGGCAGCACCGGACGGCTACACGCTGATCCTGGTCGCGAGCGGCCATCCGCTCAACCAGTTCATCTATCCGAGCGTGCCCTACGACACGTTCAGGGATTTCACCGCGATCACCGAGGTCGCCTCCTCACCGCTCGCAATCGTCGTCGCCAAGGACAGCCCTTACAAGACGCTCGGCGATCTCCTCGCCGCCGCAAAGAAGGAGCCCGACAAGCTCTCCTACGGCATGTCCGGCAACGGCACCTCCGCGCATCTCGCCGGCGAGCTGCTCAAATACATGTCCGGCAGCAAGATCGTCGCGATCCCCTACAAAGGCGGCGCACCGGCGCTGACCGCCGTGATCGCTGGCGAGATTCCGCTCAGCATCAATCCGCTGGCGGAAGCGATCGGCCAGCTCGAAGGCGGCCCGGTGCGCGCGCTAGCGGTGACCTCGGCCGAACGCTCCAAGGCGCTGCCGAATGTGCCAACTATCGCGGAATCAGGCGTCCCCGGCTACGACGTCTCGGTCTGGTGGGGCGTTCTTGGACCTGCCAAGATGCCGCCGGAGATCGTGGCGAAGCTCGAGACCGATCTGAAGGCGGCGCTGCAGGACGCGAACGTGCTGTCGACGCTCGGCAAGATCGGCGCCTCGCCGGTCGGCTCTTCCGCCAAGGACTTCGACGCCTACATGCGCGCCGAGGCGACCAAATGGGAGCCGGTGCTGAAGGCCGCCGACATCCGTGCGCAGTGAAGCTCGCCACATGAGGACCTCTTCCCGGCGATTTGCGCGCACCGCCCTGCTCGCATTTGCAACGACCGGCCTGCTCGGCGCGTCCGCGCGCGCCGATGGCGAAGCAAAACTGCTGGCGCCGAGCGGCAGCTTGCGTGTCGGCATTTATCCGGGCAGCCCGACCTCGATGGTGACGGATGCGGCCGGCAAGCCGCATGGCCTCGCCTACGATCTCGGCGGCGAACTGGCAAAGCGGCTCGGCGTGAACGCCGACTATGTCAGGTTTCAGCGCGTCGCCGACATCGTCAGCGCGATCCACGACGGCCAGGTCGACTTCACCGTGACCAACGCCACGCCGGCCCGCGCCAACGAGGTCAGCTTCAGCCAGCCCGTGCTGGCGATCGAGCTCGGCTATCTCGTCCCGGCGAACTCGCCGATCGGCAAGATCGAGGACATCGACAGGCCGGGCGTGAAGATCGGCGTCACCAAGGGCTCGACCTCAGAACGGACATTGCCGGCGAAGTTCAGAAGCGCGACCATCGTTCCCGCTGAAAGCGTCAAGGTCGCGATCGCCATGTTCGGCCGCGGGGAGATCGACCTCTACGCGACCAACAAACCGACGCTGTTCGAGATGTCCGACCAGATGCCGGGCGCGAAAATCCTCGACGGCAATTGGGGTGCCGAGCATATGGCCATCGCGATCCCCAAGGGACGCGAGGACGCACTCCCCCTGCTCAACCGCTTCGTGACGGAAGAGCAGTCGTCCGGCGCGCTGGACACGATCCAGCAGCAGGCGGGCCTGCGCGGCGCGTCCAAGGCGACGCGCGAGTAGCTCGCGGACTGGGGTGAGGTGTCCTCCCGCCCCGCCCAATACAGTATTCCCTCGATGCAACCGTCGCCGAACTGCGCTAACTTGCGTCGATCATGACTCGCCGAACCGGCAGCGCCGATCTTCCTCTCCACACCGGGCGGGTTCCGCCATGGCTTGCGAGCCGCATGTCGTCGCTGGGCGCAATCGTCACGCAGGCGATCGTGCATCATTATGGACGCGACGCCTTCCTGCAGCGGCTGTCGCATCCGTTCTGGTTCCAGTCGTTTGGCGCCGTGATGGGGATGGACTGGCACTCCTCCGGCATAACCACCTCCGTGATCGGCGCCCTGAAGCGCGGGCTAGGCCCGCTCCAGGACGAGCTCGGCATCTATGTCTGCGGCGGACGCGGCCAGCATTCGCGCAAGACGCCTGACGAGCTGTTGCAGCTCGGCGATCGCGTCGGCTTCGACGGCGCAAAACTCACGCGCGCCAGCCGCCTGGTGGCAAAAGTCGACAGCGCGGCCGTGCAGGATGGTTTTGATCTCTATCTCCACGGCTTCTTCGTCACCGCCGACGGCAAGTGGACCGTGGTGCAGCAGGGCATGAACGGCGACAAGCGCCAGGCCCGCCGCTATCACTGGCATTCCGAGGCGCTGAAGAGTTTTGTCGACACGCCGCATAGCGCGATCGACGGGCCGCAGCAGGGCGAGATCGTCAATCTCACCGATCACCGCGCCGATGTCTCGCGCGCCGCGCAGCTCGAACTGTTGAGCGGTCTCGGCCCCGATCGCATCCTCACGGAATTCGAACGCCTCGTTGGAACTGCGCCCGCGCCAGCGCAGGCGATGCTGCCGCATCTGATCATGCCCGCGCATCATGATATCAGGCCCAAGGACGTGTTCGCACGCCGCCTGCACGGCACGCTGGCCGCCGCGGCCGAACGCGGCCCGGTCGATTTTCCGGAATTGCTGCTAACGCCCGGCGTCGGCGCGCGCACCGTGCGCTCGCTGGCGATGGTCGCCGAGGTCGTGCATGGCGCGCCTTATCGCTTCAACGATCCCGCGCGCTTCTCGCTCGCCCATGGCGGCAAGGACCGGCACCCCTACCCCGTCCCGATCAAGGTCTATGACGAGACCATCCGCGTGCTGAAGGGCGCGATCCAGAACGCCAAGCTCGGACGCGAAGAGGAGATGCAGGCGATCAGGCGCCTCGACGACCAGGCGCGGCGGCTGGAGCGGACTGCCAGCGGTCCGTCGGTCGAGGCCTACATCGCCGGAGAGCGTGAAGCCTCTCCCGATCTCGACGGCCGATCCGTGTTCGGCTGGGAACGCGATGTCGTGGCATCACGGAAATCGACGGGCTGACTGTCCACCGCGACGACCGGCAACTCCGCGATGGCACGCATGCCCGGCCGCTTGCGCCAGTGAATTTGCGCGGGATCGACGGCGAGACCGAGCTTCGGCCATCGTGCAAACAGCGCCTCCAGCGCACAGGCCGCCTCGATCCGTGCGAGCTGATGGCCGAGACAGAAGTGAATTCCCGTTCCGAACGAGATGTGGCGGTTCGGCTTGCGCGTGAGGTCGGGCCGCTCGGGCTGGTCATGCACCGCCGGATCCATGTTCGCCGCGGCGAGCATGACCATGACGCGATCGCCCTTTTTCAGCGGCACGCCCACAAGCTCGATATCCCGCCGCACATAGCGCGGCTTGGAAAACTGCACCGGTGACACGAAGCGCAAAAACTCCTCGACAGCGAGCCCGACACGGCTTCGGTCTTGCTCCAGCCAATCGCGCAAGCCCGGATTTCTGAGGAGCTCGTAGACCGAGCCGCTGATCAGATGCGTCGTGGTCTCCGATCCTGCCGCGAGCAGCAGAAACACCATCGACACCATTTCGTCCGGCGTGATCTGGCCGCCCTCACGCTCGACCTGAACCAGCTCGGCAATCAGGCCCTCGCCGCCCTGCACGCGGGCGACCTGCAACTGCTGTTCGAGATAGGCGCGCATCTTGCGAAACGCGAGCAGCAGGCGGAAGAAGCTGACGACATTCGTCAGCGACGACATCTTGTTGGCCCAGGCGATGAATCGCGGGCGATCGGCCGCAGGCAGGCCCAGCAATTCGCAGATCACCGACACCGGCAGGATGCGGGCGTAACGCTGGACGAGGTCGGCGGGGCTGCCATCGGCAAACAGGTCGTTCGCCAGGCCGTCGGCGATGGCGCGAATGCGTGGCTCCATCGCCACGATCGCGCGGCGGCGAAAAGCCTCGTCCACGATGCTGCGCAGCCTCGTGTGATCAGGCTCGTCCATCGTCAGCATGTTGTTGGCGATGGTGGTGACCAGTTTTGGCATCCACCAGCGCAGGCCGGCGACTTTGCCGTCCCCCTTGCGCAGCGTGAAGGTGGTGCCGTCCTTCAGGACTTGCGCTGTGGCGTCATGGGTCGTGGTGACCCAGACATCGCCGACCAGAGGAAATCGCGTCGCGATCACGGGGCCGGACGCGCGCAGTGCCGCGATCGCCTTGGGCGGATCGCGGAAGAAGGCCTCGCTGGTGAAATCGAGGCGCGGTGTCATGGGATCACCGTGTTGGTTGGTGGCGCCTCAACCAGATGGTGTGTACGCGGCGACCCGCAAGGGCCGGAACCGCGCGAAAAGAAGAGAGCCTATCCGCGCCCCGGCGAGCGCTGGCCGGTCTTGCGCTGCTGATTGGTGTAGGCGTCCCAATGGCTCCAGCTACCATTGGCGAGGCTTTGCAGATCGGTGCCAAGGGGGCGGCGCGTGCGCTTGTCGTGATCGGCGATCACGCGCTCGGATAGCGAGATCTTGCGCTTGAGTTCCGCAATCGCCTTCTGGGTCTGCCCGTCCCGCTTCGAAGACGCGATCTCGCCCATCGTGAAGCGCGCGGTCTCGAGCGCCTTCAACTCGGCGCGGTTCTTCTTCAACTGGACCCGGTGCCAGGCGATGTTGCTGTCGCTGTCCGCAACCATGTGGGAACTCCGCTGATTCGTTCCCACAGTGTATCGCGCACGGAATCGGCGCCGCAACGCCCGCCGAACGGCGGAAATACGGTCTTATTGCGCGAAAAATCCGCGATCAGCGCTCGGCAAAGGCCTTTTCGACCACGAATTGGGCCGGCTCGCCGTGATTGCCCTCAATAAGGCCACGCTCGCCCAGCAGCACGCGGGTGTCAGCGACCAATGCCGGGCTGCCGCAGATCATGACCCGGTCATGGGCGGCTTCCAGCGGCGGCAGGCCGATATCGGCGAACAGCTTGCCCGTGGTGATGAGGTCGGTGATGCGGCCGCGGTTGCGGAAGGGATCGCGGGTCACGGTCGGATAGTAGATCAGCTGATCGCGGATATACTCGCCGATCAATTCGTCCTTCGGCAGCGTCTCGGTGATCATCTCGCCATAGGCGAGCTCCTTCACGTGCCGGCAACCGTGCAGCAGCACGACCTTCTCGAACCGCTCATAGGTCTCGGGGTCCTTGATCACGCTCAGGAACGGCGCGAGGCCCGTGCCGGTGCCGATGAGGTAGAGGTTGCGGCCCTCTTCGAGATTGTCGATCACCAGCGTGCCGGTGGCCTTGCGGCTGACGATGATCTCGTCGCCTTCCTTCAGATGCTGGAGGCGCGAGGTCAGCGGACCGTCCGGCACCTTGATCGAGAAGAACTCCAGCGTTTCCTCGTAATTGGCGCTGGCGACGCTGTAGGCCCGCAGCAGCGGCTTCTCGCCGACCTTGAGCCCGATCATGGTGAATTCGCCGTTGCGGAAACGGAAGGTCGGGCTGCGGGTGGTCTTGAAAGAGAACAGCGTGTCGGTCCAGTGGTGGACGCTCAAAACGCTTTCCTGATTGAAATTGCTCATCTCACCTTCCCTGTCGCTTCCAATGCGGTTCCGAGGCGGGCAGCTATGCGTCGTTTGTACACGATCATTCGTGTACTAATGAATAATCCTGCTTGCTCCCGGGGTCAAGGCTGCCCAAGATCGCGAGCGTTGCAGTTAGGTACAAGGAGCCCCTTCCATGGCGCATGACGCCCCCCAGGCCACCGGACCCTCGAAGCTCGTGATCCGGAATATCGGCCTGATCCTGTCCGGCGCCCTGGAAAAGCCGATCCTGGACGGCGACACCATCGTCGCCGAGAACGGCAAGATCACCGCCATCGGCCGCTTCAAGGACCTCAACACCGAAGGCGCGACCACCATCGTCGAGGCCAACGGCACCACGGTCGCGCCCGGCCTGATCGACAGCCATGTCCACCCTGTGGCGGGCGACTGGACGCCGCGCCAGAACCAGATCGGCTGGATCGACAGCAATTTGCATGGCGGCGTCACCACGATGATCTCCGCCGGCGAGGTTCACATGCCCGGCCGCCCGCGCGACGTCGTCGGGCTGAAGGCGATGGCGATCTTCGCCCAGCGCGCATTCTGGAATCTGCGCCCGGGCGGCGTGAAGGTTCACGCCGGCGCACCGGTGATCGAATGCGAGATGGTCGAGGAGGATTTCAAGGAGCTGGCCGCCGCCGGCGTCAAGCTGCTCGGCGAGGTCGGCCTCGGCGGCGTCAAGGACGGCCCGACGGCACGCAAGATGGTCGGCTGGGCCCGCAAATACGGCATCCAGAGCACGATCCACACCGGCGGCCCCTCGATCCCAGGCTCCGGCCTGATCGACAAGGACGTGGTGCTGGAGGCCGACACCGACGTGGTCGGCCACATCAATGGCGGCCACACCGCGCTTCCCGACGACCAGATCCGCTGCATCTGCGAGGGCTGCAAGCGCGGCCTCGAGATCGTTCACAACGGCAATGAGCGCTCGGCCCTGTTCACGCTGCGCATTGCGCGCGAAATGAACGATCTGCACAGGGTGATCCTCGGCACCGACGCGCCGGCCGGCTCCGGCGTGCAGCCGCTCGGCATTCTGCGCATGGTCTCGATGCTGTCCTCGCTCGGCGATTTGCCGGCCGAGCTCGCGTTCTGTCTTGCCACCGGCAACACCGCGCGAATGCGCCAGCTCGATTGCGGCCTGATCGAGGTCGGCCGCTCCGCCGATTTCGTCATCATGGACAAGGCGCAGCATTCGCCCGGCAAGACCATTTTGGAGAGCGTCCAGCTCGGCGACCTCCCCGGCATCGGCATGACCATCATCGACGGCATCGTGCGCACCCAGCGCAGCCGCAACACGCCGCCGGCCGGCCGGGTGCCGGAAGTGGTGGCGAAGTGACGCAGCCGGAGCAGCTCGCCGCTCCGCGTCGCGCCTCGAAGGCATTGAACAAGTCTGCTGCCTGCCGCGTCTAACGCAGGCAGCCCTCGGCGGCGGCAGTTCATTGCTGGACCATCGCGGAAGACATGAAAAGTTCGCTGCGGATTGCCGCCGGCATCGCTGGTGCGGCGGCAGGCTTCATCGCCACGATCGGGCTGCTCGAGCTGACCGGCTTCGGCAATCGTGCAGACCCGATCACGACGGGGCTGGTCGCCCTGTTCGTCATCGCCCCCATCGGCGCAGTTATCGGCCTGGTGCTCGCCACCAAGCTGGCGACACGCAAGGACGACAATAGCGGCGGCCTCGCACGCAACTGCCTGAAGTCACTCGGCGTCGTCGTCCTGCTCTGCCTCGCCGCCGGTGTCACTTACGCCGTCTACGCGTATACGACCGCCACGCCCTGGCTCAATCCGAACGCCAGCAATCCACTGCTCGTGTTCGAGGTTCGCTTTCCGGCCGGCGTCGTGGTGCCGACGTCACCGCAGGGCATCGCAATCGAATTGCAGACCGACCTCAATACCATGCCGGGCGAAGTGACCCCCGCAGCCTTCTATCGTGATGGTGAGCAGCCTGTCATCGCAGGCGAAGTCGAGCTTGCTTTTAGAACCTCGCACCGGCAGCTCACCGTCAACATCCAGGGCCAGCCGAGCCGGATCTATCCGATCGACTTGACGGCCCGGGCGCCGCATACGCCGGAGTTCGGCACGTGGCGGCGGCTCGCCGATGGCAGCGAAATCCGCTACCGCGCCAAATGGCCGGGGAAGACGTAAGGGATCAGCGCTTCTTTGCGACCTCACAGCGCACGTAGGTCTGGCGCTTGGCCTGGCCGACCGGACCATTCTCGATCAACAACCGGCCATCCGCCGCAACCGAAACCCGGGGATTGGAGCGAAACTTTTCGCCCTCGCCTTCGCAGGCAAGCCGCATCTTCCAGCTTTGCTTGCCGTCTGCGGTGATCTCGCTGGCGCGGCAGCGCGTCTCGTACCAATAGAGGCGGTTGCCGCCTTCGATGCTCATCCGGCTGGCGCTGTCCTGATCGCGGCAATCCTTTTTGGTCGACGCCCAGAAGCCCTCGTAGGGCTGCGCCGCCCAGGCAGGAGCGCATTCGCCCGCCAGCGCCGCACCAAGACCTAAAATCAGTGTGAACCGCGTCGCCGCTCTCATATCGGAAGACCTCGACAAACCCTTCATCGAGGTTAGTCGCCAGTCCCCGCAGCTTGTTCAACTGCCGTAGGGTGGGCAAAGGCGCGAAGCGCCGTGCCCACCATCTTTGCGACTTGACGAAGAACGGTGGGCACGCTTCGCTTTGCCCACCCTACGGCACCTTACTCACCGCAGCTTGTTCAACAGCGCCATCAGCATCTCGCGCTCCCTGGCGTCGAGCGGCGCAAGCGTTTCCCTGGTGATCGCGAGCGCACTCGGCGCGACCTTCTCCGCAAGCTGCTGACCGGCGCGCGTCAGGCTGACCAGAAGCCGCCGTCCGTCCTCGGGATCCTGGCTGGTCTCGGTCAGGCCTCGTGCGGTCAGGCGGTCGATCACGCCCTTGATGGTCGCGACATCCATCGCCGTCAGCCGCCCGAGCTGGTTCTGCGAGCATGGCCCGGTCTCGGCCAGCTTCGACAATGCCGCCCATTGCGTCGGCGTGAGATTGGTGCCGATGTCGCGCGAGAAGATCGAGCTGTGGCGCTGCCAGACCTGACGCAGGATGAAGCCGACCTGCTCGTCGAGCACGTAAGACGATTTTGCCGGTTTGACGCTTTTCTTCGCCGCAACGCTTCTCGCCATCCGCTCCCCGCCCCTCACAACGACAGATGCGCGTCGCGGACATCCGGACGCGCGTCGAGCTCGGCCATGGTGCCGCCGAAGCAGATACGGCCACGCTCGATGATATAGGCGCGATCGGAGATCAGCCGCGCAAAGTGCAAATTCTGCTCGGACACGACGATGCTGACGCCTTCCTTCTTCATGGTCAGGATGGCATCGACCATCTGCTCCACGATCTTCGGCGACAGGCCTTCCGAGGGCTCGTCGAGCAGCACCAGCGACGGATTGCCCATCAGCGTGCGCGCGATGGTGAGCATCTGCTGCTCGCCGCCGCTCATGCGGCCGCCCGGACGATTTTTCATCTCACCCAGGTTCGGAAACAGCGCGAACAGTTTTTCGCGGGTCCAGTGCGGGGCGTTCGGACGCTTCGGCTGCCGGCCGACCTCGAGATTCTCCTCCACCGTCAAATCAGTGAAGATGCGCCGCTCCTCGGGCACGTAACCAAGCCCGTCGCGCACGATCTCATGCGTCGGGCGCGCCGAGACATCCTTGCCCTCGAACATGATGCGCCCCGAACGCTGGGCAACGAGCCCGACGATCGAGCGGAACGTCGTCGACTTGCCGGCGCCGTTGCGGCCGAGCAACGCCACCACCTCGCCCTCGCCGACCTCGAAACCGATGTCGAACAGGATATGCGCCGGGCCGTAATGGCTGTTGAGGTCTTGCACCGTGAGCTTCATGCGGAGGCTCCATGCCCGGCATCGTAAAGCAGGCCCTCGCCAAGATAGACCGCCTGCACTTGAGGATTGGCGCGCACCTCGGCCGGCGATCCCTCGGCGATCAGCGTGCCGCGGTTGAGTACGATGATGCGGTCGGCATGCTCGAACACCACGTCCATGTCGTGCTCGGTGAAGAGCACGCCGATCGATTTTTCCCGCGCGATCTGCGCCGTCAGCCGCATCAGGTCGACGCGCTCGCGCGGCGCCATGCCGGCGGTTGGCTCGTCCATCAGCAGCAGCTTGGGATCGTTGGCAAGCGCCACCGCAAGCTCGAGCCGCTTGAGGTCGCCATAGGCGAGCTCGCCGCAGGGACGATCGGCGTAGCCGCCCATGCCGACCAGTTCGAGCAGCCGCCCAGCCTCGCCACGGTCGAAATTCGGGGCCGAGCCGAAGAGATTGAACAGCTGCTTGCCATGCGAGATCAGCGCGACCTGCACGTTCTCGCGCACGGTCATCGTCGCGAAGGTCGCGGTGATCTGGAAGGTGCGTCCGACGCCGAGCCGCCAGATCTCGCGCGGCTTCTTGCCGGTGGTCTCCTCGCCGAGCAGGCGGACATGGCCGGTATCAGGCTTGTTCTGGCCGTTGAGCATGTCGAAGCAGGTGCTCTTGCCCGCGCCATTCGGACCGATCAGCGCCAGAATTTCGCCTGATCGCAGCGAGAACGAGACGCCGCGCACGGCGTGGATGCCGCCATAGGATTTGGACAGGCCTTCAACCGCGAGAAGTGGGGGTGCGACGCTCATTCGACGGACTCGATCGGCTTGGCAAGCAAGGGAGATCCCGGCGGCGATGTCTTCCTGCGCCGCTGAGCCAGCATCTCCAGCGTGCCGACGATGCCCTTGGGGAAGACGACGACGATCAGCACGATGAAGCCGCCGAGCACGAGCTTCGACAGGTCGGTCTGACTGACTAGCCAGATGTTGAGCGCCTTGTAGACGATGGCGCCGATCACCGCGCCCGACACCGTCTCGACGCCGCCGAGCAGCACCATGACCAGCGCGTCGACCGACAGCGAGATACCGAGATTGTCGGGGAAGACGCTGCCCTTGAGGTAGGCGAACAGCGCGCCGCCGATGCCGGCGGTCGTGCCTGCGATCACGAACGCCGTCCACTGGATGCGCTTGGCATTGATGCCGACCGCCTCGCTGCGCAGAGGCGAGTCGCGCGTGGCCCTGAGTGCGTAGCCGAACGGCGAGAATACCATGGCCCGAAGCGCGACCGTCACGAGTGCCGCAACGCCGAGCGCCAACCAATAGAAATGCCCCGGGCTCGCCGCCCAGCTTGACGGCCAGACGCCGAGTATGCCGTTGTCGCCGCCCGTGACACTCACCCACTGGAACGCGATCGACCAGACGATCTGCGCAAACGCAAGCGTCAGCATCGCGAAATAGACGCCGGAAAGCTGCACCGCGAAGAAGCCGAACACGGCCGCGCCCATGCAGCCCAGCAGCGGCCCGAGCAGCAGGCACACGACCATCGGCAGCCCCGCCATCTTGGCGAGGAAGGCGACGCCGTAGGCGCCGAGACCGAAATAAGCGGCATGACCGAAGGACGCGAGGCCGCCGACCGACATCAGGAAATGCAGGCTGACGGCGAAGATCACGAAGATCGCGATCTCCGAACCGACTGTGAGAACATAATTGCCGGCGAACAGCGGCAGCGTCGCCGCGATGACCAGCGCGGCAAGCGCCGCGAGCCGCTCGTTCGACGTCAGCGGCCGCCAGGGATTGACGGTGAGGCCTGGTGTCTTGCGCGCGGGCGCCTCGGGCTTGCCGAAGAGACCCCAGGGCCGGACGATCAGCACCACCGCCATCACCAGGAAGACCAGGATGATGGAGATCTTCGGGAAGATCAGGATCCCGAAGGCGTTGAGCTCGGAGACCAGCACCGCAGCGACGAAGGCGCCGACGATGCTGCCGAGGCCACCGATCACGACGACGACGAAGACCTCGACGATGATCCGCAGATCCATGGCGTGATGCACGGCGTCGCGCGGGATCTGGAGCGCGCCGCCGAGTGCGGCGAGGAAGACGCCGACCGCAAACACGGATGTGAACAGCCATTTCTGGTTGACGCCAAGCGCCGCGACCATGTCGCGGTCCTGCGTCGCCGCGCGCACCAGCACGCCCCAGCGCGTGCGCTGGAACAGCAGCCAGAGAATGCCGAGTACGACCGGGCTGAGCACGATCAGGAACAAATCGTAGCTCGGGATGTTCTGGCCGAAGAAATCGATGGCGCCCTTGAAGCCCGGCGCGCGGCGGCCGACGAGATCGTCGGGGCCCCAGATCAGCACGACGAGATCCTCGACCATCAAGGTCAGGCCGAAGGTCGCAAGCAGCTGGAACAGCTCGGGCGCATGATAGATGCGGCGCAGCAGCACCATCTCGACGATGACGCCGATCAAGGCCACGGCAAACGCGGCGATGACGATCGCGCCCCAGAAGCCGAACGCTCCCGAAAGCCGCTCGGTGAGCGTGAAGGCGATGTAGGCGCCGATCATGTAGAAGGCGCCATGCGCGAAATTCACGATCCGCGTCACGCCAAAGATGATCGACAGGCCCGAGGCCACCAGGAACAGCGACGCTGCGCTGGCCAGACCGGTCAGAAACTGTACGACATAAAAGGCCATCGGCGGTCCGGGTTAAGAATAAGTCTCAGTATGGGGCTTCATCCTTCGAGACGGCGCTACGCGCCTCCTCAGGATGAGGTCCGGGATCCTCATGGTGAGGAGCGCGGCAACGCCGCGCGTCTCGAACCACGAGGCCCCGGTTTCTCGTCACATCAATCCTTCGGACGCAGCTTCTCGACTTCCGCGTCACTCGGCAGATAGTCCGAGCCCTTCTTGTAAGAAGAATCCACCATCACGCCCTTGCCGTCCTTCAGCGCGGTCTTGCCGACATAGGCACCGAGCGTCGACTGGTGGTCGATCTTGCGGAAGGTGATCTCGCCGAACGGCGACGGCATCGACAGCCCTTCCGCCGCGGCGATCAGTTTCTCCGGATCGGTCGAGCCGGCCTTCGCAAGGATCGCAGCGGCCGCCTTGATGGTCTGGTAACCGACGATCGAGCCCAGGCGCGGATAATCGTTGTACTTGGCCTCGTAGGCCTTCAGGAACGCGTCATGCTCGGGCGTCTTGATCGAGTACCAGGGATAGCCGGTGACGATCCAGCCCTCCGGCGTCTCGTCCTTGAGCGGATCGAGGTATTCGGGCTCGCCGGTCAGGAACGAGACGACCTCGCGCCCCTTGAACAGGCCGCGGGTGTTGCCTTCACGCACGAGCTTCACAAGGTCGGCGCCGAAGGTGACGTTGAGGATCGCTTCGGGATTGGCTGCGCCAACCGCCTGCACCACCGGACCCGCGTCGATCTTGCCCTGCGGCGGCCACTGCTCGTCGACCCACTGGATATCAGGACGCTTCTCCGACATCAGCTTCTTGAACACCGTGACTGCGGACTGGCCGTATTCATAGTTCGGCGCGATGGTCGCCCAGCGCTTGGCCGGCAGCTTGCTGGCTGCTTCCACCAGCATCGCCGCCTGCATGTAGTTGGAGGGGCGCAGACGGAAGGTGTACTTGTTGCCCTTGGACCAGGTGATGGCATCCGTCAGCGGCTCGGCCGCGAGGAAGAACACCTTCTTCTGGTTGGCGAAGTCGCTGACGGCGAGGCCGATGTTCGACAGGAACGTCCCCGTCAGCATCGCAACCCCCTCGCTGGAGACGAGCTCGTTGGCAGCGGTCTGCGCATCGGCCGGCTTGCCGCCGTCGTCCTTGGAGACGACGACGAGCTTCTTGCCGTTGATGCCGCCGGCCGCGTTGACCTGTTCGACTGCGAGCTGCCAGCCCTTGCGATAGGGCTCGGTGAACGCCGGCAACAGCGAGTAGCTGTTGATCTCGCCGATCTTGATCTCCTGCGCCACGGCCGAATGAGCCATGCCGCCCGCCAGCAGCGCGAAGGCCGCGCCCACAAAAGTGTTTCTCGCTCGCATCCCAACCTCCAGTTTTGAACTCTCTACGTCTTCAGCGTGATCTTGTCGGAGAAGCCATGCCCGCCTCCCCGGTTCAAACTCTATTTCAAACCGTCTTCACCCTTCACTTCCGCAACCGTCAGCCCGCCGACACGCGGCAAGGGTCGGCCGCTATCGGTGACGGCGACCGCGACCATGATCTCGTTGGCGCGCGGCGCATCGTTGATCTGCACCTCCATGCCGTCAAAATGGCTGCGCACGAAGGCGGCGTCCTTGTGCCCGAGCGGAATGTCCAGCGTCGTGCCCGGGCCGCTGCGCTTCTTCGACGACGGGATCAGCGCCGCGCCCTTGCTCAGGACCTTGCGCACCGGAGCGCCCATCTTCGGATGCAGGATAGCCGCCGCATGCTCCAGCTCGCCGTTCTCGCCGACCGCCGCGGCCTTGCCGTAGCTCTGCGCCTTCGCGCCATCGATGCCCAGCGCCGCCACCGCGCGCTTCGCCAGGAGATCGCCGAGCTCCTCGCCGATGGCGATCAGGGGCGAGAGATCCTCGACATATTTGCCGGCAAAGGGATTTTCGATCACGGCGATCGCCGCGGCGCGCCGCGTCGGCGGCGAGACCTGGCGGCCCATTTCCATCTGCGTCTCTTCGACGACCGTGACGATCTTGCGGATGATCGCGCTCATGTTTCGCTTCCCTGTTCAGGCATAGACCGCGTTCTCCAGCATGAGCGGGCGCGTTCGTTGCTCTTCTATATCCCTGGTTCCGATGACAAGCATATCACCACAAAGCTGCAACACGGCACCCTCGATCAATCCGCGATCGAACAATTGCCGTGCACATTCCGCGCCAGATTCCAGTGCGGCCGCGACCTCGTTCTGCGACAATTCACCGACATCGCGGGTGACGAGACGCGCGCCGAGATCGCTGTCGGGCTGAAGCTCGTTCGCAGGCTTTCTGATGATGCCGGGATGCCCGGGCAGATCGACGGCATTGGCGATGACCGTCGCGGCCGCATCGGCCTGCGATGCGGTGGCAGCCAGCACCGTGACCGCGTCGGCAATGCCGAGCGAAAAGCTGCGGCCGTGACGCCCGCTGGTCGCGATGCCGCGCACGGGATCACCTGAGTAGACCCTCATCTTGCGCAGCACGCCGTCACGATCAGGCCGGTCCATCAGGCCTACCGAAAAATGCTCGCCCTCGCCGAGATGCAGCGCGATATCGCCGCCATTGTTGACATAGGCCTGATCGAGCGCCGCAGCGCCCAGCATGGCGCCAAGAATCTCCTCTGCAACGCTACCGGCAACCGCGGCCATCGGCGTAATGAAGCAATCGGCGGCATAGGGTGCGACAGCAGCGTGCATCCGACGCGCCACCACGCCCTTCAGCGAAGTCTGCTTCTCAGCGGCCGTCCGCAGTTCCGGCAATTCCGCGCAGAGTTCGTCGAGCAGTCCGGTGAATCGCTGCGCCGCCGCCTCATAGGCCGCACGCACTGCGTCCGCGCGCCCCCTCGCCTCCACGATCAGATCAATCGGTCCATCCTGCAAATGCAGCCGCCGGCCACCAGACAGCAATGCGATTTGCGGGAGCCTGGTCATGCCCAGCGCCCCGGAATCGGGTTCTGCCAAGGCAATTGGCGGACGTCGTCACCGCTCTGCACCTCGGACAGCGGCTTCACATGATCCATGTGCCCGCCGAGCGCGGCGTAGTCGGACAGCTTCATCGTGAACTCGATCGGTGCGACCAGCGCCGGCGTCGGAACATAACCGAACGCGCCTGAAGGCATCTGCGTCACATCGACCATGTAGGTGATGCCGCCGCCCGGCCAGACATAAACAGGCGCGCCGCCGCTGGTGACGCGCGTCAGCGCGTCCTTCACCGAACGCGTCAGCCGCACCGGATTGTCGGTGACGCCCGCACGCAGCGAGCCGCCGGCACCGGCCATGAACAGCACCGTGCACAGCGCCGGTTCGCAATTCTCCTGGATGCGCTCAACCGAGAACTTCAGGTCATCAGGCATCTCGGTCTCGACCGGCCTCAGGGCCTCGTCGAGCACATAGTAAGACGAATGCTCGCCGGTCGTGGAGACCATCAGCATGGAGAGGCCAGCCTTGGCCTCCTTCGCGTCAAACGGTCCAAGGATCGCCAGCGGATCGGAGATGTTGGTGCCGCCCCAGCCCGTGCCGGGTTCGGCGACCTGGAAATAGCGGCCCGGCGTCGAGCGACGGCCCTTCATCTTGATGCCGGTGTCGGCGATGTCGAGCAGCTTGCCGGCCTGGTGCTCCGAGAGCACGCCGGTGATGTGGTCGTCGACGACGACGACCTCGTCGACCTTGCCGTGCCATTGCTTGGCGAACATGCCGATCGTCGCCGAGCCGCAGCCGACGCGCATGCGCTCCTCTTTCATGCCGTTGACGATCGGCGGTTGGCCGGCCTGCACCACCACGCTGGCGCCGCCGTCGATGGTCAGCTCAACCGCCTTGCAATTGGCGAGATCCATCAGCGTGTCACAGGTGACGCGGCCCTCTTTCTTGGAGCCGCCGGTGAGATGATGCACGCCGCCGAGCGACAGCATCTGCGAGCCATATTCGCTGGTCGTGACGTGGCCGACCGCCTCGCCCTGCGCGCGAACGGTCGCGGTTTCCGGGCCGAGATAGCGGTCGGTGTCGATCTTCACCTTGATGCCGCAATAGGAGAAGATGCCCTCGGTGACGACAGTCACCATGTCGACGCCATCGATCTCGGACGAGACGATGAACGGCGCCGGCTTGTAGTCGGGATAGGTCGTGCCCGCGCCGATCGCGGTGACAAAGGTTGAGGGCTCGTGGACGATCTTGCCGTCCCAGTCTTCGGTGCGGCTGAACGGAACGAGCTTGCCGCCGTGCGAGACGGTGCGTTCCAGGATCACGTGGGGGTCGACGCGGACGAGCTTGCCGTCGTGGTTGGCATAGCGGTCGCAGGCGCCCGCCGCGCCCGGCTTGATGTAGCACATCACCGGACAGGCATCGCAACGGATCTTGTCGATGGCGGCGCTCGTCGTTTCAGTCACCATGTCCAAAGCCAGTCGACTGCGGTTATCATTCGTATACGAACGATGTTGCGCGCCCTCCCGAAGGCTGTCAAGCGGCGGTGCGGCGCAAAAGATGCGGCTGCCGCATAAAACCCCAATTGCCTATCCGCTCTGTCCACAAAGAAGGCAGTCGCGCTGCAGTGCGGCATGCGCGGCTTGCACGTTTGTGTACAAACGGTATCGTCGCGACGTAGGTTTTGACGAGCACTTGGCCACGGGCTTGGGAACGAGGATGACGCAGACACCGATCCGCCTCACCGTGAACGGCAGGATCCACGAGATCACGGCAGCGCCGCAGACGCCGCTGCTCTATGTGCTGCGCAACGATCTCGCGCTCAACGGTCCGAAATATGGCTGCGGCTTGGGCGAATGCGGCACCTGCACTGTCCTGATCGACGGGCAGGCCGCGCGCTCCTGCGTGATTCCCGTCAGCGGCTGCGCAGGCCGCGACATCCTGACGCTCGAAGGGCTCGGCACGCGCGACAAGCCGGATGTGGTGCAGCAGGCCTTCATCGACGAGCAGGCCGCGCAATGCGGCTATTGCCTCAACGGCATGATCATGACCACCAAGGCTCTACTTGCGATCAACCCGCAGCCTTCAGAGCAGGAGGCGCTCGCGGCGCTGCGCTACAATCTCTGCCGCTGCGGCACGCATGTCGAGATCCTGCGCGCGGTGATGCGCGCATCCGGCCAGATCACTGAGGCCGTTGATTGATGGCCTCCCCTCTTTCGAACGGAGCTGAGCGGCAGTCGGGTTCGCTCGTCGTCGTCCGCACCGTGGACGAAGTCACGTCCGAGACGTTTGTCCGCATCACCGCGGATGGATCGGTCTCGGCCTATAACGGTCATGTCGATCTCGGCACCGGGATCCGCACCGCACTCGGCCAGATCGTCGCCGAGGAGCTCGACGTCTCCTTTGCGCGCGTCGTCGTGGTGCTCGGCGACACCGCCGTGGTGCCAAACCAGGGCGCGACGATCGCGAGCGAGACCATCCAGATCACCGCCGTTCCCCTGCGCAAGGCCGCCGCGCAAGCGCGGCACTTTCTGATCGCGCGCGCAGCCGAGCGGCTGGAGCTGCCGGCCAGCGACCTCAAGATCGAAGACGGCCTCGTCCGCGGGCACAACCGCAGCGTCAGCTATGGCGAACTGATCGGCGGCGAGACCATTCGCCTCGAGCTTGCCGACGACGTCGCGCTCAAGCCCGTCGGCGACTACGCCATCGTCGGCCAGTCGACGCCGCGCGTCGACCTGCCCGCCAAGGCGACGGGCGAGCTGACCTTCGTGCACGACGTTAGGGTGCCCGGTATGCTGCACGGCCGGGTGGTGCGTCCGCCCTATGCCGGCGTCGATGCCGGGCCGTTCGTCGGCACCAGCCTGATCGCGGTGGATGAGGCCTCGGTACGCGACATTCCCGGCATCATTGCCGTCGTGCGCATCGGCGATTTCGTCGGCGTGGTCGCCGAGCGCGAGGAGAACGCGATCCGCGCGGCGGAGCAGCTGGCGGTGCGCTGGAAGCCGACGCCTGGTCTGACCGATCTCGCCGATGTCGAGACCGCGCTGCGCGCCAACCCGTCGACGCCGCGCACGCTGATCGACAAGGGCGATGTCGATAAGGCGATATCAGGCGCGGCCAAGCCGATGCAGCGCACTTATGTGTGGCCGTACCAGATGCATGCGTCGATCGGCCCCTCTTGCGCGGTCGCCGACGTCCAGGACGGCAACATCCGTGTCTGGTCGGGCACGCAGAACCCGCACGTGCTGCGCAGCGATCTGGCGCTCCTGCTCGAGCGTCCCGAGAGCGAGATCGAGGTGATCCGCCTGGAGGCCGCCGGCTGCTACGGCCGCAACTGCGCCGATGACGTCACCGCGGACGCGCTGCTGCTGTCGCGCGCCGTCGGCCGCCCTGTACGCGTGCAGCTGACGCGCGAGCAGGAGCACGCCTGGGAGCCCAAGGGCACAGCGCAGCTCATCGACGTCAATGGCGGGCTCGACGCGGACGGCGGCGTCGCCGGCTACGACCTCGCCACGCGCTACCCTTCCAACGCTGCGCCGACATTGGCGCTGCTGTTGACGGGGCGAATCTCGCCGGTGGCCGATGTGCTCCAGATGGGCGACCGCACCGCGATTCCGCCTTACGACTACGACCACATGCGCGTCGTCGCCCACGACATGGCGCCGATCGTGCGCGCGTCCTGGTTTCGCGGTGTCTCGGCGCTGCCGAACACGTTCGCGCATGAATCCTATATCGATGAGGCCGCGACCGAGGCCGGTGTCGATCCGATCGAATACCGCCTGCGTTACCTGAAGGACCAGCGCGCCGTCGATCTCGTCAATGCGGTGGCCGAGCGCGCGGGCTGGACGCCCCGGCCTGTCCGTGAAGAGAAAGACGGCGACGTCGTGCACGGGCGTGGCTTTGCCTATGCGCTCTATGTCCACAGCAAGTTTCCCGGCTATGGCGCGGCGTGGTCGGCCTGGGTCGCCGACGTTGCGGTGAACAAGTCCACCGGCGATGTCAGCGTCACGCGCGTCGTCGCCGGGCAGGACTCCGGCCTGATGATCAATCCGGACGGCGTGCGCCACCAGATCCACGGCAACGTCATCCAGTCCACCAGCCGCGCGCTGATGGAGGAGGTTTCGTTCGAGCGCGGCGCGGTGGCGGCGCGCGAATGGGGCGCTTATCCGATCATCCCGTTCCCCGACGTGCCCAAGATCGACGTGCTGATGTTGCCGCGTCAGGACCAGCCGCCGCTCGGCGTCGGCGAGTCCGCCTCGGTGCCGAGCGCAGCCGCGATCGCCAACGCGATCTTCGATGCCACCGGCGTGCGCTTCCGCGAGCCGCCGTTCACGCCCGAGCGTATCCTGAGGGGGCTGCACGCTGAAACATCGCCCGTGCCGCAAGCCCTGCCCGCGCCCGCTGCGCCGCCGCCGTCACGCATCTGGCAGAATCCGTTCGCCAAGCGCGCCGGCATCTTCGCGACGATCGCGGCCGTCTGCACCGCCGCGATCGGCGTCGGCGCGGCCCTCTTGCCCGGACGCGCCATCGCGCCGATCGCGCGGCCTGATGCCTCGGTCTATTCCGCGGCGACGATCGCGCGCGGAGAGCAACTCGCAGCACTCGGCAATTGCGCGGAGTGCCACACCAGCCTCAATGGCGTGCTCAACGCCGGCGGCCGCGCACTTCAGACGCCGTTCGGCACGATCTACTCAACCAACATCACGCCTGACGTCGAGACCGGCATCGGCGCCTGGTCCTATCCCGCCTTCGAGCGCGCGATGCGCGACGGGCTGCATCGCGACGGACGGCAGCTCTATCCCGCCTTCCCCTATCCGCACTTTGCCAGGACCAGCGATGCCGACATGCAGGCGCTCTACGCCTACCTGATGGCTCAGCCTTCGGTGCGCGCCACGGCGCCGGCGAATGCGCTCGCCTTCCCGTTCAACCTCCGCCCGCTGCTTGCGGGCTGGAATGCCCTGTTCCACAGGACGAGCGAATTCAAGCCCGATCCCGCCAAATCCGAGCAGTGGAACCGCGGCGCCTATCTCGTCGAGAGCCTCGGCCATTGCAGTGCGTGTCATTCGCCTCGCAACGCGCTCGGTGCCGAGCAGCGCAATGCCTATCTCGCCGGCGGATTTGCCGAGGGCTGGGAGGCGCCGGCCCTGACCTCGCTCTCGCATGCGCCGATTCCATGGAGTGAAGACGAACTCTTCGCCTATTTGCGCACCGGCCAGTCGCGTTATCACGGCGTCGCGGCCGGTCCGATGGCGCCGATCGTCAGGGATCTCAAAGCCCTGCCCGACCCCGACATCCGCGCGATGGCGGTCTATCTCAACTCGTTCAATGACACCGCGATCGATACGCGGGGCCAGGATGCGCTTGCCGCAAAGCTTGAAAGCTCAACGCGGGTCACGGTTGCGCCTTCCACCGGCGCGCGGCTCTATCAGGGCGCCTGCGCCGTCTGCCACGAGGTCGGCGGCCTGCCGCTGTTCGGAACTCGGCCCTCGCTCGCGCTCAACAGCAATCTGCACAGCGCGACATCTGACAATCTCGTGCAGGTCATCCTGCAAGGCATCGCCGAGCCGGTGTCGAGCGATCTCGGCTACATGCCCGCCTTCAAGAACAGCATGAGCGACGTGCAGGTCGAAGAACTCGTCAGCTTCCTGCGCAAGCAGTTCGCGCCGGACAAATCGGCCTGGACCGGCGTCCGCGAGACGATCGCCCGGGTGCGCACCTCAACGCATTGATGTTTGGAGCATGACCTAATCGGAAAACCGCTTCACACTTTGCGCTAACGCGGCCCTTCGGGTCCGGGTCTAGCCGTGCTTCTTCGCCTCCACCGGCGGTGTGCCGTGGGTGTGGAACGACTCGATCGTCTTCAAACCCCAGGCCTGGCCCTTCTTGCGCTCCTCCTCGGTCCACACGATCGGCTTCCAGTCGGGCGCGAGGATGAGGCGCGCGCCGGCGTTGGCGACCTCGACGCGGTTGCCGCCGGGCTCGTAGACATAGAGGAAGAAGGTCTGCTGGATCGCGTGCTTGTGCGGGCCGGTCTCGATGTGCACGCCGTTCTCCAGGAAGATATCGGCGGCGCGCAAAATCTCCTCGCGGCTGTCGAGCGCGTAGGTGACATGGTGAAAGCGGCCGGGCGTGCCGGAATGATCGAGCGAATAGGCAAAATCGTAGCTCTTGTTCGACATCGTCAGCCACATCGCCGCTTCCCGCCCGTCGTTGAGCACGATCTGTTCGGTGAGGCGGCAGCCGAGATAGTTCTCGAAGAACTCGCGGTTGGCCTTGATGTCGACGGCGAGGCAGTTGAGGTGGTCGAGACGGCGAACGTTGACGCCGCGCGCAGGAAAGCGTTGCGCCTGGTTCTTCAGCGCAGGTCTAAGCTCTGGCGGCGCCTGGTACCATTCGGTCTCGTAATAGAGCTCGACGATGTGGCCATCAGGGTCGCGGCAGCGGAAGGTCGGCCCCTGCCCCATGTCGCCGTCGATCCAGCCGATGTCGAAGCCGGAGCCTTTGAGCGCGGCGACGCGGCGCTCCAGCGCCTGCTGGCTGCGCGCGCGCAGCGCCATATGTTCCATGCCCGATGTCTTCGACGCCGTCAGCTTGAGCGAATAGCGCTCATAATCGTCCCAGCCGCGCAGGTAAACCGACTCGCCCTTCTGCCCGCTCACGGTCATGCCCATGACGTCGACGAAGAATTTCAGGCTCTCGTCGGGCTTCGGCGTCAACAGCTCCATGTGGCCGAGATGAGCAAGATCGAGGATCGGTTCGGGCTGCATACTTTCCTCCAGGCGTGGCTGCGATCCGCCGGACCGGATCGCGCAACCGGACGCAAGGCTGCAAACGCGCTCGAGCGTACGGGGGCGGCATCCAGGCCGCAGGTTCATTTGTACTAATGTACAAATGATTAGGTCCCGTCAACAAATCAAAACATGGCCGCCCGGATCGAGTGACGCGCCAGCCGGGATGACCTCCATCCCCGAACGGCGGACCGACTGGCCGAATGGTAAAATCTTCCTTAAGCGCTGTCGGGCCTATCGGCCTAGAAAAGCGGCATTCCCCTACCGATTCCGCCCGCAAGTATGCATTAGGAGCAAATCTCTCAACCGAATTGTCGCAGATTTAACAAAGCCCCCGCGCCTGCCGTTTAACCGTTTGTCCAGCCGCGGCGCGCATAGTCAGGGTTAAACCCCTTGCTCATGCCAGGTTCATTCATCGTGACATCCTTTGGACGCGTGATTTCGGTACGCGGGTCGCTCGCCCGGGTCGGGCTACTGGCGGCAAGCCAGATGCCGGTCTCGGAAATTCGGGCCACCGTCGGCCGTTTCGTCAGCATCCGCTGCGCCAGCTCGGTGATCGTCGCCATGATCACCGAGGTGTCCTGCGAGAACCTCTCGAGCTCTGACTACATCGCCATCGCGTCGGTCGACCTGCTCGGCGAAATCCACAACGCCGCCGACAAGGCCAAGTTTCAGCGCGGCGTCACCAACTATCCGACCATCGGCGATTCCGTCGACCTGATCACGAGCCAGGAGCTGCGCACGATCTACGCGCCGACCGGATCGGACCAGATCAATGTCGGCTTCCTCCAGCAGGATCGCTCCGTCGTCGCCTATGTCGACGTCGAGGAAATGCTCTCCAAGCATTTCGCGGTGCTGGGATCGACCGGCGTCGGCAAATCCACCGGCGTGTCGCTGCTGCTCAACGAGATCCTGAAATCACGCCCGAACCTGCGCATATTCCTGCTCGACGTGCACAACGAATATGGCCGCTGCTTCGGCGACCGCGCGCTGGTGCTCAACCCGCGGAACCTGAAGCTGCCGTTCTGGCTGTTCAACTTCGAGGAAATCGTCGACGTGCTGTTCGGCGGCCGCGCCGGCGTGCCCGAGGAGCTCGACGTCCTCGCCGAGGTGATTCCGATCGCCAAGGGCATCTACACCCAGTATCAGAACACCGATCGGCTCGGCCTGAAGCGCATCGATCCCAAGCAGGTCGGCTTCACCGTCGACACGCCGGTGCCGTACCGCCTGGTCGATTTGATCTCGCTGATCGACGAGCGCATGGGCAAGCTGGAAAACCGCTCCTCGCGCATCATCTATCACAAGCTGATCTCGCGCATCGAGGCCGTCCGCAACGACCCGCGCTACGCCTTCATGTTCGACAACGCCAATGTCGGCGGCGACACCATGGCCGAGGTGATCAGCCATCTGTTCCGCCTGCCCGCCAACGGCAAGCCGATGACGGTGATGCAGCTCGCCGGCTTCCCGGCCGAGGTCATCGATTCCGTCGTCTCGGTGCTGTGCCGCATGGCCTTCGACTTCGGCCTGTGGAGCGACGGCGTGTCGCCGATGCTGTTCGTCTGCGAAGAGGCGCACCGCTACGCCTCCGCCGACCGCAATGTCGGCTTCGGGCCGACCCGCAAGGCGGTGTCGCGCATCGCCAAGGAAGGCCGCAAATACGGCGTCTATCTCGGCCTCATCACCCAACGTCCGGCCGAACTCGACGCCACCATTATCTCCCAGTGCAACACGCTGTTCACGATGCGTCTGGCCAACGAGCGCGACCAGGCGCTGTTGCGCGCCGCGGTGTCGGATGCGGCCGCGAACCTGCTGTCCTTCGTGCCATCACTCGGTACCCGCGAAGTCCTGGCGTTCGGCGAAGGCGTCGCGCTGCCGACCCGCCTGCGCTTCAAGGAGGTGCCGCCGCACCAATTGCCGCGCGGCGAAGCCACCATCTCAAGCGTGCCGTCGGTCACCTCCGGTCACGACATGCATTTCGTCGGCGCCGTGCTCGAGCGCTGGCGCGGCGCCACCTCGCAACGCGACGTGCCGAACGACCCGGTGTTCTCGCAGCCGCCCGCAAAGACGCTCGCGACCGCCGAAGCGCCGATGCTGCAGCCCTCGATGGGGCTGGACCCGGATCGCTTCTCGCTGCTGAAGAAGCCACTGCGGTAAGGAACGGACACCGCTTCGGCAAATTCCGCTGTCATGCCCCGGCTTGACCGGAGCATCCAGTACGCCGCGGCCCCTCGATTCAATCACGATCGCCTCTGGAATTTCCCGAACAGCGGACAGTCGTGAAAGACGGGGAATGCCCCCGGATATCGCGGCTCAAGGCCGCGTCTCGCGGATAGCCCAAGGCTTGTCCTTCGTGCTACCCTTGCCTTTTAGAGCCGGTTTGAGCACGCGGGGCGCGAAGATGTCCGTGGGCGGTGCCAATATTGCGGATCGTAACATCATAACGGTGCTCGCCGTCGACATGGTGGGTTCAACTCGCCACATCGCGGCTTGCGATCCCGATGAAGCTCAAGCGTTTTTGGACCAGTGGCTGGATCACATCCGCAGCTCCGTGGAGCGTCTCGGGGGACAGATTGTCCACTATGCGGGAGACGGTGGCATTGCCATATTCGGCTGGCCAACCGCATATGAGGATCATGCGGATCGTGCGTGCATCGCAGCCTGGGACATTCAGAGTCATAGCCAGTCGACCGGCCCCAGGGGAGATCCGGTCAACTTTCGCGTCGGACTTCACTCCGGCCTGGTCGGCTTACGCATAGGCGGCAAAAATGCCATCGCCCGCTTCGACGTTGCCGGAGCGACCGTGCACGTTGCTGCCAAGCTGCAGCAGGAAGCGGCGGCAGGCGAGATCAGGGTTAGCGCCGAAACCGCAAAGCTGTGCCGATCGCCACTCGAACTTGCGGCACACAAGACGACTTCGGGAATCGCCGATCGGGTCATCGAGGCCTACACGCTGAATGCCCGGCCGGACGATGTCGATCACAACGAAATCGCCAGCCGCTATCAAAATCCGATCGTGAATCGGGTCGACGAACTTGCGGCGCTTCGGGAGCTCCTCCCGCGCCCGGGCGCCAAAAGCTGCTCCGTCACGCTGCTGGGCGAACCAGGTATCGGCAAGAGCCGCCTTGCGACAGCCGTAATGACCGAGGCACTGACATCCGACGTGAGATGCTGCGTCTTTTATGGCGGCGTACAGAAACGTGCCACCGCATTCGCCGCCGCCCGCACCTTGGTGGGCGACATGCTCGCTGCAAACAGCTCATCTTCGGATGAACATATTCGCGAGGCTCTCGCGGAACTGCACGTCGAGGCAGGCGATCGCAGAAAGCTCGAAGCCCTATTCATCGCCGGAAAAGCGTCCTCTCGCCAACGATTGACCGACAATACGCAAACGCAAATTGCACGTGCACTTGTCAATGCCTTCCTCGCGTTGGCGCTTGATAGACCAACTCTCTTGCTGATCGAAGACCTCCAGTGGATCGATCCGGAAAGCCGCCATTTCCTGAAATTGCTCGCGCGCGCAAGTACTCCACAGCCGCTTTGCATATTGCTGACCGGACGTCCGGAATCATCAGACCAGTCCATGGAGATTGCGGACTCGCTCATTCATCTGCAACCGCTGTCGCGGGCCTGCATGGAGGCTTTGGGACGCCAATTGTGGCCGAAAACTCGATCCCCCACCGTGTTTGCGAGAGCAATCGATCGCGCCGACGGCGTCCCCTTCGTATTGAAGAGTTCTTGCGCTCGGCGGACGCGACGAACGCAACGAGCGAACATTCGCTGCCTCAGAGCGTCGAGTCCGTGATTCATGCGCGGCTGCAACGACTTTCTCCGAAGTTGAAGGCATTCGTGCAGACGCTCAGCCTGCTGGGACAGGAGGTAGAAATCCAATTGGCCACGACGGTGCTCGGCGTGGACGTAGGCGAGCTGCTGACTGCGTTGTTCGAGCTTGCCCGATTTGCTTTTGTTCATCCGCTTGCGGGTAACTCCGTGCGTTTCCGGCATCAGATCATCGCCGAGGCCTGTGCAAACACGATACCGCGTGGCCGGCGCCTGGAAATTCACCAGGCCGCTGTCCAGGCGATCATTCGGCGCTACCCGAATCTGGATGGTCGTTACGAACAGTTGGCCTTTCATGCAGAGGAATCCGGAGATGCTGATGCTGCACTTGGCTATCTCTGGGACGCCGCCGTCGAAGCGCGCCGGAACGCCGCAGCCTCATCGCTCAGTTTGATATACGACCGGGCGATCAAGCTCATCGAGCGTCTTGGGGAAGCCGCCGAAGAAAAATATGTCGACTTCGGTCGAATGAGCTTCGCTTCGATGCTGCAACTCGGCGAATTCAAAAAAGTAAATATGCATTTGCCACGAACGTTGGAGCTGGCGCGGCGCCAAGGCAGGATTGCTCACGTGTGCAGCGTCCAGTCGCAACTCGGGATGGTCTACTGGTTTGAGGGCCGGTATGAAGAAGGGCTGCAAATAACGAGCGAGGGATTGAGAACGGCTCGAGCGCTGAAATCGACCGCACTCATATTTTCAAATCAGACCATCATGGCAAATGTGTTGCACAGCATGGGCCACGTCCATCGCGCGATTGCGGCGATGGACGAACTGAATGAAATGCTCACAGGAGAACTCGAGACTGCCCGTCTCGGGACACCGGCCGGTCCAAAATGCACGGTTTTGGCATTCAGGAGCTGGTTCATGAATGCAACAGGTCAATATGCGGAGGCGCTCGGATTCGCATTGCGTGCATTGGAGATCGCAGTTCGCGAACAGGATTCATATGGGCAAGTGCTCGCCCGCATCACGATGGGACGAAATCTCCTCATGCTCCATCGAAATGACCAGGCTGTCGAATGCTTGTCGATTGCAAGGGAGATCGTCGAACGTAACGGCTACGATGCCAGCAAGGCGAACCTGACCGGAGCAATGGCGACCGCTCTGGCACGAACAGGCCAGGCACATCAGGCCGTCGACCTGATAGACGCTTGTATGGAGAGCGGCACGCATCTGCGGACAGGCCAGATCGAGCTCTGCCTTCTCTATGCGGGTTACTCTGAGGCTCTCGTTCGGGACGGGAAATCCGAACGTGGCCTGAGCGCCCTGGATGCTGCTCTTTCCATCGCCAGGACCATCAGGAATCCATGGCTGATTGTCGAATGTCTTGGTTTGAGGGGGCGACTGCTCGCCGAGGCGAAGCCTGGCACCGCCCGCGTCGCTAAGGATCTCGCCGAGATGCACGCGATTTGCGATCAGTTTGGCATTGTTGCCTGGGACGGATCCCGGCTCGCGGTTTAGCAAGGCCGCTCGTGTCGAGACACACCAGTTCACCGGGCCCGTTTCGTGGGCTCGCCGCGCTTCAACGGGCGCGGCATGCAATCCGGGGCTCCGACCCGGAGCAACGACCTTGACGGGACTTTGCCAAGAAGTACAATCTCGAGCATCGGACGGCTATTTCTGACAGCTCTCGTCGCTACCGGGCGAGCTGCGTCTCGCCGAGCTGCGCATATCTCCACAAATTCTGATTTCGAGAAAATGGGTGGTTCAATTGTAGTTCACGGAGGCTCATGCGATGCGTCGTGTCGCTTTCCTCATTCGCTTTGCGCTGGTCGTCGCCGCAAGTTCGGGAATTGAGACCGCTCTCGGCGATCCGATATATGTCGACCAAGGCCCGACATGGACAGCGGAAGACAGGGCTGACTACTACACGCGCGACCAAGGCTCCCGCTTAATCAACCTCACCTGGTTACGGGCATTGAAAGCGAAGGACGGACAACCGTTCCTCTCGGATGGTCTTACCCGATACGGCTTTCTCCCAAATCCGGACAATAAGGCCAACCTCCCCGTCGGCCTCCACACCACAGGTCCCGCAGAGTCCCCGATGGTCGGGATAACATGCTCCGCGTGCCACACGCGGCAGGTTGAAGTGGAGGGCAAGACTTACCGCATCGATGGCGGTCCGGCCTTTATGGATTTCCAGGAGTTCCTGAGCGACCTGGACAAGGCGGTAGGAGACGTAACCGCCAGCGACACGGCATTCGCTGCATTTGCTGCGGCCGTCTCCCAACCTGCGACACCTTCTGCTGCCGATGTTGCCGCACTACGTCAGAGGGTTGATGCATGGCACCGGCGCGTTCATGCATTCGTGACCGGTACATTGCCGCCAGTTGGTTGGGGCCCCGGACGTCTGGACGCGATCGGGATCATCTTCAACCGCATATCCGGCACCGACGTTGGGCCGCCGCCCGATTTTTTGATCCCGGAGAACATGAAGATTGGCGATGCTCCGGTGCGCTATCCTTTCCTGTGGAATTCACCGATGCAGAACCAGACCGACTGGGCCGGTTTTGTGTTGAATGGAAACCGCGTCTTCGCACTAGCCCGGAACGCGGGACAGGCTCTCGCATTCGGCAACTTCGAACCAAGGCGCTCGTTCGGCCCGTTCTTCAACTATGCCAACTCCATCAACTTCGATGGACTGAAACGACTTGAGGAATTGCTCCTGAAGATGGGCCCGCCAAAATGGCCATCAGATTGGCCTATCGACTCGAAGCTGGCTAAAGACGGTCAAAAAATCTTCGAGAGGCAGTGCAGCAAGGGGTGTCACGAGAAGAAGGAAGTCCGTGCCCTGCGCGACCTGTTTGTTACGACGTGGGTGACGCCGGTTCAGAACGTCGGCACCGACACACGTCAATTCGACGAGCTTGGTTGGAGGGTGAAGACCGGCGCGCTGAAGGGAGCAGGTATCCCGTTGATCGCCAGGCACCTCGAGGAGGAGGATTATGCCGTCCACATGATGTTCAGTGCAGTCGCCGGAGCGATCCTCGACAATAAGCTGTTTTTGGGGAGCGACGTCGGCTCCGGTGACGGCTTTGGCTCCTCGTTGCCTCCCAACGCCCAAAAGGCGCCCTCCACATCCCTCTCTCTGTCACCGGCTCCGGTCAAGGCGTCCATCGCGCCGCCCAGCAGCGCGCAACCTCCGGGCCAGCCAGAAAGCCTGACGATCGAACCGGGGACGCTTCTTGAGCGGACCCTCAACAGAGGCGAGTATGAAGCTCGCGTGCTGGAGGGAATTTGGGCCGCGGCGCCTTACTTGCACAACGGCTCGGTGCCGACATTGGCGGAATTGCTCGTACCGCCTGCGAAGCGTATGTCACAATTCAAAGTTGGCGCGAGATACGACATCAAAAATGTTGGTCTTGACGTCACACAAGAGGGGCCAAATCGTCCGGTCACCGATTGCAATGACCTCAATTCAGGAAACAGCCGATGCGGGCATGACTATGGCACGCGCTTGCGCGACGACGAAAAGAAGGCACTCCTCGAATATTTGAAGACTCTTTGAGAGCCTCGGCTCTCTCTGCACTGGCCAGGATGTAGTCCGCGCAAGCGCTTTGCGCGAAGGACTGCGATCGACTATGTTCCGCGTTTCCCCGAGAGCCCCATCCGGAACATTGTCATGTCCCCTCCTCCTTCAAAACGCTTCCCCGCACCCGCCCTCGACACGCTCCCCGACGACATCCGCACGCGCCTGCTCGCCGTGCAGGAGAAGAGCGGCTTCGTGCCGAACGTGTTCCTGACGCTGGCCTACCGGCCCGACGAGTTCCGCGCGTTCTTCGCCTATCACGACGCGCTGATGGAGAAGGACGGCGGCCTCACCAAGGCCGAGCGCGAGATGATCGTGGTCGCGACCTCGGCGGCCAACCAGTGCCAGTATTGCGTGATCGCGCACGGCGCGATCCTGCGCATTCGCGCCAAGAACCCGCTGATCGCCGACCAGGTCGCTGTGAACTACCGCAAGGCCGACATCACGCCGCGGCAAAAGACGATGCTCGATTTCGCGATGAAGGTCTCGGCCGACGCACAGCGCGTCTCCGAGGAGGACTTCGGGGCGCTTGCACCGCACGGCTTCAGCGACGACGACATCTGGGACATTGCCGCAATCTCCGCCTTCTTCGCGCTGTCCAACCGGCTGGCAAACTTCACCGGCATGAGGCCGAACGAGGAGTTTTACCTGATGGGGCGCTTGCCGAAAAAATGACGGAGCTCGACTGGCCCGAAATCCTTGCTCGTCTCGGTGCCGCGACCGTCGCCGCCGGCGCGATCGGCCTCGACCGCGACCTGCACGGCAAGCCGATCGGGCTGAAGACGCTCGGCATCGTCGGGCTCTCCACGGCGACCGTGGTTCTGCTCGCCCTGCAGCTCGCCGAGCCAACCAGGGTCGCCGATGCCGTCAGCCGCGTCATCCAGGGCATCCTCACCGGCATCGGCTTTCTCGGTGCCGGCGTCATCGTGCATCAAAGCATGGGATTTCGCGTCCGCGGGCTGACCAGCGCCGCCTGCACCTTTCTCGCAGCCTGCATCGGCATCGTCTGCGGCGCCGGACAGTGGAAGATCGTCGCCGTCGCGCTGGCGCTCGCCTTCGTGCTGCTGACGGTGGGCCGCCACATCGAGCGACGGTTGCACCGCGTGCTCGGCGGCAAGGAGGATGCGCACACCGCTGAGACGTCTCCGGACGCGCCGCCGCGGACCTAGCCGGCTGCGCCAGCACGCGGCTCTCACATCCGTCACGTTTTCCGTCGCTGGCTCCAGAAGCTTCCGACGCCGACGATGGCGGTGACGAGCAGAACGGCAACGAAGGTCTGGATGATCGTGAAATTCAGGGCATCGCGCGCGACGAACAGCGCGGTGATGGCACCGGCAACGATGAAGAGAATGCGAAAGATTGCGCTCACGGTGATGCCTCCGGGTCAGCATGACTCGGAGCCACCTGCGCCCTCGACATTCAGGCAACACCGGTTCGGCAATCATGCCGATGGACCATAGCGCCCTGCACCGATACGAATTTGCGGTAGGTCAAGTCGCCTGCGCGCCTCAAAGCGTTGGCGACTGATGCAGGTAACGGCCGTCGAAATCGGCAAGTTCCAAAAATTTCCGCTCGTCCAGCACCGTGACGCGGCCGCGGTGCAGCTCGACGATGCCCTCCTGCCGCAACTGCTTGATCACGCGGTTGGCGTGCACCCCGGTGATTCCCAGGGCTTCGCCGATCTGCTCCTGGGTCAGCGGCATCTCGAAGCTGTTGCCGTCAAGACGCCCGATGACCCGGAGGCGTTCGCGCAGCTCGATCATGACATGGGCAAGCCTTGCGGGCGCGGGACGCTGGCCGACATTGACGATCCATTCGCGAAACATGGCGGCGTCGATCAGCGTATCTCGCCAGAACATCTCGGCGACGCTTGGACTGCGCTGGTGCAATTTCCGCAGCGTTTCGTGACTGATGAAGCCGAGCGTGCACGGTGTCAGCGTCGACAAATCGTGATCCATCACGTGCAGGAACAGGCTCATCAGGTCGGGGATCTCGCCGGGGATGTGGATGGAGAGGATCTGGCGCTTGCCGCTTGCTATCGTCTTGGAACGCGCACAGAAGCCGTCTGCGATCAGGCAGCAATCGGTTGCGCGCTCGCCGTCGCGCACCACGGGCGCCTCCGCCGGATATTGACGAACCGCGATTGGGAGCGCCTCGATCTCCTTCACGTCGTCGTCCGAGATGCCTGAAGATGTACGCAAACGCCTGACAAGCGCAGCACGGATAGTATCGCTAGGCACGCGAGCTAGCTCCGGTTGGTATGAGGTGGGACCTGTATTGCAATCCCTGGCGCCGAAGCGCCGCTGCAATGAAAAACCCGCGATCCACGCCCCCGGTTCCAACAAAAGTTAAGGACGCCACTCGCCTCCCCATGGTTGGCTTCGCGCCGGAAAGGTGCAGCCATGACCAAGAAGCGCAACCGCACGCGACCGGCCCTGTCACTCCAGGAGCGCCTGAACAGGTTCACGCAGGACGCCCGCGCCGCGGCCAAGAAGCTGCCCGCCGGCACCGAACGCCACACACTGTTGCAGAAGGCGCGCGACGGCGAGGCAGCCGCCAAGATCGAACGCCTTCTGTCCTCACCCGGCCCGCAGCACCAGAAGTGATCGTCCCACCGTTGCGTAGCGGCGACTGCGAGGCGCTACGCCGCTAGCGCTGCGCCATCAACTCGAGCGCCGGAGCAAAGCGCTCGGAGAATGTCAGCGTCTTGGCGTGGCGAACTGCAGCAAACGATGCCGAGATTCCTGCTGTGGCGACTGCGAGCAAGGCGATTACGAAAACCAGACGGCGCATTTCGGCCTCCTGTGTGAGCTCGACTACCCCACAGAGATGGGGTGGCTCTGTTTCAGGACGGTTTCATCCCTGCGGAAAATGACTTCGCTCAAGCGGCTGTGATGAGATCCGGCTTCTCGGGCCGCCGCGCCGTAACCAACTAACAATCATCGTCGTTGTCTTGCGACGGTCGCGAGCGTTACCGGGAATTTCACGCCAGCGGCCACGATCATGAATCGCAAGACTGCCGCGATAAGCAGTATTCGCGGGAATGCGGAGTCATCGAGGATTGCTCAAATGAACGTCGTCATCCGGAAGCTCAATGGTCTATGGCACCTCGTCGTCGGCTCGTGCCAGATCCGAACGCCCTTCCTGGCAACCCAGGACCGCGCGCTGGTCGTGAGCTACGCCCGGCGCGTCTACCCCGGCGCCAAGATCTTTCAGCGCGACTGATGCGAGCGGTTGCGCCTAATCGTCATCCGCCGGCCCGCACCAGCCGGGCAGATAGATAGCGTCCTTGGTCTTGGCCGCGGACAGGGCCTTCTCGAGCGCCTTGTCGAAATTGGCATCGACTGCCTTGCGCGTCAGTTTCCGGCGCAGAAAGTCGGCCCACAGGAATTCCGAGAACGGCGTGGTGTCCTTGGCGAAGCCGCCCATGCGGCGGAGCTCGCCGGCAAGACTGCGGAAGGGATCATCCTTGAGATCGACGACCGATTTCGGCAAGTCGCGGAACGGACGCCGCTCGCCCTTGGAATCGTAAGGATAGACCCAGCGCTTGTTGTCCATCACGCCCCAGAAAGCCTCGCGCTCGACCATTCTGAGGTCGCCGACCACGGTCACCAGCACTTCCTTGACGCCCTCGTCGTGCAATGCGCGGCCGAGATGATGATGGTCGATCACGTAGTAGCGCTGGTCCGGTCCGTAGACGACGGGGATCATGTGATTGCCGAGCAGGTCGGCCTGCTTCTTCTTGCCGTGCTCGCGCCAGCGCTTGCGCTTCTCCTTGACCTCGCGCATGCCGACCGTCATCTGCGTCGGCCGGAGCGACAGGATCGGCACCGGATGCACTCTCGGTTCGCGCGCGTTGGTGGTGGTCATGATGAAGGCCCCTCACATGGTTGCAACCGTTGGTCCGGTTCCCCTGATTATGCCACGGGCCCCGCGGTGGCAAAATGCGTTCGATCCGGCCGCGGAGATCACAAGCAGATGTTCACGAGAGCCAGCGATGCATGCTTCGGGGTTGTTGCTGCAACGCAACCTCCGCTTCCTGTCACCGACCTGACAGCCGGCGGCGCGTTCGCTCGCGAGCCGCTCCGGAAATATGCCATGCAAGATAGTGCGAAAGCGCAATGCACGTGCGCGTTGAGAAGATTTTCTGCAAGGCATTCACGACGTATGCTATCTAAAAACCGCTGCTTCGGAGTGATCCCCTCACCATGAAAACACAGCGGCCCATCAGCTCGGATGACGAGCACCGGGTGCTCCAGTTCAGGCCGCGCAACGCGTCTCCCCCGCCGGTCCAACGGGGCAGCGGTACCGTCCAGCCGCTGCGCGTCGCGCCCGAGCCGCTCGACCTGTCGCGCTACGAGAAGCCCCGCCCGGAACCGGACAATTTCCGCCACCGCATGCTCGCCAATATTGCGGCGCTCGCCTTCACCATCGCGCTGACCGCAATCGGGATCTGGCTCGCGGTGAGCATTGCCGACCTGCGCCGCACCCAGGATTGCGTGCTGATGGGCCGCCGCGACTGCGCCAAGATCACGACGCCCCATATCTAGGCACCCCCCGGGTGAAAAGGCCGCCGACGGCATCCCCAGCCCTGTCGCCGGGGCCGCCCGGCTCCATTGAACTCAGGGCGGCGCTCCGATATACGGGCTTTCGACCCGGCCAGAGGGGGGGTTGAGGGCGTCATCGGGGCGCGATGCCCACCCACCGTTCCACTCTGGAACCTCAGACAAATATCAGCAATATATCAAAGGCTTAGTGATGTCCTCCACATTCGATCAGGTCGCTACGATCATCGCTGAAACCTGCGACATCCCGCGCGACACGATCACGCCGGATAGCCACGCCATCGATGACCTCGGCATCGACAGCCTCGATTTCCTGGACATCGCGTTCGCAATCGACAAGCAGTTCGGCATCAAGCTGCCGCTGGAAAAGTGGACCCAGGAGGTCAACGACGGCAAGGCGACCACCGAGCAGTATTTCGTGCTGAAAAATCTGTGCGCCCGCATCGACGAACTGGTTGCGGCCAAGGGCGCGAGCGCCTAAGCGCGCGGTCATGCAACTCGAATACTTCCACATGATTGATCGCGTCGTCGACCTGAACGTCGACGCGAAGACGATTGTCGTCGAAGCCCTGGTCCCCAAGGAGAGCACGATCTTCGAGGGGCATTTCCCGGGCTATCCCCTGATGCCCGGCGTGCTCCTGATCGAATCGATGGCCCAGGCTTCGGGCTGGCTTCAGCTCGGCGTGCTCAAGTTCGAGCGCATGCCGATTCTGGCCGCCGTCAAGGAGGCCAAGGTCCGCGGCTCGGTCTTCCCCGGCGATCTCATGACCATCGAGGCGACCCTGTCGCATCAGGGCTCGGGCTATGCGGTGACCGAGGCCAAGATCAAGGTCGGCGGTAAGCTGCGCGCGAATTCGACGCTCACCTTCACGCAGATCCCCTTCCCCAATGCGGATATGCGCGGCTTCATGGACGCGGTCGCCAAACGCGTCGGCTTCCCGCAACAGGCCGGATCGCCATGACTGACACTGCTTTGAAGCCCGGCCAGACGGAAGTCTGGATCACCGGCATTGGCCTTGCCACCTCGCTCGGCGAAGGCCTGGACGCCAACTGGGCCGCGCTTCAGGACAAGCGCATCAATGTCGACGAGAAGGGCTTTGCGCCCTGCATCGTGCATCCCCTGATGCCGGTTAGCTTCGACAGCCAGATCCCGAAGAAGGGCGACCAGCGCCAGATGGAAGCCTGGCAGCGCATCGGCACCTACGCCGCGGGCCTGGCGCTCGATTCCGCCGGGATCAAGGGCAACAAGGACATCCTGTCGAAGATCGACATGGTGGTGGCCGCCGGCGGCGGCGAGCGCGACCTCAATGTCGACTCCGGCGTGCTCACGGCCGAGGTCAAGGGCGCCAATGCGCCCGGCTTCCTCAACGAACGGCTGATGAGCGATCTCAGGCCGACGCTGTTCCTGGCCCAGCTCTCGAACCTGCTCGCCGGCAACATCGCCATCGTGCACGGTCTCGGCGGCACCTCGCGCACTTTCATGGGCGAAGAGGTCGCGGGTGCCGATGCGGCGCGCATTGCGCTCGCGCGCATCGCCTCGGGCGAGAGCGACATCGCGCTGATCGGCGGCTCCCACAATGGCGAGCGCAAAGACCTGATGGTCCTCTACGAATTCGGCGACTTCAACCTGAAAGACAAGTTTGCTCCGGTGTGGGCGCGCAAGGATCACCCCGGTTTCGCGTTGGGATCTGCCGGCGCGTTCCTGGTGCTGGAATCGAAGGCGCACGCGGAAGCGCGCGGCGCAAAGCCGTTCGCAAAGCTGTCGAGCGTCGTTGCCGACCTCGCCCGGCGCAAGCAACCCGGCGACACGGCCGCGACGCTGGAGAAGCTTTGGGAAAAGCTGCCCAGGCGCGAGGGCAAGGGCGCGATCATATCGGGCGCGACCGGCGCGGAGCCCGCGACGTCAGAGGAGCGCGGCTTCCTGAAGGGCCATGCTGACTTCCCGGTGCGTTCGACCGGCACGATGTTCGGCCACGCCATGGAAACGCAATTCCCGCTTGGCATCGCGCTCGCGGCGCTGTCGATCTCGCGCGGTGCGCTGTTCCCGCCGAACGATTCCACCGGGACCGAGATTGAAATGCAGGGCGCGCCCACCCAGATTGTGGTGGTGGGGGCCGGACACTGGCGCGGCGAGGGCATGGCTCTGGTCGAGGCCGTAAGCTGAAGCGCGTCGCGCTTTGGCGGATGCTCTAGCTCAATCGGGGGATCGACATGACTGCACCACGCGACAAACTCGGGCGTCCCGTCGTCGTCGTCACCGGCATGGGCATCATGACCTCGCTCGGCAACGGCAAGGCCGACAATTGGGCGAAGCTCGTGGCCGGCGAATCCGGCATCCGCACCATCACGCGCTTTCCGGTCGACGGCCTGAGGACGACGATGGCCGGCACGGTCGATTTCGTCAGCGTCGATCCGTTCTCCTCCACCGGCCTGTCCGAGCGGATGGCTGAGCTCGTCACGCAGGAAGCGCTCGCGCAGGCCGGCATCGGCGCCAAGGCCGATTTCCCCGGTCCGCTCTTCCTTGCGGTTGCACCGGTCGAAGTCGAGTGGCCGCAGCGCCGTGAGCTCGGCCGTGCCGTCGGCGCGCAGGATATCACCTATGACGATCTGCTGCGCATCTCCGGCGGCGGCAAGTACAGCGCCTATCACCACCGCTTCATGTTCGGCTCGGTAGCAGCTTATCTCGCCGAGACCTTCGGCACCAAGGGCTCGCCGATCTCGCTGTCGACGGCCTGCGCCTCGGGCGCGACCTCGATCCAGCTCGGCGTCGAGGCGATCCGCCGCGGCGAGACCGATGCCGCGCTGTGCGTGGCAACCGACGGCACCGTGAACCCCGAAGCTCTCGTGCGGTTCTCGCTGCTCTCGGCGCTGTCGACCCAGAACGATCCGCCGCAGGCGGCCTCCCGCCCCTTCTCCAAGAACCGCGACGGTTTTGTCATGGCCGAAGGCGCCGGCGCCCTCGTGCTGGAAAGCTACGAAGCAGCGACCGCGCGCGGCGCAAAAATCCTCGGCGTGATCGCCGGCTGCGGCGAGCTCACCGATTCCTTCCACCGCACCCGCTCTTCGCCTGATGGCAAGCCGATCATCGGCTGCATGAACAAGACGCTGGCCGATGCCGGCATGACGCCGGACCAGATCGACCACATCAACGCGCACGGCACCGCGACGCCCGAGAACGACAAGATGGAGTTCAACACGACATCGGCCGTGTTCGGCGATCTCGCGCAGAAGATCCCGGTGACCTCCAACAAGTCGATGGTCGGCCACACCATCTCGGCCGCGGGCGCGGTCGAAGCGATCTTCTCGCTGCTCACCCTCGAGCATCAGCGCATTCCGCCGACGATCAACTACGACAATCCGGATCCCACGATCCTGTTCGACGTCGTCGGCAACAAGGCGCGCGATGCCCGCGTCACCGCGGTCATGTCGAACTCGTTCGGCTTCGGCGGCCAGAACGCCTCGCTGATCCTGACCCGCGAACCGGCCTGACCGGACGCATGGCGCTGTTACCTGCGAGCATCAAGGCCCGCGCGCGGGAGGCTGCCAAGTCGCTCGGCGGAAGCCTGATCGGGGCCACCACCGTCGGCATGCTGCGCACCACGCGCTATTTCGATCCGGCCAAGACCTCGGACTTCTTCTCCCGCGTGGTGAAGACGATCGGCCCGCGCCTGCGCGAGCACCGCATCGGCCGCGCCAACCTCACCGCGGCATTTCCGGAGAAGTCGCCGGAAGAAATCGAAACCATCCTGATGGGCGTGTGGGACAATCTCGGCCGCGTCGGTGCCGAATTCGCCCATATGGACCAAGTCTGGGATTACGACCGCGATCATCCGGAAAAGAGCCGGATCGAACTGCCCCAGCGCAGCATCGAGCTGTTCGACCAGATCCGCGACGACGGCAAGCCAGCGCTGATCTTTGCAGCCCATCTCGCCAACTGGGAACTGCCGGCGCTCGCCGCCGTCGCGCATGGGCTGGACACTGCGATCCTCTATCGCCGGCCGAACATCGCCTCTGCCGACCGCATCATCCAGGAGATGCGCCAGGTCAACATGGGCACGCTGATCCCCGCGGGGCGCGATGCGCCGCTGCGGCTCGCGCAGGCGCTGAAGGACGGCAAGCACGTCGCCATGCTGATCGACCAGTACCTGACCGGCGGCGTCGAGGTCACCTTCTTCGGCCGCAAGACCCGCGCCAACCCGATGCTGGCCCGCCTGCTCCGCCAGGTCGAATGCCCGATCCACGGCGTCCGCATCATCCGCCTGCCCGGCAACCGTTTCCGCGGCGAGCTGACCGAGGAGATCAAGCCGGTGCGCGACGCCGACGGCAAGATCGACATCCAGGGCACGACGCAGGCGATCACGAGCGTGGTGGAAAGCTGGGTGCGCGAGCATCCCGAGCAGTGGCTGTGGCTGCACAGAAGGTGGCGGTAGCGAGCCGTCAAACGGCTATCGCGGTTACCTATTCCTCATCCTGAGGAGCGCGGAACGCGCGTCTTGAAGGATGACGGCCCGGCCGGTGGCCTCGCCCTTCGAGACGCGCGCGAAGAGCGCGCTCCTCAGGGTGAGGGTCTGGCCTTCTCTCTGCCGAAAGACTTCGTCCCAAACAAAAAGGCCCCGGCGCATGACCGGGGCCTTCGCGTTCAAGCTCTCGAACCGTTCAGTACTTCGCGACCACCGGTCCACCGAACGTGTAGTTCACGCGCACCGTGCCGATGTCGATGTCCTGGCTGATGCGGTGGGTGCTTGGCGGCGCGGCGAAGGGGGCAATGGTGTTCGTGGTCACGTCCCGGCTGCCCATGAACAGATGATCGTATTCGACAGCGACAGACCAGCCCGGCGCGAAGCCGAACTCGATTCCCGCTCCCACGGTCCCTCCCCAACGCGTCTCGGAGCCGACGGCACCGGTCTGGCCGGCGACGACGGCGAAGAACGGCGCGAGAGCGGCCGCGCCGGCCGGCGTCACCGTGAGCGAGTATTTGTCGTGAACGACGGCCGCACCGCCCTTGGCATAGAGCAGCACGTTGTTGAAGGCGTATCCGACCTGCCCCGTGAACAGGCCGAAGGCGTCGACCTTGGTGACGTCGTTGAGGAGAGAGGTGGTACCAAAGACGGCATACTGGCTCGCGTTGCTGCCCCTAAAATCGGCCCAGTTGCCCTGCGCCTCCAGGCCGAACACCCAGTTGGTCGCCTGCCAGCGATAGCCGATCTGTCCACCGACGGTGGCGCCTGTCGCGTTGTGGCACCCCTCGGGAACTGACGGCACGATCGGGAAGCCGGAATCGTTGAAGATGTCCCAGCAAGTGTGCGCAGAACCGCCGCCACCGTTGATACCGAGATAGAGACCGCCCCAATTGTAGACCGGCACCACGACAGGAGCCTTGGTGTAACGCGGGGCCATGTCAGCCGCCGACGCAGCGGTGACGAACAGCAACGAGCCAGCCGCAGCCAGAACAACTTTCTTCATTGGGGCAATTCCTATGAGCGAATATATTCCGGTTCCATACACCGGAACCGCGCCGGACGCTGTCACCCCAAGGACACATCCGGATACCATCGCAACGACTTCAGGTTGTGTGCGCGATCTGAGAAGGCCGGCAACGGATCAGCGCCGCGCGCGCTGCTTCAGGTCATTGCGTCCGCGCGTCAAAGGCGTCATCGCGACTTAAGCACCGCCACCGCCGGCGACCCGCAGGTGACGCTTCTACTGTGCATGGGGTTGTTTTGCAGATTTTGGCTTCCGGGCGGTTCCCAGAGCGACTACCGCCCCGTCTTCACCTTGGTCCAGAGCCGGTTGATGATCCGCTGTGTCGCCGGCTCGCGCGCCGTGATGACGAACAGTTTTGCCAGCGTCGCCTCGTCCGGATAGATGTTCTTGTCGTTCAGGATCTTCGGATCGACCAGCTTCTGGCTGGCGAGGTTGCCGTTGGCGTAGGACAGGAAGTCCGAATTCTTGGCGGCGACATCAGGACGGTAGAGATAGTTGATCAGCTCGTAGGCTTCCTTGACGTTCTTGGCGTCCGCGGGGATCGCGAGATTGTCGAAGAACATCTGCGCGCCCTCCTTCGGGATGGCGTAGCCGATCTCGATGCCGCTGCTATCGTCCTTCTTGGCCTCCCCCGCGCGGGCGCGGGCCTGCATGATGTCGCCGGACCAGCCGACCACGAAGCAGATCTCGCCGGTGGCGAGTGCGCTGAGATATTCGGACGAGTGAAACTTGCGCACGGACGGTCGGACCTTGGCGACGATTTCGGCGGCCTTCTCGAGGTCGGCCTGCTTGGTCGAGTTCGGATCGAGCCCGAGATAGTTCAGCGCCGCCGGGAAGATGTCGTCGGCGGAGTCGAGCATGTGGACACCGCAATCTCTGAACTTCGCCAAATTTTCCGGCTTGAAGACGATGTCCCAGCTGTCGATCTTGGCGTCGGGCCCGAGGATTTGCTTCACCTTGGCGACGTTGTAGCCGATGCCCGTCGTGCCCCACATGAAGTTGGCGGCGTAGACATTGCCGGGGTCGTAAATGCCAAGGCGCTCGGTCACCACCGGCCAGGCATTGGAGAGGTTCGGCAGCTTCGACTTGTCGAGCTTCTGGAAGATGTTGGCCTTGATCTGGCGCTGGAGGAAATAGGCCGTGGGCACCACGACGTCGTAGCCGGACTTGCCGGCCATCAGGCGCGTCTCCAGCGTCTCGTTGGCATCAAACGTGTCGTAGACCACCTTGATGCCGGTCTCCTTGGTGAAGGCATCAAGGACGTCAGGCGCCATGTAGTTGGACCAGTTGTAGAAGTTGACGACCCGCTCCTCGGCCCCTGCGGGGGCGGAAAGCAACGTCAGCGCCGCGGCGATTGCAAAACCAAGGCAACGCCCGGAGCGGCCGACGTTCGTCATCTTTCCTACCTCTTGCGCCCGCGCACCGCGTCCGACAGCCGCTCCAGCGCGGTGTCGAGCGTCTCGTCCTTCTTGGCAAAGCAGAAGCGCACCACGGAGGTCACCGCATCTTGCTCGTAGAAGGCCGACACCGGGATCGCCGCGACCTTGTAATCCTTCACGATCCGCCAGCAGAACTCGGTATCGCTCTCGTTGAGCCCGAGCGGCGACAGGTCGACGGTGAGGAAGTAGGTGCCCTGCGACTTCAGCACGGGGAAGCCGAGGCTCTCCAGTCCCTTGGTCAGGCGGTCCCTGCTTCGCGTCAGGTCCTTCCGCATCGACAGGAAGTAGTCGTCGGACTTGCCGAGCCCATAGGCGACGGCGGTCTGGAGGTTCGGTGCGGTGGTGAAGGTCAGGAACTGGTGCACCTTGGCGGCCACCCGCAGCAGCGGCGGCGCGGCGCAGACGAAGCCGATCTTCCAGCCAGTCAGCGAGAAGATCTTTCCGGCCGAGCCGACCTTGATGGTGCGATCGCGCATGCCGGGGATGGTGATCAGCGGGATGTGCTTGTGCTCGTCGAAGGTGACGTGCTCCCAGACCTCGTCGCAGATCGCGATGACGTCGAACTCCTGGCAGTAGCGGGCGAGCAGCTCGAGGTCCTCGCGCGGATAGACCACCGCGGACGGATTCAGGGGATTGTTGAAGAGCACCGCCTTGGTCTTTGAATTGAAGACGCTTTTCAGCATGTCCTCATTCAACCGCCAGTGCGGCGGCTCGAGGCGGACCAGGCGCGGAATGCCGCCTGCCTGGCGGATGATCGGCAGGTAAGAATCATAGACCGGCTGGAAGCAAACCACCTCGTCGCCGGGCTGGACCACCGCGAGGATCGCCGAGGTCAGCGCCTCGGTGCCGCCGGAGGTCACCATCACCTCGCTCATCGGATCGAGCTTGAGGCCGTGCCAGTGACCGTAATGAGTCGCGATCGCCTGGCGCAGCTCCGGCAGGCCCATCATCGAGGGGTACTGGTTGTAGCCGTTCAGCGAGGCATCGGCCGCGGCGCGGCGGATGTCCTCAGGCCCGGGATCATCAGGGAAGCCCTGGCCGAGATTGATGGCGTTGTTGTCGCGTGCGGCCTGCGACATCGCCTCGAAGATGGTGACGGGAAGGTCGGCAAAGACCTTGTTCAGCGAGGAGCTCTTGGTCGTCATCGCGAGGTCAGCCACCGACCTTGCTGGGAAGTCCCGCCGCCTTCCAGCCCAGCATGCCGCCGGCCAGATGCTTGTCATAAGGCAGACCCGCCGCCTGCGCCGCGAGCGAGGCCGTCACCGAGCGTTTCCCGGAGCGGCACGCGAACACGACCTCCTTTCCTTGCGGATCGGGGATCGCCTTGGGATCGAAGGTCGAGAGCGGCACGACGACGCCGTAGGGATAGGCCTCGGCGTCGACCTCGTTCGGCTCGCGCACGTCGACGAGGAGATAGCGCCCTTCCGCGACACCCCTGGAGACCTCGTCCGGGGTCAGATCCTGTACCTGGTTTGCCACATCATCCTCCAACGTCACGAGCCGCCTGCCGGGGCGATCCCGGCGGGCGGCAACCTCGCCTCTCGGCAGCCGAAAATCAAGCGCTACAAAGGCTTGAGCTGCATCCCGCAAGTTAAAGCTAAATCGCAGCGACTTGAAGTGCGGCTTTGAATCCCGCCTCAAATCGTGACCTGGGTACCGACCTCGACCACGCGGCCGGAGGGGATCTGGAAATAGTCGGTGGCGTCGTTGGCGGAGCGACTGAGCGAGATGAACAGCCGGTCCTGCCAGCGCGGCATGCCGGAATGGGCGGCGGGCTTGAGCGCCCTGCGCGACAGGAAGAACGAGGTCGACATGATGTCGAACTGCCAGCCGAGCTTGCGGGCGATCGCCAGCGCCTTCGGCACATTGGGCGATTCCATGAAGCCGAACTTCAGCGTCACCTTGGAGAAGGTCGGTGAGATCTGCTCCAGCCTCACCCGCTCGGCCGGATCGATCCGCGGTGTCTGCGCGGTCTCGATGGTGAGAATGACGTTCTTCTCATGCAGCACTTTGTAGTGTTTCAGACTATGCATCAGCGCGGTCGGGGCGCTGAGCGGGTCTGAGGTCAGGAACACCGCGGTGCCGGGCACGCGCTGCGGCGGCCGCTTCTCCAGCATCGCCACGAGATCCGCGAGCGGGAATTCGAGTTTGCGCGACTTCTCGAACAGCAGCCGGCTGCCGCGCCGCCACGTGTACATCAGGATGATCATGAGCGCGCCGAGCGCGAGCGGGACCCAGCCGCCCTCGAATACCTTGAGCAGGTTCGCGGCGAGGAAGGTCAGGTCGAGGAACAGGAACGGCACGATCAGGGCGGCGGCAGCGAACGGCGACCACTTCCAGACCTTCCAGATCACGACGAAACCCATCATCGCCGTGACCACCATGGTTCCGGTGACGGAGATGCCATAGGCCGACGCCAGCGCGCTGGAGGAACGGAACAGCAGCACCAGCAGCACCACCGCGACCAGCAGAAGCTGGTTGATGCGCGGGATGAAGATCTGGCCCGAATGGGCTTCAGAGGTATGGCGAATTTCGAAGCGCGGCAGCAACCCGAGCTGAATCGCCTGGCGCGTCAGCGAATAGGCACCGGTGATGACGGCCTGGCTCGCGATCACCGTGGCGGCAGTGGCGAGAACGACCATGCAGCCGCGGAAGAAGCCTTGCGGGAACAGCTGGAAGAACGGGCTCACGATCGCGCCGGGATCGCCGAGGACGAGAGCGCCCTGCCCCAGATAGTTCAGCGCCAGCGACGGCAGCACGATGAACAGCCAGGCGGTCTGGATCGGCCGCTTGCCGAAATGGCCGAGGTCGGCATAGAGCGCCTCGGCACCGGTGACCGCCAGGAACACGGCGCCCAGCGTCACGAAGCCGATGATGCCGTGGTGGAACATGAAGGACACGGCGTAGAGCGGGTTCAGCGCGAACAGCACCTGCGGCTGCTCGATGATCGGGTGGATTGCCGCGATCGCGATCACCGCGAACCAGACGCACATCACCGGACCGAAGAACGCGGCGACGCGGGCGGTACCACGCGACTGCACGGCGAACAGGCCGACCAGGATGATCACGGTCAACGGAACGATGTAGGGCTCGAAGTGCAGGGTGACGTCCTTCATGCCTTCGATGGCCGACAGCACCGAAAGCGCCGGCGTGATCACGGCGTCGCCGTAGAACAGGGCGCCGGAAATGATGCCGAGCAGGACGATGGTCGCCCCGCCGGTGCCGACCGCGCGCTGGGCCAGCGCCATCAGCGCCAGCGTGCCGCCCTCGCCATTGTTGTCGGCACGGAGCAGGATCACGACGTATTTGAGCGTCACCACGACGATGAGCGCCCACAGGATCAGCGAGAGCACGCCGAGCACGGCCGCCGGCGTCGGCACCCCCTCCGCGCCCGAGGCCGCCATCACCGCCTCGCGGAACGCGTAGAGCGGGCTGGTGCCGATATCGCCGTAGACGACGCCGATGCTGCCGAGCGTCAGCGCACCGAAACGGGCGGTCGTGTGGGCTTCGCCATGCCCATTGGCCGCCGCCGTTTCCGGGGCGGAAATCGCTACGTCACTTGTCATGGGAGAGCCCAGTGGCCTCTAGAATGCTTCACTGCACAACGGCGGAAGAGCGCGCGGCTTATAGTCCTGCGCTGCCGGCATAGCCTAGCCCGATTTTGGGCCCTTGCCATGCGAAATTTGCATGACTTGGCCAATTGCGTTCAGATGGTGACTTGGGTGCCGACTTCAACCACCCGCCCGGTCGGAATCTGGAAATAGTCGGTGGCGTCGTTGGCGGACCGGCTCAGCGCGATGAAGAGATGGTCCTGCCACAGCGGCATGCCCGACTGCGCCGAGGCCTTGAGCGACCTTCGCGACACGAAGAACGAGGTCGACATGATGTCGAACTGCCAGCCCTGCTTGCGGGCGATCGCCAGCGCTTTCGGCACGTTCGGCTGCTCCATGTAGCCGAAGCGCAGCCTGACCTTGGAGAACTTGTCGCTGATCTTCTCCATGCGGAACCGCTCGGACAGCTCGACCCGCGGCGTGTGCGCGGTCTCGATGGTCAGGACCACGTTGTGCTCGTGCAGCACCTTGTTGTGCTTGAGATTATGCAGCAGCGCGGTCGGCACGAAGGCGGGATCGCTGGTGAGGAACACCGCGGTGCCCTTGACGATGTGCGGCGGGCGTTTTTCGAGGCTGCGGATCAGGTCGTCGAGCGGCACCTCGATCCGGCGCGTCTTCTGGAGCAGGATGCCGGTCCCCTTGCGCCAGGTCCAGATCGTCCCGGCCATGACCGCGCCGAACAGCAGCGGCACCCAGGCGCCCTCGAGCAGCTTGAGCAGATTGGCGCTGAAGAAGCTGATGTCGACGACGACGAAGGGCACGATCACCGCCGCAGCCGTCGCAGCGCGCCAGTTCCACAGTTTCCAGATCACGACGAAGCCCATGACGCCGTCGGCGACCATGGTGGTGGAGACCGCGATGCCGTAGGCCGAAGCCAGATTGCTGGGGGTGTGGAACAACAGCACCAGCAGCATCACGCCGATCAGCAGCAGCCGGTTCACACGCGGCAGATAGATCTGGCCGGCATGGGTCTCGGAGGTGTAGCGCACCTCGAAGCGCGGCAGGAGGCCAAGCTGCACCGCCTGATAGACCAGCGAATAGGCGCCGGTGATCACGGCCTGGCTCGCGATCACGGTCGCCGCGGTCGCAAGTCCAACCAGCGGCAGCACCAGACTCTCCGGCACCATGCGATAGAACGAATGCTCGATCGCGCTGGGATCGGACAGCACCAGCGCGCCCTGCCCGAAATAGTTGATCAGGAGCGCGGGCAGCACGAAGAACATCCAGGCCGACTGGATCGGCTTGCGGCCGAAATGGCCGAGATCGGCGTAGAGCGCCTCGCCGCCCGTCACCGCCAGGAACACGGCGCCGAGCGTCACCAGGCCGATCGTGCCGTGCGACAGCAGGAATTGCAGCGCGTAATAGGGATTGATGGCCGCCAGCACCGACGGATCGTCGGCGATGTGCACGGCGCCCATCACCGCAAGAACGGTGAACCAGATCACCATCACCGGCCCGAAGGCCGAGGCCACCAGCGCCGTCCCCTTGCTCTGGACCGCGAACAGCAACACCAGGATGATGACGGTGAGCGGTACGACATAGTGGTCGAAGGCGGGGGTCACGAGCTTCAGACCCTCGACCGCCGACAGCACCGAGATGGCCGGCGTGATCATGGAATCGCCGATGAACATGGAGGCGCCGACCACGCCGAGCGCCATCAGAAACCAGCTTCGCCGCCCGAGCGCGCGCTGGCCGAGTGCCATCAGCGAGAGCGTGCCGCCCTCCCCGTTATTGTCGGCGCGCAGCAGGAGCAGGACGTATTTGGCGGTGACGACGATAAAGAGCGCCCAGAGAATCAGCGAGAGCACGCCGAGCACCATGACCCGCGAGACCGGCTCGCCATGGGCCGCGCCCCTGACCGCCTCGTGGAATGCGTACAGCGGCGAGGTGCCGATATCGCCGAAGACAACACCGATGCTTCCGAGCGTCAGGCCCCAGAAACCCGAGGTGACCGGCCCGTCCTGAGCGTCGGTCGATGTGATGCTCGCCGTCATGTGAGATGAGAAACGCTTCTTCCCGAGAATTGATCCGGCGCCTTTTGACCGTTCCGGCGCGCCTGTCAATCGGCACACCACCATAGCAGCCGCCGGGGCGGATGCTGTGACGGCGCAGCAACGATCGTTGTTAGCGCGACGACATGCCTCAGGTAAGATGGTAGCGCAAGTGCCTGGAGCCGTCCGCTCCGCGGGAAGCGGAGCGGGCCTCGAGATTCCGGGTTCGATGCGTTTTCTTCACGCAAAGCCGGCGGCTGCTTCGCGCGACACGCTCTACGGCTTCAAATTCGGCGGCAGCGGCGGATCCTCGCGCATCAGCGTGATCGTCACCCGCCGGTTGGCCGCGAGCGAGGGATCGTCCGGAAACAGCGGCTGGGTGTCCGCCTTGCCGGCGACGGCGAAGATGTGGGACGGCGGCAGGCCCTCGCGTTCGAGGATCTGACGCACGGCGTTGGCGCGATCGGCCGACAGGTCGAAGGCGCCATAGTCGCTGCGGGTCGGCACGAATCCGGCCGCGGTGTGGCCGGCGATGGAGACACGGAGCGGCGTGGCCTTCAGCGGGATCGCGAGCCTCTCGATCAGGCGGCGGGTGCGGTCATACGGCACCTTGGAGCCGTCGGCGAACATCGAGCGGCCATCCTGATCGACGATCTCCAGGTTGAGCCCCTGCTTGGTCTCCTCGAACATGATGTGCTTGGACATCTCGGTCAGTTCCGGCATGTCCTGCAACGCCTGGCGCAGCGAGGCCGCGGCGAGCGCAAAGTTGCGGTCGACCTTGATCTTCGCGCCCGACGTGCGGTCGCGGTCCTCCTGATCCGGCGTCGGCGTGTTGGAGGCGTCCTCGGGCTGGATGTGGTCGACGTTCTTCAGCCGCGGGCGGGTCGGCAGGCCGTCGGACTCGACGATACCGGCGTAGCGCGCTTCGCTCTGCACGCCGAATGCGTCGCGCATGGAGCCGGCGACGATCTTCAGCTTGTTGGCGTCCTGCGTCGAGAACGCGACGAGCATCACGAAGAAGCTCATCATCAGGCCCATCAGGTCGGCGAAGGTCACGAACCAGCCGTGACCGCCACCGTGAGCATCGCCGCGCTTCTTCTTGGCCATCTCTCGAGATCCCGGGCGGCGGCTTTACGCCGGCACCGGCTCGCCCTCAGCGTGACGATGCTTCTCCGGCAGATAGGCCAGCAGCATTTCGCGCACGAGCGTCGGGCTCTTGGAGTCGCGGATCATCAAGATGCCGTCGATGATCAGCGTGCGGTTGGTTTCCTCGTCGAGCAGCTTGCCGTGCAGCTTGTCGGCGATCGGCAGACAGAACAGGTTCGCGACGAGCGCACCGTACAGGGTTGCGAGCAGCGCGGTCGCCATGAACGGGCCGAGCTTGGAGGGATCGGTCATGTTCGCGAACATCTGCACCATGCCGATCAGGGTGCCGATCATGCCGAAGGCCGGGGCGCAATCGCCGATGGCGCGGTAGATCTTGCTGCCTTCGTCGAGGTGCATGAGGAAGTTGTCGCGGTCGCGCTCGAGATTGTCGCGGATGAAGTCGAGGTCGTAGCCGTCGGCGACGTAGCGGATGCCCTTGGCCAGGAACGGCTCGTCGGTCTCGACCTTTTCGAGGCCGACCGGGCCCTGCTTGCGGGCGATCTCGGCGATGCGGGCGAGCTCGTCGACGAGGTCGTGCGCCGACAGGCGGCTCATGGTGAAAGCGAACTTGGCGCCGAGCGGAAGGCCGTGCAGGAGCGCGCTGAGCGGAAAGCGGATCATGGTGGCCGAGACCGAGCCGCCGAAGATGATGATCATGGCATGTTCGGAGATGAACATGTGGAGGTCGCCGCCCATGAAGATCATCGCCGTAATCACGATGATGCCCGCAATGAGCCCGACGCTCGTCATGATATCCATGGGACACTCCAACGCGAACGCAACAACGGCCGTCCTGGCCGCTGGCGCGGCCCAACCCCGAACCGCATCGGAAACCCTAGAGTGCCCCCCTTAAAGCCGCGTAAAGGTTAAGTTGAGCCGGGGCGCCAGACCGGCGCAGCGCGCTGACAGGGCGCCGGCTTTGCCCGCGACCGACGGGAATCTCAACACTTCGCTAACCATGATTGCGGGGCGCCAGGACGGCGGCTCAGGACGAAAGCCCGGTCAGCTCGAGGCTGAGTGCGCGCAGGAGCCTGCGTGCGCCGGCATCGTGGGCCTGCGGATTGGCGCGGGTCTCGTTCATGCCGTTGAAGAACAGTCCGCTCTTGCCGGCGACGTCGTCGCCTTCGACGAGGTGCAGGATCGCCGCACCGCCCTGCTCCACCGTCGAGATCGGCGTGATGCCGCCGGCACGCACCATCGTGGTGTTCATGTAGGTCGCCGGATGCAGCGCGTTGACGGTGATGCCCATGCGCTTCAACTCCTCCGCGAAATCGATGGTGAACATGATCTGCGCGAGCTTGCTCTGTGCGTAGGCGCGCGAGCCGCTGTAGCCCTTGCTGATCATGACGTCGTCGAAATCGATCGGATGCTGACCGAGGGAGGCAACATTGACGACGCGCGAAGGTGCTGCGGACGTCAACAGCGGCAGCAGCAAGTGCGCAAGCAGGAAGCCCGAGAGGTAATTCACCGCAAAGCGCAGTTCGTAGCCGTCGGGACTCACCTGCCGTTGCGGTCCGTCGTTCTGCGAGCCGATGCCGGCGTTGCTGACGAACACATCGAGACGCTGGTGATCGCGGATAACGGCCGCGGCGAGCTCTCGCGTGCCTGACATCGACGACAAGTCGGCCTGGTAGAATGTCGGCGCAGCGTGGCCCGCCTGCACGATCTGGTCGATCAGCGCTTTCGCGCGCACGGCATCGCGGCCATGGATCAGGACCCTCGCACCTGCTTCGGCCAGCCGGCGCGCGACGTGACGGCCGACGCCGTCCGTCGAACCGGTGATCAGGACGGTTTTGCCAGTCATCTTCATTGTGCGTCCTCCGACTGCGGCCCTGCGCCACATCCGCGACGAGAGATCATGCAGTATTCTATCGCCGGGCGGCATGCTCCATCGCAGGAGCCGTTTTGCCATGTTGACGCTGTTCGGTCTTCTCACCGCGCTGCCCGCGGTACTGGCGCTCCACCTGCTCGAGCCAGGGCTCGTCCTGCCGGCGTTCAGCGTCTTGCTGTTTGTCGAGGCGGGCTTTGCCGTGATCGCAGCGCGCTTGATTCATGTCCCAGATAACGCCGAAAACATCACCCTCTGGGATCTCGCCGGCGGCTTCACCCTGATCGGATGCGCCGCCGCAGTCTTCGGCGAGCCGGATCAGGCCGCCCTGTTTCTGACGGAACAGGGCGGCCCACGGCCGGCAACGCGGCCCTAAGTCGTTCGGTCGCCCGTTAGTGAATCTCCGCCGAGCGCTTCAGCGCGGCCTTCAGCTTCTCCAGCGAGAAGTCGGGGCTGCGCGCGATCTCCAGGATCGGCGTCTCGCGGCGGCCACAGAGTTCGGCAGCCTCGGGAAGCTTTGCGGCGATGTCGAGCGGGATCACGATGGCGCCGTGCTGGTCGGCATGGATCAGATCGTCGGACTTCACGGTCATACCGGCGACGCGAACCTCGCCACCAAAACTTTCCGCATGCACCCAAGCATGCGACGGGCCGATCGAGCCGGCCAGCGCCTGGAAGCCAGGGGCCCATTGCGGGATGTCGCGGATCGAGCCGTCGGTGATGACGCCGAGGCAGCCGAGCGCCTTGTGCACGTTGCTCTGCACCTCGCCCCAGAACGCGCCGTAGCCGACGTCGGGACCGTCAATGTCCTGGATCACCGAGATGCGCGGACCGTGGCCGGTGCCGACATATTCGTAATATTCGATGCGGCGCCTGGACTGCTCTTCGGCCGGCAGCGAGGACTTCAGCACCGAGCGGATCGCAACCGTGCGGGCATAGCCAACGATCGGCGGCAGGTCGGGAAATGGGCAGACCAGTTGCTTGGTGGTGTAGCCGATCAACCGGCGCTCGGGCGCCACGATCTCCATGGCATTGCAGATCGTCGGGGTGTCATAGCGGCCCAGCGCTTCGAGGACGGCAGCGGGCAGCGGCCCGGTCGCGGTATCAGTCACGGCGTTCTCTCCCAGATTGGCGGCCGCTGTTGGCGCGGTGCCGCCGGCACAGGGCGATATAGCCGAGATCGGGCTTCAACCCAACTCGGCCGCCTTCATGGCAGATATCCGCGAAAACCGCTCAGTGCATGATCCGGAAAAGTGCGCAGCGGTTTTCCGAAAAGATCATGCTCAAACAACGACCTAAAGCGCGATGACGATTCAGCCAAATCTCATCGCGCTTTAGTGCAGCCGTCCGGGCCGGTCGTCGTCGAGCGGCGGCTCCGACAAATTGGCCAGCGTCGGCGCCGAAGGCGGCGACGGGACCTCGCCTCCCGACGGCGCGGTGGCCGCCATCGCGCGCGCCTGGTCGCGGTAGGATTTGTAGCCGAGCGGCAAACCGAGCAGATACAGCACCGTGCCGATCGACAGCACGTGCCAGGGATAGGCGATCAGGATAGCGATGAAGACGATCACCGCGACGAACGCCGGCAGCACCAGCTCGGGCGGCACGCGCATGCGCTTGGTCTTGCCGGAGAATACCGGCAGGCGCGACACCATCAGGAAGGCGATCAAGAGCGTATAGGCCGCCGTCACCGCTGCGGGCAGCCGGCCGAGATCGAGAAACGCGACGTAGATCGGCAGCAGCACCGTGATCGCGCCGGCCGGCGCCGGCACACCGGTGAAGAAATTGGCGGCGAAGGCCGGTTTGTTCGGATCGTCCATGGTGGCGTTGAAGCGCGCGAGCCTCAAGCCCCCGGAGATCGCGAACACCATGGCGGCGATCCAGCCGGCATTGCCGAGCTCGTGCAACTGCCAGAAGTACAGCATCAGGCCGGGCGCGACGCCGAAATTGACGAAGTCGGCGAGGCTGTCGAGCTCGGCGCCGAACTTGGACTGGCCCTTGATCATGCGCGCGACGCGACCATCGATGCCGTCGAGCGCGGCCGCGAACACGATGGCGTAGACCGCGAGCGTCATCCGCCCCTCGATCGACAGCCGGATCGAGGTCAGGCCGGCGCAGATCGCCAGCAGCGTGATGACGTTGGGCACAAGCATCCGCACCGGAATCGGGCGGAACCGCCGGCGGCGGACGTCGGGATCCTTGAAGTCGTAGGGCGTCATGGCTCGTCCTTATCTCAATGCGAGATATAGCAAGCCCTGTTCCCCTCCGCCATTGCGGCGGAAGGCCCCTTTGGACCGACTATTGGTTAATTGGCGCGGTAGGCGCGGCTTGGGTCGTCCCCGGCAAGATCGGCCAAAATCGTCTCTCCGGCGATCGCGGTCTGCCCTTCCGACACCAGCGCCTTGGTACCCAGCGGCAGGTAGACGTCGAGGCGCGAGCCGAAGCGGATCAGGCCAAACCGCTCGCCCGCCCCGATCGCCTGCCCTTCCCTGACGAAGCAGACGATGCGCTTGGCGACGAGCCCCGCGATCTGGATCACGCCGATCCGCGCCGTCGGCGTCGTGATCACGAGCGAGTTGCGCTCATTGTCCTCGCTCGCCTTGTCGAGCTCGGCGTTGATGAACAGGCCCGGCCGGTAGGCGATGCGATCCACCCTGCCCGCGATCGGGCTGCGGTTCACGTGGCAGTTGAACACGCTCATGAACACCGAGATCCGCGGCAGCGGCCGGTCGCCGAGCCCGAGCTCGGCTGGCGGCAGCGCCATGGTGATCATCGAGACGCGGCCGTCGGCCGGCGACACCACGAGCCCCTCGCGCACCGGCGTCACGCGCACGGGGTCGCGGAAAAACAGCGCGCACCACACGGTCAGGATCGTGCCGATCCACCCGAGCGGCGACCACAACCAGAACAGGATCAGGCTTGCCAGCGCAAAGCCGCCAATGAAGGGATAGCCCTCCTTGTGGATCGGCGGGATCTGACGCTGGATCGAATCGAGGATGGACATCGCTATCTGCCGCCTGGGAGTTGATGGCGCCGGGTCGCCCCCGCGCGGTGGAGTTGTTTAGGCCAGAGTTGGGACCGGAGACAAGGTCACTCCGCGGCCGCTGATGTCGCGAGGGCGTCGTCGACCGGCGGCGGCTCCCGGTTGGGCGCCTCGCTGCTGTCGGCCATCTTGGCCAGTTTCTCCCGAGCCGCCTCGGCTTCACGCTGCCTGTTCCACATGCTGGCGTAAAGGCCGCCCTGCACGAGCAGCTTGGCGTGGGTGCCCCGCTCGGCGATCCGGCCCTGGTCCAGCACGATGATCTCGTCGGCGCCGACGATGGTGGACAGCCGGTGCGCGATCACCAGCGAGGTGCGGTTCTTCGACACGCGGTCGAGCGCGCCCTGGATCTCGTGCTCGGTGTGGGTGTCGAGCGCCGAGGTCGCCTCGTCCAGCACCAGGATCGGCGGCGCCTTGAGCACGGTGCGCGCGATGGCGACGCGCTGCTTCTCGCCGCCCGAGAGCTTCAGGCCGCGCTCGCCGACCTGGGTCTCGTAGCCCATCGGCGCCATGCGGATGAAATGATCGATCTGCGCCAGCCGCGCCGCCTCTTCGACCTCGGCATCATCGGCATCCCAGCGGCCGTAGCGGATGTTGTAGCGGATGGTATCGTTGAACAGCACCGTATCCTGCGGCACCATGCCGATCGAGGCGCGCAAACTGGCCTGCGTGACCTCGCGGATGTCCTGGCCGTCGATCAGGATCTTGCCGCCGGAGACGTCGTAGAGACGGAACAACAGACGCGAGATGGTCGACTTGCCCGCACCGGACGGGCCGACGATCGCGACCGTCTTGCCGGCGGGCACCTCGAAGCTGATGCCCTTGAGGATCGGCCGCGTCGGCTCATAGGCAAAGCGCACGTCCTCGAAACGCATATTGCCGGCCGAGACCACCAGCGGCTTCGCGTCGGGCACGTCCTTGATCTCGGCCTCGCGGCCCAGCACGTTGAACATCTTCTCGATGTCGATGATCGCCTGCTTGATCTCGCGATAGACCATGCCCATGAAATTCAGCGGCTGGTAGAGCTGGATCATCATGGCATTGACCAGCACGAAATCGCCGACCGTGTTGGTGCCGTTGCGCACGCCGATCGCGCACATCAGCATGGTCGCGGTCAGCCCGAGCGTGAAGATCACGGCCTGGCCGGTGTTGAGCACCGCGAGCGAGGTATAGGCCTGGACGCTCGACTCCTCGTAGCGCGCGACCGAGCGGTCGTAGCGCTGCGCCTCGCGCGCCTCGGCGCTGAAATATTTCACCGTCTCGTAGTTGAGCAGCGAGTCGATCGCCTTGGTGTTCGCCTCGGTGTCGGAATCGTTCATCTTGCGGCGGATCCCGATCCGCCACTCGGTCGCGATGTAGGTGTAGTACATGTAGACCGCGACCGTGATCAGCGTCGCGACCACGTAGCGCCAGTCGAACTGCCACAGCAGCACCGCCAGCAGCAGCGTGACCTCGACGATGGTCGGGATCAGCTGCAGGATCACCATGCGCACGATGACCTCGATACCCTCGCGGCCGCGCTCGAGCACGCGCGTCAGGCCGCCGGTCTTGCGCTCGAGGTGAAAGCGCAGCGACAGCTCGTGCATGTGGATGAAGGTGATGGTGGCGAGCTTGCGCACCGCATGCATGGCGACGCGGGCGAAGATGCCGTCGCGCCATTGCGTCAGCACCGCCATCAGGATGCGCGTCACGCCATAGCTTGCGGTCAGCAGCAATGGCGAGGCGATCACCCAGAGGTGCCAGTTGTCGGCCGCGACCGGTGCGGTGTTGGCGCCGGTCAGCGCATCCGTCGCCCATTTGAAGCTGAACGGCACGGTCAGCGTGATCAGCTTGGCGGCGAGCAGCAGCACCATCGACCAGACCACCCGCATCTTCAGGTCGAAACGGTCGCCCGGCCAGATATAGGGCCACAGATGCGCCAGCGTGCCCATCAGCGTGGCCCGCTCCAGCGATCCCCCTGCGGGAGGAACGGGAACGTCTGCGCCGTCGAACGATTGAGGTTGGTCCATCAAGAAGCCTGAAAGCCCACCGGGTGCGGGCAGCGTTACGATTTGCGGTTTTCGCCCGTCATATAGAGCCTTCCCGATGCCAGCGCACCCCGCCAGATGGCGAATCTTTGATTGTTTGTCGCCATTTACCGGTAGATTTCCGGGTGATCCGAATCACCGATTGGGCTTGACGCCCCTGCGCTGCAATGCATCATGGCACCAATGAGCACGATCAAAACTGTCTGCGTCTATTGCGGCTCCGGCCCAGGAACCAATCCCAGCTTCACCGAAGGCGCCAAGGCGTTCGGCAAGGCTCTCGCCGAGAACAACGTCCGCCTGGTCTATGGCGGCGGCTCGCTCGGCCTGATGGGCTCGGTCGCGACCTCCGTGCTCGATCACGGCGGCACCGTCACCGGCATCATTCCTGAATTCCTCCGGAAGCGCGAGAACGCGCTGACCCGCGTGCAGGAGATGATCGTCACCCCCGACATGCACGAGCGCAAGCGGCTGATGTTCGAGCGCTCCGACGCCTTCGTGGCGCTGCCGGGCGGCGTTGGCACGCTCGAAGAGCTGGTGGAGCAGCTGACCTGGAAACAGCTCGGCCGTCACGCCAAGCCGGTGCTGCTAGCCAACATCGACAATTTCTGGGAGCCGCTGTTCTCGCTGCTGTCGCACATGCGCCAGACCGAGTTCATCCGCGCCGGCCTTTCGGTCGACATCCTCAAGGCCGATCGCGTCGAGGATATTCTGCCGAAGCTGAAAGCGGCAGCGGCACAGATCGCCGAATCTGAAACGCAGCTCGCCCCGGAAGTGGCGCGCAAGCTCTAGCGCCTTACTCCGCCGGAAACGTCACCGCCTCGATCCGGTTGCCATCGGGATCGGTCACGAAGGCCGCGTAGTAGCGCACGCGGTCATGCGGACGGATGCCTGGCGCGCCGTCGGACGCACCGCCGGCGGACAGCGCCGCGGCGTGAAACGCATCGACCTCGGCCGTCGTCTTCGCCCGCAGGCAGATGTGCACGCCGCTCTCCGGTGGGACGTGCGGCATACCCTCGCGCAGATTGATCCAGAACTCGGGATAGGCCTTGCCGAAGCCGATCGTCCGCGGCCGCGCGACGAGGCGCGTGAGGCCGAGCGCGGCGAGCGTGGTCTCGTAGAATTTTGCGGAGCGATCGAGATCGGTGACGCCGACGGAGATGTGGTCGATCATGCTTGGCCCCTCCTCACGTCCGCTGTCATCGCCCGGCTCGACCGGGCGATCCAGTATTCCGAGACGCCAGAGAGCTGCCGAGAAGCCGCAGCGTACTGGATACCCCGCCTGCGCGGGGTATGACAGCCGTTGCGGGTCTTACGCCGGCGCCCCCGACTTCACCAGCTTGTAGATCACCGAGTCCATCAGTGCCTGGAACGAGGCGTCGATGATGTTCGGGGACACGCCGACCGTGGTCCAGCGATCGCCGTTCTCGTCCTCGCTCTCGATCAGCACGCGCGTGACCGCGCCGGTGCCGCCGTTGAGGATACGGACGCGGTAGTCGATCAGCGTTAGGCCCTCGATGTACTTCTGGTACTTGCCGAGATCCTTGCGCAGCGCGACGTCGAGCGCGTTGACGGGGCCGTTGCCTTCGGCGGCCGAGATCAAACGCTCGCCGGCGACGTCGACCTTGACCACTGCAAGCGCGACGGTGACGCGCTCGCCGTGCGAATTGTAGCGCTGCTCGACATTGACGTCGAACTGCTCGACCTCGAAATAATGCGGCACCTTGCCGAGCGTCCGCCGCGCCAGCAGATCGAACGAGGCGTTGGCGGATTCATAGGCGTAGCCGGCAGCCTCACGCTCCTTCAATTCCTCGACCAGCCGCGTCAGCTTGGGATCGCTCTTCTCGTAGGCAATGCCGGCCCGGTCGAGCTCGGCGATGACGTTGGAGCGTCCGGCCTGGTCTGACACCAGCACCTTGCGATGATTGCCGACCAATTCCGGCAGCACATGCTCGTAGGTCTGCGGGTCCTTCAGCACGGCGGAAGCATGAATGCCGGTCTTGGTGACGAAGGCGCTCTCGCCGACATAGGCCGCATGCCGGTTCGGCACGCGGTTGAGCATGTCGTCGAGCGTGCGCGAAACCTTGACGAGAGTTGCGAGCTTTTCGGGCGTGACGCTGATCTCGAAGGCGTCGGAAAACTCCTTCTTGAGCTTCAGCGTCGGGATCAGCGAGCACAGATTGGCGTTGCCGCAGCGCTCGCCAAGGCCGTTCAAGGTGCCCTGGATCTGCCGCGCCCCGGCCCGCACCGCGGCCAGCGAATTCGCCACCGCCTGCTCGGTGTCGTTATGGGCGTGGATGCCGACATGGTCGCCCGGGATGTGCTTCGTCACCTCGGCGACGATCGCTTCGATCTCGTTCGGCATGGTGCCGCCATTGGTGTCGCACAGCACCACCCAGCGCGCGCCGGCCTCATAGGCGGCCTTGGCGCAGGCGAGCGCGAAGTTTGAATCCTCCTTGTAGCCGTCGAAGAAGTGCTCGCAGTCGAGCATGACCTCGCGGCCCGCGGCCTTCGCCGCCGCGACGCTGTCGCGGATCGACGCCAGATTTTCTTCCTTCGTCGTCTCCAGCGCGACGCGCACCTGATAGGCCGAGGACTTCGCCACGAAGCAGATCGCATCGGCCTTCGCTTCAAGGAGCCCGGCCACGCCGGGATCGTTGGAGACCGAGCGCCCTGCCCGGCGCGTCATGCCGAAGGCGGTGAAGCGCGCATGCTTCAGTTTGGGCTTGGTGCCGAAGAACTCGGTGTCGGTCGGATTGGCGCCGGGATAGCCGCCCTCGACATAGTCGATGCCGAGATCGTCGAGCATCGCCGCGATGACCTGCTTGTCGGTCAGGGTGAAATCGACGCCGTTGGTCTGCGCGCCGTCGCGCAGCGTGGTGTCGAACAGGTAAAGGCGCTCCTTGCTCATTGTGCGGCTCCGAGCGTCTTCTTCATCGTGGTGTTGGCGAGCCACTCGTCGTTGATGGTGATGCTGTTGCGCTGCATGGCGACATAGCCGCGCTTGGCGAAGAAGTTTTGCGCGGTGTCGCTGGCATCGACCGACAGGCTGGTCGCGCCACGGCCGCCGGCGAGCTTTTCCAGCGCGTCCACCAGCATGGTCGCGATGCCCTGACCGGTCACGGCGGGATGCACATAGAGCATATGGATGTGATCGGCCCCGCGCAGCGAGGCGAAGCCGACGGGCGAGCCCTCCAGCGTGGAGACCAGCGTCAGATCGGCCGCGAGCCGCTTGCCGAACTCTTCGCTTTCCGCCGCCTCCATCCAGGCCTGCTGCTGCGCCTCGTTGTAGTCTTCGCCGGTCAGCTCCTCGATGCTTGCCGTGAAGATCGCGGCGAGGACCGGCACGTCATCAGGCAGGAACGGCCGCAAGCCGGGTTTTGGCAAAGTCTGTCCCATCGTCTTCACCACATCCCATAGAGTTTCAACGCCAGCGCCACGGCGGCCGCGAGCAGCAGGATCTTCAGCGCGATGTAATAGAGCCAGTGCCTTGGGAAAGGCGTGTCGGGCCGCTTCATCGCGCGACCTCCCACGTCGTCCCGTCCTTGGAGTCCTTGATCGCAACGCCCATCGCGGCGAGCAGATCGCGAATGCGGTCGGACTCTTTGAAGTCCTTGCGGCTACGGGCGGCCGTCCGCTCCGAGATCAGGCGCTCGACTTCCTTGGCATCGACCCCGCTGGCCTGTTGCTTGCGCCCTTCCCACTGCGCGGCGCTTTCGGAAAGGAAGCCGAGCAGGCGCAACGAGCCCGCCAACGCGCTCACGTCGCTGCCACGCAGACCGTGCAGCGCCGCGATCGCCAGCGGCGTGTTGAGGTCGTCGAGCAGCGGCTCGACCACGGACGCGGCCGGCAGGCCGGGCTCGGCGTCGGCCGCGACCCGATACCAGTCGTCGAGCGTCCGGGCGCTCTCCTCCAGCGACTTCAGGGTCCAGTCGATCGGCGAGCGGTAATGCGTCTTCAGCATGTTCAGGCGCAGCACCTCCCCCGGCCAATCCTTGAGCAACTCGTGGATCGTGATGAAGTTGCCGAGCGACTTCGACATCTTCTCGCTCTCGACCTGGAGGAAGCCGTTGTGCATCCAGTAGTTCGCCATGCGCTCCTGGTGGAAGGCGCAGCAGGTCTGCGCGACCTCGTTCTCGTGATGCGGAAACACGAGGTCGATACCGCCACCGTGGATGTCGAAATATTCGCCGAGATGCTTCCAGGCCATGGCCGAGCATTCGATATGCCAGCCCGGGCGACCCTGCGCAGCGATGCCGGCCGGCGACGGCCATGACGGCTCGCCCGGCTTGGACGGCTTCCACAGTACAAAGTCGGTGTTGTCCTTCTTGTAGGGCGCGACGTCGACGCGGGCGCCGGCGATCATCTCGTCCAACGAGCGATTGGACAGCGCGCCATAGCGCGGCAACCCGGAATTGGCCGCGTTCATCGCCTGCGGCGAGAACAGCACATGGTCCTCGGCAGCATAGGCAAAGCCACCCTTGACGAGCCTTTCGATGATCTCGCGCATCTCGCCGATATGCTCGGTCGCGCGCGGCTCGACAGTCGGCCGAAGCGCCCCGAGCGCGTCGACGTCGGCGTGAAACTGCTTGCCGGTCTGTTCAGTGACTTTCCGGATGGCCTCGTTCAGCGGGAGCCCCGGAAAATCGCGCGCGGCGCGGTCGTTGATCTTGTCGTCGACGTCGGTGATGTTGCGGACATACGTCACGTGCGCCTCGCCATAGAGATGGCGCAGCAGCCGAAACAGCACGTCGAACACGATCACCGGCCGCGCATTGCCGATATGGGCGAAGTCGTAGACGGTCGGTCCGCAGACATACATGCGGACGTTCTTCGCATCGAGCGGCACGAAGGTGCGCTTGTCCCGGCTCAGCGTATCGTAAAGGCGCAATTCCATATGGATACCCGTCGGCTGTTGGCCGGGCGTCCGAGGCTCTCAATGTTTTTGAGAAAAGACGGCTCCAGCCAGCGAATCGCTAGCTCGTAATCTCGCGGCAAATGCCACAAATGGCGAGGAGACCGTACATGCGGCCACATATGGGCTATCAGGCGCCCCCGCGTCAAGAGAGCCGCGAAAACGCCGTTTTATCTCCGCAAAGCGCGGCCGCCCCGCCTTGATGGTTCATCATCCTTAACCTTTTGAGTTTACTTGGAACCCGGCGGTTCCCTAAAGCCCCGGTGCACCCATGCGATCCCTGCTCGCGCTCGTCTCTTGTGCCTCCATCATCGCGGCATCCAGCGCGGTCGCCGAGACCCGCGTCTTCATCATCGCCAACCAGGCGGACGGCTACGGTGTCGACCAGTGCCTCGCCAAGGGTGAGAAATGCGGCGCACAGGTCGCGCGCACCTATTGCCAGTCACGCGATTTTGCCCTGGCCTCGGCCTACCGCCGGGTCGATCCCGACGAAATTACCGGCTCTGTCCCCAAAACTGGCGCAAACTGCTCCCATGGCCATTGCGACGAATATGTCGCAATCACCTGCCAGCGCTGAATTCCCTCGGAGCTGGGGGACCTTAGGACCAGTTTTCGGCCCCTGAAACGACGTGACGATGCCGCAGGAAGCGGCTATTGGAGGGCGCGCGTCGGCCCCCAAAATCACGCCGGGCCGTGACCTCGCTAGAATGGCGGATATGCCTGAATTTTTGTCTCTCTCCCGTGCCCGCTCCATCCTTGCCTGCACCGTGCTTCTGAGCACGGTCGTGCTCGCCAACGGTGCTTTCGCGCAAGCCGGCCCGCCCGGCCCGCCGCCTCAGCCCGGCCAGAACGGGCTTGGACCAAATCCGATGTGCGTGCGGCTGGAAGGCCAGCTCGCCGCGCTCGATCGTGGCGGCGGCGGTGGCGACCCCGCGCGCGAAGACCAGATCCGCCGCTATCAGGATTCCCAAGCCAAGCAGCAGGCCGAGCTCGACCGCGTCACCATGCAGGCCAAGCGCATGGGCTGCGATTCCTCCGGCTTCTTCTCGCTGTTCAACGGCCAGTCGGCGCAATGCGGCCCGGTCAACACCCAGATCCAGCAGATGCGCGCCAATCTGGACCAGATCACCGGCAATCTCGAACGCCTGCGCGGTGGCGGCCCCGGCGGCTTCAGCCCGGAGCGCGACAACCAGCGCCGCTCGGTGCTGGCGGCGCTGGCGCAGAACAATTGCGGCCCGCAATATGCCAACGCCGCGCAATCGCAAGGCGGCGGCAACTTCCTGAACAATCTGTTCGGCGGCGGCGGCAACAACCCCAACAATCCGCAAGGCGTGCCGCCCTCCGATCTCGGACCGCAATCCGGCACCTACCGCACCGTGTGCGTGCGCACCTGCGACGGCGCCTATTTCCCGGTCTCGTTTGCCACCGTGCCGGCGCGCTTCCCCGACGACGAGAAGACCTGCAAGGCGCTGTGCCCGGCCGCGGAAGCCGTGCTCTACACCCATCGCAATCCCGGCGAGGACATGAACTCCGCGGTCTCCACCAGCGGCCAGCCCTACACGGCGCTGCCGACCGCGTTCAAATTCCGCAGCGAGTTCAACCCGTCCTGCTCCTGCAAGGCCGCAGGCCAGACCTGGGCCGACGCGCTGAAATCCGCCGACGACAAGGCGGCGGCCGAGCAGCAGGGTGACATCATCGTCACCGAGGAGAGCGCCAAGAAGATGCAGCAGCAGCGGCTCAACAAGGGCACGCCCGCGACTGCCAAGAAGGGCGCGGCTCCCGCGCCGACGACGGCCAGTACACCGGCTGCGGCCGCGCCTGCGGATACCGGCACGGCCACCAATTCGTCGGAGAACAAGCCGATCCGCTCGGTCGGTCCGACGTTCCTGCCGCAGCAGCAGAAGTAGGCTCTAACCCGTCATGCCCCGCGAAGGCGGCCGCCAGGTGCGGCCGTCTTCGCTGTTACTGCTTACCCTCGCGGCTCCACGGGAAGAGATTGGCCGGAAAGTCCGCTGCGTAGCGCTTTCCCTTCGGGGGCGGCGGCGGCTCGTCCGGTGGATTCGGATTCGGCTCGACCACCCGCCGATAGAGGTGCCAGGTGGCATGACCGAGCACCGGCAGGACGACAGCGAGACCGACGAAGAACGGCAGCGAGCCGATCACGAGCAGCGCCGCGACGATGAGGCCCCATCCGGCCATCGCAACCGGATTCGCGGCCACCGCTCGGAGCGACGTGCGGATCGCGTCGATCGCAGTCGCATGCCGGTCGAGCATCAACGGAAACGACACGACGCTGACGCACAAGGCCACAACCGCAAACAGGAAGCCACAACCGCAACCGACGATGACGAGCGACCAGCCTTCCGGTGTCGTCAGCACCCGCGTTGCGAAGTCGGGAATGCTTGCGGCCGCCGCGTGACCGAAGATCGTGACATAGATTGCGTTCGCGACACCGATCCAGGCCCCGAACAGGACCAGCAGGAGCACGCCGAGCTCGACCATGGCGCCGAACGACGGTGCGCGCAGCACCTTGATCGCATCCCATGCATCGACCTCCTCGCCGCGCTCGCGACGCCGGCTGAGTTCATAGAGACCGATCGCGGCAAAAGGGCCGATCAAGGCAAAGCCGGCAGCCAGCGGAAACAGGAGCGGCAGCACCGAATAGCCGAGAACCATCCTGAACAGGACGAGACCGAGAACGGGATAAATCACGCACACGACGATCGCGTGGCTCGGCATCGCCTGGAAATCCTCCCAACCCAGGCGTAGGGCCTCGGTCAGGTCGGACAAGCTGATCTTGCGAATGGGGTAGGAGGCCGCTTCGCCGAACAGGTGCCGCTTTATGATGTTGTCGGGATAAAGAGTGGCCATGGACACGCCCTCCTCTGCTGAAAGTCGCGGCGGCAAACGGCGCGCTTTCCGGCCGCGCGTATCCGCCCTTATGTGCGGGAGACGCGATCGAGCCGAGTACGGCAGTTCCAGGCTCAACGAGGAAGGAGCTTAGCCGGACGAAACCCGTCGCGACCTGCGCCCCGAGCTTAGCGCGCGCGATCTGGAATGACCAGCGCTCCCGGCTGGGTGAATTGTGCGTCGCATATTTTGTGCGATGCATCACATCGAGAATGCGACCGAGGCTCGCCAGCTCGCACGGCAACATCGATCGCCCACGCCGCGTAAGCGTGTTGACATGCTATTGACGCCGGGTTCGCGGGGGATCATTTTAAATGCCTGGACGCCCCCAGCGGTCGCGGTCTTCCTCTTGAATATCGCGACTGGTTGAATGGGCGAGGCAAGAGGCGCGGTGATGGCGCATATGTCAGCATAGATGTCCGCGTAGAGAAAGTCCGCCATCGCGACAGACGTGAGCTCCGCCCTGGATTCGTATCCGTAGCCTTCGATGGCAAGGATGGATCAGGATGGCTGTCGCACTGATACTGCTTCTGGTCGCGATCGGCTCGGTGCTGTTTCACCTCTACAGCCCGTGGTGGTGGACGCCGATCGCCACGAACTGGGCCTATATCGACCACACCATCAGCATCACGTTCTGGATCACGGGATTCGTTTTCGTCGCGGTCATCGCCTTCATGGCCTATTGCGTCTTCCGCTTTCACCACAAAGAGGGAAGACGGGCCGACTACAATCCGGAAAACAAAAAGCTCGAATGGTGGCTGAGCGTCGGGACCGGCGTCGGAGTCGCGGCCATGCTGGCGCCTGGTCTCGTGGTCTGGCACCAGTTCGTGACGGTGCCTGCGGATGCCACCGAAGTCGAGGTCATGGGCCAGCAATGGCAATGGAGCTTCCGCCTTCCAGGCAAGGATGGGCGGTTGGGCACATCCGATGTCCGCAACATCGCTTCCGACAATCCGATGGGACTCAATCGTGACGACCCGCACGCGCAGGACGACGTCGTGATCGAGAACGGCGACCTGCACCTTCAAATGGGAAAGCCGGTCAAGGTTCTCCTCCGCTCGGTTGATGTCCTGCACGATTTCTACGTGCCCGAATTCCGCGCCAAGATGGACATGGTCCCTGGCATGGTGACCTACTTCTGGATAACGCCGATCCGAACCGGAACGTTCGATGTTCTATGTGCGGAGCTCTGTGGCGCTGCTCATTATCAGATGCGGGCCAAGGTCATCGTCGACGAAGAGCGTGAATATCACGCTTGGCTTGAGCAACAAAAGACGTTTGCCGAATTGTCGCCGGCAAGAGCTGTCGTGAAGGCGACGTACCAATCCGGTGGCAAGTAGCAGGCTGCCGCTGCGAAGATCGGGTGCACGAGGCCAATGCCTCACCCCCGATGGAAACGACCGAGGAGGTTTCTATGGTCGATATTCCATATGAAGGGATCGCAGGCATCCCGCCTGCCGAAGTACCTGAAGTCGAGCTCTATCATCCAAGGAGCTGGTGGACACGGTATGTCTTCTCGCAGGACGCCAAGGTGATCGCCATTCAGTATTCGCTGACGGCCTCGGCCATCGGGCTGGTGGCCCTGGTGCTGTCGTGGCTGATGCGACTGCAACTGGGATTCCCCGGCACCTTCTCTTTCATCGATGCCAACCAGTACCTCCAGTTCATCACCATGCACGGCATGATCATGGTGATCTATCTGCTCACCGCATTGTTCCTCGGCGGCTTCGGCAACTACCTGATCCCGCTGATGGTCGGCGCCCGGGACATGGTCTTCCCCTACGTGAACATGCTGAGCTACTGGGTCTACCTGCTCGCGGTCCTGGTGCTGGCCTCGACATTCTTCGTGCCCGGCGGCCCCACCGGCGCCGGCTGGACGCTATACCCGCCGCAAGCCATCCTCTCCGGAACGCCCGGGCAGGATTGGGGCATCATTCTCATGATGTCGTCCCTGATCCTGTTCATCATCGGCTTCACGATGGGCGGCTTGAATTACGTGGTCACGGTGCTGCAGGCGCGCACCCGCGGCATGACGTTGATGCGCCTGCCCCTGACGGTGTGGGGCATTTTCACGGCGACCGTCATGGCGTTGCTGGCATTCCCTGCACTCTTCGTTGCCTCGGTCATGCTGCTGCTCGACCGTCTCCTGGGAACCAGCTTCTTCATGCCCTCCCTCGTCGAGATGGGCACGCTTTCGAAATATGGCGGCGGCAGCCCGCTGCTCTTCCAGCACCTGTTCTGGTTCTTCGGCCACCCCGAGGTCTACATCGTCGCCCTGCCCGCCTTCGGCATCGTCTCCGATCTGATCAGCACGCATGCGCGCAAGAACATCTTCGGTTATCGCATGATGGTCTGGGCCATCGTGGGGATTGGTGCGCTCAGCTTCGTCGTGTGGGCGCACCACATGTATGTGAGCGGCATGTTCCCGCAATTCGGGTACTTCTTCGCCACCACGACGCTCATCATCGCAATCCCCACTGCGATCAAGGTCTACAACTGGGTGCTGACGCTGTGGCGCGGCGACATTCATCTCAGGGTGCCGATGCTGTTCGCCCTCGGCTTCATCATCACCTTCGTGAATGGCGGCCTCACCGGCCTCTTCCTCGGCAACGTCGTCGTGGACGTGCCCCTCTCGGATACGATGTTCGTGGTCGCGCATTTCCACATGGTGATGGGCGTGGCACCGATCATGGTCGTGCTCGGCGCGATCTATCATTGGTACCCCAAGGTCACGGGACGGATGCTGAACGACGTCCTGGGCAAGTTTCACTTCTGGGTCACCTTCCTCGGCGCCTACCTGATCTTCTTCCCCATGCACTATCTTGGACTGCTCGGGGTTCCGCGCCGGTATTTCGAACTCGGCGACACGGCGTTCATCCCGTCCTCGGCCCATACACTGAACGCCTTCATCTCCGTGGTGGCCTTGACCGTCGGCTTCAGCCAGATGGTGTTCCTGTTCAATCTTGCCTGGAGCCTGTTCAAGGGTGAGGCCTCAGGCGGCAATCCGTGGCGGGCGACGACGCTGGAGTGGCAGACGCCGGAGACGCCCCCAGGGCACGGCAACTGGGGCAAGGAGCTCCCGGTCGTGTACCGCTGGGCCTATGACTACAGTGTGCCCGGTGCTGCGGAGGACTTCATTCCGCAGAACCAGCCGCCACGCGCGACGCAGCTCGTTCAGGGAGCTGCTTCGTGAGCGCCATCATCCTGTTCCTGGCTGTGCTTGCGGTGATCGCCGGATGGTGGCTGTCGCAGCAGCGGCTGATGGCCAAGCCCTGGCTGGAGGAAGGCTCGGTCGGTGACTTCCCCGGCGGCGATAGCATGACCTGGCCGGCAGCGAAGGTCGGACTTGGCGTGTTTCTCGCTGTCGCGAGCACACTGTTCGTCCTCTTCATCAGCGCCTACTCGATGCGCATGAGCGTGGTGGACTGGCGGCCGCTGCCGGTCCCGCGGCTGCTGTGGGTCAACACGGGCGTCCTGGTCCTGAGCAGTGTCGCGCTGCAATGGTCGTACGTGGCTGCTGGGCGACACGATACCGAGAGCGTCAAGATCGGTCTGCTCGCCGGCGGAGCATCTGCCGTGATCTTCCTCGCCGGTCAGCTCCTGGCCTGGCAACGGCTCGGGGCTGCCGGATATTTCATGGCATCCAATCCGGCCAATTCCTTCTTCTACCTGTTGACTGCGGTGCACGGGCTGCATCTGACGGGCGGCCTGGTGGCCCTCGGGCGAACCTCGGCCAAGGTGTGGCGCGGCACCGAGATCGCCGACATGCGCTTGAGCGTGGAGCTGTGCGCCATCTACTGGCACTTCCTGCTGTTGGTCTGGCTTGTCCTGCTCGGGCTTCTCACGGGCTGGACCGACGATTTCGTCAACATCTGCCGTCAATTGCTGAGCTAGGGAGGCGAGACCAGATGGCTGAAACCGTGCTGACACATTCGGGCCAATCGCCTGCGCGGCTTGAAGGCTGGCGCGGCATCGCCGCCGACTGGGCGTCCGATCAGCGCGCCTTCAAGAACGTGTCCTGGGGCAAGGCCATGATGTGGATCTTCCTCCTCAGCGACACCTTCATCTTCAGTTGCTTCCTGCTCTCCTACATGACGGCGCGCATGTCCACGACCGTGCCGTGGCCGAATCCCAGCGAAGTCTTCGCCCTCAATATCGGGGGCAACCACATCCCCCTGATCCTGATCGCCATCATGACCTTCGTCCTGATCAGCAGCAGCGGAACAATGGCGATGGCCGTCAATTTCGGCTACCGCCGCGATCGCGTGAGAACCGCAATCCTGATGCTAGTCACGGCGGCCTTCGGCGCAACCTTCGTCGGAATGCAGGCGTTCGAATGGACCAAGCTGATCATGGAGGGCGTTCGACCCTGGGGCAATCCATGGGGCGCGGCGCAGTTTGGCTCAAGCTTTTTCATGATCACGGGTTTCCACGGCACCCACGTGACGATCGGCGTGATCTTCCTGATCGCGATCGCGCGAAAGGTCTGGCGGGGCGACTTCGACGTCGAGAGGCGCGGCTTCTTCACAAGCCGCAAGGGCTATTACGAGATCGTCGAGATCATGGGCCTGTACTGGCACTTCGTCGATCTCGTGTGGGTGTTCATCTTTGCATTGTTCTATCTTTGGTGAGGTCGGCGCATGACAAACGCGGCGGTACACATGGAAGGCCAGCTCCACGCTCCGGCGCACGGCGCAGTCGCAACAGCAGCCGTGCACGCCAAAGGGCAACAGCACCCGATCAAGCTCTACCTCGTGGTCTGGGGCTGGCTGTTCGTCCTCAGCACATGCTCCTACCTTGTCGACTACTTTGGCCTACACGGCTACCTCAGGTGGTCGCTGATCCTGCTGTTCATGGTGTTGAAGGCCGGCCTGATCGTCGCCGTCTTCATGCACATGGCCTGGGAGCGGCTGGCCCTCACCTATGCCATCCTGCTGCCGCCGATCGCGGTAATGGTGTTTGTGACCATCATGGTGCTCGAATCCGAATACACCCACTTGCTTCGGGTGATGTTTTTCGCAACCCCGTCGTAGCGGCAAGCTGATTTGCACCGTCATGCCCCGCGAAGGCGGGGCATCCAGTAACCCGTGTCAGCAGTCGGTTCCTACAATGCCCGCCACGGAGTACTGGATCATCCGCCTTCGCGGATGATGACAGGGGTGGGGCGCCATCGCCGCGCGGCTCGCATCAGCCCTCGAACGCGTCGATCGACGCCTTGCTGCCGCGCGAGACCAGCGTCTCGTCCGCCGCAGGCGACGGCTCGCCCTTATCGCGAAAGCGGTTGGTGATGGGATAGCGGCGGTCGCGGCCGAAATTCCTGGCCGTCACCTTCACGCCCGGTGCGGCCTGGCGGCGCTTGTATTCGGCGACGTTGAGCAGATGATCGATGCGGGTGACCGTCTCGCGGTCGAAGCCGGCGGCGATGATCTTGTCGAGCGGCTCCTCGCGCTCGATCAGACGCTCCAGGATGGCGTCGAGCACGTCATAAGGCGGCAGCGAGTCCTGGTCGGTCTGGTTCTCGCGCAGCTCCGCCGTCGGCGGGCGCGTGATGATATCGGGAGGAATCACCTCGCCCGCAGGCCCGAGCGCGCCGTCGGGCTTCCAGTGGTTGCGCAGCGCGGCCAGCCGAAACACCTGCGTCTTGTAGATATCCTTGATCGGATTGAAGCCGCCGTTCATGTCGCCATAGAGCGTGGCGTAGCCGACCGACATTTCCGACTTGTTGCCGGTCGTCACCACCATCAGCCCGGTCTTGTTGGAGATCGCCATCAGCAGCGTGCCGCGGGTGCGGGCCTGCAGGTTTTCCTCGGTGATATCGGGCGGCAGATTCTTGAAGATGCCGGACAGGATGGTCTCGAAGCCGGTCACGGCTTCAGCGATCGGCAGCACCTCGTAGCGGATTCCGAGATGCCCGGCGAGCTCGCCCGCGTCCGCGATCGAGCTCGCCGCGGTGTAGCGATAAGGCAGCATCACGCCATGCACCTGGTCGGCACCGAGCGCATCGACCGCGATCGCCGCGCAGAGAGCGGAGTCGATGCCGCCGGAGATGCCGAGCAGCACGCCGGGAAAGCCGTTCTTGGCGACGTAGTCGCGCAAGCCCAGCACGCAGGCCGCATAGTCGGCGCGGTCGCCCTCGGGCTGCGCGGCGATCGGCCCGGCGCAGCGCCAGTCGTCGCCGTTCCTGGTGAAGCCCAATGTGGTGACGCTCTCTTCGAACGCCGGCAATTGCGCCGCGAGCGAGAGATCGCCGTTGAGCGCAAAGGACGCGCCGTCGAACACCAGCTCGTCCTGGCCGCAAACCTGGTTGAGATAGACCAGCGGCAGGCCGCTCTCGGTGACACGCGCCACGGCGACCGAGAGGCGCACGTCGCTCTTGTCGCGGGCATAGGGCGAGCCGTTCGGCACCAGGATGATCTCGGCGCCGGTCTCGGCCAGCGTCTCGACCACGTTCTCGTAATCCTCGGACTCCTCCAGCCAGATGTCCTCGCAGATCGGTACGCCGATCCGCACGCCGCGCACGGTCACGGGACCTGCGGCCGGGCCGCGCGAAAACAGCCGCTTCTCGTCGAACACGCCGTAATTCGGCAGGTTGCACTTGAAGCGCAAGGCGGTGATTTTTCCGCCATCGAGCAGCGCGCAGGCATTATGGAGCCTGCCGTCCTCGACCCAGGGCGTGCCGACCAGCATCGCCGGGCCGCCATCGGCGGTCTCGCGCGCGAGCGCCTCGATCGCGGCGCGGCAGGCGTCCTGGAACGCCGGCTTCTGCACCAGATCTTCCGGCGGGTAGCCCGCGATGAACAATTCCGGAAACAGCACGAGATCGGCGCCGTCGGACCTGGCTTGCGCGCGCGCGGCACGCACCTTCGCGGCATTGCCTTCGATGTCGCCCATGGTCGGATTGAGCTGGGCGAGCGTGACCGCGAATACGTTGAGACGTTCGGTCATGGCCGCCGCACTCCGCTTCAGAGGAACCCCAATCGCTCGATGATGGCGATGATCCAGAACGCGCCGGCCATCAGCAGCGCAACGCCGACCGCGGCCGAGCCCATATCCTTGACCCGACCGATCTGCTTGTCGTGATCCATGGTCAACCGGTCGGCAAGCTTCTCGATCGCGGTGTTGAGCAGCTCGACAGTCAGCACGAACGCGACCGAACAGACCAGCTCGACCGCCCGCAGCGCCGTCGCGGCCACGAACCATGCCAGCGGCACCGACAGGATGAGCGCAAAAATCTCCTCGCGAACGGCCTGCTCCGACCGGAACGCGAAGGCCAGACCGTTGCGTGAATTGATCGTCGCCTTCCAGATCCGCAGCAAGGTGTTAGAGCCCCGCGGCGACCGGCATCGGCCTGGCCTTGCCGGCGCGTTCCTGCTTGAGGAGCTCCGCGATCAGGAAAGCCATGTCGATCGATTGCTCGGCATTGAGGCGGGGATCGCAGACCGTGTGGTAGCGGTCGTTGAGATCCTCGTCGGTGATCGCACGGGCGCCGCCGATACACTCGGTGACGTCCTGGCCGGTCATCTCCAGATGCACGCCGCCGGCGTGCGTGCCTTCCGCCGCGTGGATGGTGAAGAACGACTTCACCTCCGACAGGACGCGGTCGAACGGGCGCGTCTTGTAGCCTGACGTCGAGGTGATGGTGTTGCCGTGCATGGGATCGCACGACCAGACCACAACCCTGCCCTCGCGCTTCACGGCGCGGATCAGTCCCGGCAGATGGTCGGCGACCTTGTCGGAGCCGAAGCGGTTGATCAAGGTCAGACGGCCCGGCTCGTTGTCGGGGTTGAGCACGTCGATCAGCTTCAAGAGCTCGTCGGGCTTGAGCGACGGGCCGCACTTCAGGCCGATCGGGTTCTTGATGCCGCGGAAATATTCGACATGGCCGTGGTCGAGCTGACGGGTACGGTCGCCGATCCAGATCATGTGGCCCGAGGTCGCGTACCAGTCGCCGGTGGTGGAATCGACGCGGGTCATGGCCTGCTCGTAGCCGAGCAGCAGTGCCTCGTGGCTGGTGTAGAAATCGGTCGCGCGCAGCTCCGGATGGCTCTCGAGGTCGAGGCCGCAGGCCTGCATGAAGTTGAGCGCGTCGGAGATGCGGTCAGCCAGCTCCTTGTAGCGGCGGGACTGCGGCGAATCTTTCAGGAAGCCGAGCATCCATTGATGCACGCTGCCGAGATTGGCAAAGCCGCCGGTCGCGAACGCACGCAGCAGGTTCAGCGTCGCAGCCGACTGGCGATAGGCCATCAGCTGGCGCTGCGGATCCGGCACGCGCGCTTCCTTGGTGAAGGCGATGTCGTTGACGATGTCGCCGCGATAGCTCGGCAGCTCGACGCCATCAATCTTCTCGGTCGGCGACGACCGCGGTTTTGCGAACTGGCCGGCAATGCGCCCGACTTTCACCACCGGCACCGCGCCGGCATAGGTCAGCACCACCGCCATCTGGAGCAGCACGCGGAAGAAATCGCGGATGTTGTTGGCGCCGTGCTCGGCAAAGCTCTCGGCGCAGTCGCCGCCCTGGAGCAAGAAGGCCTCGCCGGCCGCAACGCGGGCCAGGGACTTCTTCAGATTGCGCGCCTCGCCCGCGAACACCAGCGGCGGAAAGGTCGCAAGCTGCGCCTCGACGTCGGCCAAGGCCTTGGCGTCGGGATAATCGGGCACCTGTAGCACCGGCTTGCTGCGCCAGGACTCGGGCGTCCACCGCTCGGACATCGCAATCTCTCCGTGAAGTAAAAAAGCACAACCTGATCTGTGGGTTGCGAGGGCCGCCTTATACACAGCCCGGTCCCCGGCCGCCAGTTGTAAATCCATTTCGCACTGCAAACCCTTGCGGGGAAAGCCGAATTCGCATTTGCTGAGGGCTGGCAAGGAAACCGGCAGGACATCGGCTGCCCATGGACGCGGCGCGCGACGACGTTTTCATCGACGAGATCACCTTCCCGGCGACGGACGGGTATCCGCTGGCAGGCACCCTGTTCCTGCCGCGCGGCACCAAACGCCATGCCGTGCTGATCAACTCCGCCACCGCGGTCCCGCGAAAGATCTATCGCGGCTTTGCCTCCTACCTCGCCCATCGCGGCTGCGCGGTCCTGACCTACGATTATCGCGGCATCGGCGATTCCCGGCAGCCGGCGATGGTCGGCTACAACCAGCCGAAATCGCTGGTCGGCTTCAGGGCCTCGATGTCGGACTGGGCCGCGCAGGATGTCACCGCCGCGGTGCGCTGGATGCGCGAGCGCTACACCACCCTGCCGCTCGCCTATGTCGGCCACTCCTTCGGCGGCCAGGCGCTGGGATTGATCGACAACAACAGCGACATCTCACGCGCCGCGTTCGTGGCCTCGCAGGCCGCGACCTGGCGGCTGATGGCGTCGCCGGAAAAATATCGCGTCTACACCTTCATGAATTTCGTCGGCGTACCGCTCGTCCACGCGCTCGGCTACGCGCCGGGCTGGGCCGGCATCGGCGAGGATCTGCCCAAGGGCGTCTTCCTGCAATGGGCCGACTGGGTCTCCAGCCCGCGCTATCTGTTCGACTCCAAATTGCCGGCGCTGGAGAACTTCGCAAAATTCAAGGGCGAGCTACGTGCGCTCTGCTTCTCCGACGATCCCTGGGCGACGCGGCCCGCGGTCGAGCTGCTCGCGAGCGGCTTCTCCGCGATCAAGCCGGAGGTGCTGACGGTCAAGCCGTCCGACGTCGGCGCCAAGGCGATCGGCCATTTCGGCTTCTTCCGCCCCGAGCACCGCGACACGCTGTGGCGCGGCGTGGCGGAATGGATCCAGGGGGAGTGACATTACGCGGCCGCCGCGGGCAGCTTGATGACGATCCGCAATCCGCTTCGTTCGCCCTCCGTGATGTTCGCAGCGTCGATCGATCCCCCAAGTCGATCGACAATCCGCTTGACGATCGAGAGGCCTAGACCGACGCCCTCGCCTTCCGGCCGCTGCCCACGGAAGAACGGCTCGAATATCCGGCCGATCTCGTTGGGGGACACGCCTGGTCCATTGTCCTCGATCCGAAGCACAGCCGTGGCGCCGTCCCGGTAGATCGCCACATCGATCCTGCCGCCCGCCGGCGTGAAGCGGAGCGCGTTGTCGAGAAGATTGCGGATCATGGCTGCGAGCATGACCGGCTCACCCCGCACCGGAACTGACTCGGCCCGTTCGAAACCAAGATCGACGCCGCGGCCGATCGCCTCCCGCAAGAGATCGGCGATGACGCTCTTCGCCGCGTGATCGAGCTCCAGGACCTCCCATTGCCCGCAATCGGTGGGCGCAGCGTCGTGTCGCGCCAGCGCAAGCAACTGCTCCAGAAGATGCTTGCTGCGACTCATGCCCTGCCGAAGCGCTGCAAGGCGCTCGCGCGCGGCCGGTGGCAGTTCGACGTGATCGAGATTCTCAGCCTGTACGCTCAACGCCGTCAGCGGTGTGCGCAGTTCGTGCGCGGCGTCCGCGATAAACCTTCGCTGCTGCCCTATCATCTCGTGCATGCGCTGCAACAGGCCGTTGATGGAAGACACGAACGGATTCAGTTCGCTTGGGAGGTCGCGAAGCGGCAACGCCGTCATGTCATCCGCACGCCGTGCGTTGAGTTCGTCCGCCAGCCGGACCATGGGCCGAAGCGATCCGGCAATGACCAAGGCGATCACCAGCATCAGGCAAGGGATCAGCGCGGCGATCGGAAGCACGGTGCGGAGCGCCATGTCACTTGCGATCTCATCCCTGACACCCGTGCTCTGGGCCACGGCAAACCGGCTGCCGTCGGATCGCGTCTTCAGCACCACCCGGACCGGCTTTCCCTGTCGCGTTGCATCGCGCATCCCATCCTGAAGCCGCCACAACTGGCGCTCCTCGGGTGTGCCTTGCGGCGCCCTGCCCAGCTCCATCAGCCAGACTTCGGAGTTTTCATCGACCCCATGGAGGTCCTGAGCGCCGGTGAAGCCACCGCTCTGAACGAGGCCCGCGATCTGGATCAGCACGGAGTCCTGCGTCTCGATCGCCTCATCGAATGCCCACCGGTGTGCGAAGACGCCTCCGATCAGCTCGGTCACCAGCACGATCGTCGTCAAGCTGATGAACAGCCGGCCGCGCAGCGAGTTGATCATGGCGCGCGATCCACCATCCATCCCATCCCGCGCACGTTACGGATCGCCTCCGTACCGAGCTTCTTTCGGATGGTGTGGATCAGGAATTCGACCGCATTGCTTTCGACCTCCTCGTTCCAGCCGTAAAGCTGCCGCTCGAGCTCGCTCCGCGACAGGATGGTGCCGGGGCGCGTCAACAAAGCCTGGAGCAGCGCGAACTCGCGCGCGGTCAGGAGGGCCGTTTGGCCAGACAGCGAAGCCTCGCGGGTCGCAGGATCGAGACTGAGCTTGCCGTTGCCAAGCACCGCGGGCGCACCGCTGCCTTCGCGGCGAAGCACCGCCCGCATCCGCGCCAGCAATTCGCGTATCTCGAACGGCTTGACCAGATAATCGTCGGCGCCGAGATCGAGGCCTTCGATCCTGTGATCGACGCCATCCCGCGCGGTGACGATAATGATCGGGCACCTGCAGCCATTCGCGCGCAACTGCCGCAGGATATCCCGACCGTCCGCGTTCGGCAGGCCGAGATCGAGCAGCAGGACTTCGTAGGATTCGCTCGCGGCGGCAAGCAGCGCGCTCTCGCCGTCTCTCACCCAATCGACGGCGTAAGCAGCATCCTTGAGCGCCTGTTCGACGGCGGCTCCAACCATCCGGTCGTCTTCGATCAGCAGTACCCGCAAAGCTCGATCCTCGAAACCGCCGGGCCATCCGGCCGTCAAAATCATGACCGTTCCGACTTAGCGCAGAGTTAGGGAACGCCAGCAGGCCCAAAATGCGGCGAAGGCCGCGCTGCATTGAAAATTCTCGCCCCTAAGCCCGGCCTAAGTCGCCTGCGCGACGGTCTCGCATCGCTTCGGCTTTGGGAGATTTGGGCGTGTCGCAATATTCAAGTTTTGGCGCAAGACGGATGCTGAACAAGGTTCCGGAGGTCACGGCGATCTTCTGGGCCATCAAGATTCTCTCGACCACGGTTGGCGAGACCGGCGCCGACTATCTCGCGGTGCATGTCGGCCTCGGCGCCGGCCCGACCGCGATCTGCATGAGCGGCCTGCTGGTCGCTGCACTGCTGCTGCAACTGAACCGCCGCATCTACGTGCCCTGGATCTACTGGCTGACCGTCGTTCTCGTCAGCATCGTCGGCACGCAGCTCACGGATCTCCTGACCGACAAGCTCGAGATCAGCCTCTACATCAGCACAGCGGCGTTCGCTTGCGCGCTCGCCGCGACCTTTGCGGTCTGGTACGGCGTCGAGCGCACGCTATCGATCCACAGCATCGTGACGACGCGGCGCGAGCTGTTCTATTGGACGGCCATCCTCTTCACCTTCGCGCTCGGCACGGCCGCAGGCGATCTTGCCACCGAAGCACTTGGTCTCGGCTTCCAGCTCGGCGTCGCAGCCTTCGGCGTGCTGATCGCGGCGGTGATGATGGCCTATTACTTCGGCGCCAATGCCGTCCTCACCTTCTGGCTTGCCTACATCCTGACCCGCCCGCTTGGCGCCTCGCTCGGCGATCTGTTGTCGCAGTCGCGCGAGTACGGCGGCATCGGACTCGGCACGATCCAGACCAGCATCGCCTTCCTGACCGTGATCGTCGGCCTCGTCGCCTGGGTGACCTTCGAGGGCGACGGCAGGCGCCGCGCCGATCCGGCGCAATAGCTTCAACCGCGAAATCCCGCTCCCTGCATGAAGCAGGAGCTCCACCAGGAGAAACCACATGATGAAACTGATTTCCGCCGTCGCCGTCTGCCTGCTGACGACCTTCACGGGCGAACCGCACATACACGCGAGCCAGCACTTCACCTTCGTGCCGCTCGCGGAGGCCGCGACCGCAAAGCTCGGCGATCTCACGCCGTTCCGAACCATTGTGGTCGACGTCGCCGCGCTGATCGACAACGGCGACCTCCCCGCTGCCAAGACGCGGATCAAGGACCTCGAGACCAAATGGGACGAGGCCGAAGCCGGATTGAAGCCGCGCGCGGCAGCCGATTGGCACACCGTCGACAAGGCGATCGACCGCGCGCTGGAGGCGCTGCGCGCGGGCGCGCCGGATGCGGCGAAGTGCAAACAGGCGGTCGCAGATTTGCTCGCGGCCATGGATACCGCCGCGAAGTCCTGACGCCTCTGCGCGCCATCATCCGGTCAGCCGCGGATCCCGGTCCGCGGCTGACGTATCAACGAGGACACCATGGAAGATCAGACCAAAAGCAATATCATCAGCGAGAGCAAGGTCCCCGAGGTCACGCTCGGTTTCTGGATCATCAAGATCGCCGCCACCACGCTCGGCGAGACCGGCGGTGACACCGTCACCATGACGCTGAACTGGGGCTATCTGGCCGGGACCTGCCTGTTCCTCGCGGCCATGATCGTCCTGGTCGCGGCGCAGGTCCGCGCGCGCAAATTCAATCCGGCACTGTATTGGGCCACCATCGTCGCATCGACCACCTTCGGCACCACGATGGCCGACTTCGCCGACCGCTCGCTCGGCATCGGCTATACCGGCGGCTCGACGCTGCTGCTCACTTGTCTCGTGCTGGTGCTCGGCCTCTGGTATCGCGCCGAGGGAACGATCTCGGTCAACAGCGTCAGCACACCGCGCGTTGAGGCGTTCTATTGGGGCGCGATCACCTTTTCGCAAACGCTGGGTACTGCGCTCGGCGACTGGATCGCGGATACCGGCGATATGGGCTATCGCGGTGGCGCATTGATCTTCGCGGCCGGACTCGCCGTTGTCGCAGCACTTTACTTCTGGACTCGCGTCTCACGCGTTACGCTGTTCTGGGCCGCCTTCATCTTGACGCGTCCGCTGGGTGCGACCGTCGGCGACTTTCTCGACAAGCCGCTCGACCACGGCGGCCTGGCGCTGAGCCGGCCGCTGGCCTCGGTCGTGATCGCAGCTTTTATGCTGGTGTGCCTGCTGCTGATCCCGCAACGCGCGGGGCAGCATCCCGGTGACGCCCCGGCGCCGGAGCAAGCCTGAATGGCCGAACGTTAGCGAATGATCGTCGTCAGAGACGAGTAGCGCCGGTTCGGCTTGGCCTCGCCCGGCGCAAACTGCGCGAAGGCCTCGCTGACGCGGACCGCCGGCGGCGTGTCGCTGGCGAAGCGGAATTCCTTCGGCCGCGGCGCGTAGAAGCTGGCGCTGTAATAGGCGTCGTCGAAACGCGCCTCGCCGACGCCGAACAATGCGTCGCAGACGAACAGGAGCGCATACACTCCTGCAACCGCCGCAACGATCTCCCTCAGAACAGACATGCCGATGCCCCAACCTTTTGCAGGCAGGATGCACGCCGGTTCCAAAGCGGAGGTTTAAGGCAGCAGCCTTCTTGTCCGCAGGGTTTTCCGCCACTGAGCGGAATGCAGACAATTTTATCGATTTCGAAAAAAGAGCCCGCCTGACCGGGATCAGGCGGGCCCAGGATTGGCCGATCGGGAGGTTATCAGACGGCCAGATTCATCCAGACAGCCTTCGGCTCGGTGAAATTGTCGAGCGCAGCGGTGCCGTGCTCACGGCCGAGGCCGGAGTCGCGCTCGCCGCCCCAGGGCAGGCGCACGTCGGTGTAGCCATAGGTGTTCATCCAGACCGTGCCCGCACGCGCCCGCTTGGCGAAGCGCTGGAGCTTGCCGATATCGCGGCTCCACACGCCGGCGGCGAGGCTGTAGGCCGTGCCGTTGGCGATCCTGAGCGCATCGGCCTCGTCCTTGAACTTGATGACGCTGACGACGGGGCCAAAAATCTCCTCCTGCGAGATCCGCATCTCGTGTGCGACGCCTGCGAACACCGCGGGGCTGATGAAATAGCCGCGATCTCCGACTTTCTCGCCACCGGTGACGAGGGTCGCGCCCTCCTTTTGGCCGATGTCGACATAGTCGAGGATCGACTTCATCTGCTTCTCGGAGATGACGGGGCCGAGCGCCGTCTTGCGATCGAGCGGGTCGCCGATCCTGAGCGATTTTGCGCGCGCAGCCAGCCGCTCCACGACTTCGTCGTAAGCCTTCTCCTGCACCAGCACGCGGGAGCCGGCCGAACAGACCTGGCCGGCATTGAAGAAGATGCCGGACGCCGCAGCCTTGGACGCCGCTTCGAGATCGGCATCGTCGAAAATGACGTTGGCCGACTTGCCGCCGAGCTCGAGCGAGACGCGCTTGAAGTTGCTGGCCGCGCCCTTCATGATTCCACGGCCCACGCCGGGCGAGCCGGTGAAGGTCACCTTGTCGACATCGGGGTGATTGACCAGCGCGTCGCCGACGACGCGGCCCGGCCCGGTGACGACGTTGAAGACACCCGCCGGCAGGCCCGCCTCGAGCGCGAGCTCGGCGATGCGCAGCGCCGACAGCGAGGTCAGCTCGGCCGGCTTCATCACGATGGTGCAGCCGCAGGCCAGCGCCGGCGCCAGCTTCCACATGCCGATCATCAGCGGGAAATTCCACGGCACGATCGCCGCGACCACGCCGACCGGCTCGCGCACTGTATAAGTCAATGCATCGTCACGTACCGGCACGACGTCGCCGCTGATCTTGTCGGCCCAGCCGGCGTAGTAGATCAGCGTGTCGACCGCGGCCGGAAAGTCCTGGCGCGTCGTCGCTGAGATCGGCTTACCGGCATCGATCGACTCGAGCTCGATGATTTCTTCGGAGTGCTGCTTGAGCAGGTCCGCCCAGCGCAGCAGGATCTGGCCACGCTCGGAGGCACGCATCGTACGCCACGGGCCTTCGAACGCGCGCCGCGCGGCGGCGACCGCATGCTCGACATCGGCCTCGCCGCCTTCGGCGACGACGGCGATGACCTGCCCGGTGGCGGGATTGAGGGATTTGAAGGTACGGCCGGAGCTGGCGGGGACGCGGCGGCCGTCGATCAGCAGATGCTGCGGCCGGGCCATGAATTCGGTGGCCGGCGAATGCGCAAAGTCATATGCAACAGACATCATATTTCCTCCTGTTCTGGTATACCAGATTAGGCGGCTATTGGCCGGAGTAAATATGATATGGTTTGCCGATGGACGCCTCACATATGAAGCGAAGTTCATAAGGAAGCCCAATGCTTCAGATCGAGATCGAGGCCGTCTGGCGATTTCGCCACGAGGGCAGCCCGCGCACCGCCGTGATCATGCTCGGCGTGCTCAACGAAATCCGGAAGACCGGAAAGATCACGAGCGCGGCCAGCGATGTGCACCTGTCCTACCGGCACGTCTGGAATCTGATCGAGCAATGGTCGGAGTTCTTTGGAACCCCTCTGGTCGAGACCCAGCGCGGCAAGGGGTCAAAGCTCACGCCGTTCGGCGAGCGGCTGGTGTGGGCCGGCGAACGCATGCAGGCCCGGCTCGGGCCACAGCTCGAAAATCTGGCGCAGGAGCTGGCGAGCGAGATAAAGCCGTTCCTCGAACAGCGCCCTTCGGTGATCCGCGTTCATGCCAGCCACGGCTTTGCCGTGGCAAAACTGCGCGAATTCCTCGATCGCGAGCCCGGCATCGGCGTCGATTTGCGCTATGTCAGCAACCAGCATTCGCTGGTCTCGCTGGCGCAGGGCGCCTGCGATCTCTCCGGCCTGCATCTGCCGCACGGGGCGTTGCGGGCGCAAGGCATCAAGGCGGCGCGCGAATGGCTGGATCCGCGCGAGGATCGCATCATCAGTTTCGTCACGCGCGAGATGGGGCTGATGGTCGCGCGCGGCAATCCGCTGCGTATCGCCTCGCTTCATGACCTCACCGGACCAAAAGTCCGCTTCGTCAACCGCGACCATGATTCCGGCACGCGCCTGTTGTTCGACCAGTTGCTTGCCGCGAGCGGCATCGACGAGAGCAAGATCAACGGCGCGCAGCAGATCGAGTTCACCCACGCGGCCGTCGCGGCCTATGTCGCGAGCGGCATGGCGGATGCGAGTTTTGGTGTCGAGGCGGCCGCGCGCCACTTCGGCCTCGATTTCATCCGCATCCTCACCGAGGATTATTTCTTCGTCTGCAAGCGCGCCTTCCTCGATACCGGGCCGATGCAGCGCATCCTGGAGATCATGCGCAGCGCCGATTTCCGCGCCGCCGTCGCCACGCTGCCCGGCTACGTGCCGTCGGATACCGGTAACGTGACCGGCGTGAAGGCGTTTCTGGAGATGCACGCCGTGCGATGATGCTCGGCTCGGCAACGAGCTCACGTCCGGCCGATGGGATACGCGTTACGGGAACTATCGGCAGCGTCCGGCCTTCGTCGGCTCGCTCAAGCTGATCGTCAACCACATCTAACCCGGCGCGGCACCTTATTGCCGAGCGCTCGGACTCAGCAGGCAGGCCGCAAGCTCGGTGCGGTTGTGCACGCCGAAGCGTCGGCACAGGTTCGCGACGTGCTCCTTCACGGTCTGATCGGAAATCCCCATCTCGCGGGCGATTTCCTTGTTGGTCTGGCCGCGGCAGACCCGGATGGCGACGTCCGCGGACCGTGGCGGAAGCGATGCCGAGAGCGTCGCCACCGGCGTCGTTGCCGGCTCGGGGACCCGGATTGCGGCAGGATGGGCGTCGATCGCGCCCGCGTTCGTCATGTTGGTCAAAGCGAGCGAGCCGGCCCGACACAGCATCTCCATGCGCTGCCGCGACCGCATCGTGTACGGCGCGTCCGTATCAGTCGTCGCCGTAAACAGCACGCCGACGATCTTCTGCCCGCACCACAACGGTCCGCCCATGTTGTATGCAAAGCCCCACTCGTGCAGCATCTCGAAGGACGGACTGTGCCGCCATTGCTGCGGACCGATCACCGTTTCGCCGTCGACCGCGCGGCCTTGGGTCATGATGCAGTCGAGCACGGGGTCGCGCTTCCAGAAGCCGGCCCTGTAATTGTCGAGCAGGCCTTCTGCGACGTGCCGGCTGTAGACCAGTTCCGGTTCGAGCCCGTCGAGCAAATAGAGGCCGACGGTCGGCGATCCCGTCAATTCCGTGATCGCCGAGCAGCAGGCAATGCCAAGGGCGCGCACCGAGCGGCTCTCGGCGATGGACATCAGCCGATCTGCGAGCTGGCGCTCGGGCAGACCATCCAAATGCTCCTGCTCGGCTCTCACCGCCACTCCTCGCGCGAACGCGCGGTGCCCTCGGACACGCGCGCGTCATTGCCGATTGTTATAGGCTTAAAATTTCTGCCTCACCTGACCTTTGGTCAAGCGAAAAGAAGCGGCAAAACATGGCTCTCCCGGCCCAGCTTTGCGGCAGAGCAGCATGGCCAACCCCCCCCATGATGGGGGATTGCTGCTTTAGCCGCCTCATCTCTAGCATCCTGGCCATCGGGATCGCGTAACGACGTTCGCGCGGTTCCGACGGGGACATCTCGACACCAACGCGAGCCGTTCGTCGCGCGCACCAACAGTCTTTGGCCGTGTGAGCGGAGTCTTGCCCGCAAGCGGCGTGTTCCGCCCGACCCAGATCTTCGCGTCCAGCAGCGTTTCGCGAAGAACCAACAGCCCGACGTGGAGACACCGACCATGAGCCCTTCCGTGCAACTCGCCGTAAAACCTTCCGCGACCCCGACGGTGGCCGAGTTCCATGCGCGCCTCGACGCGCTGCTACCGCTGGTCGAATCCAGGGCCGCGGAGGCCGAGGCACAGGGCTATCTGACTGACGATGTGGTGGCGGCGCTGCGCAAGGCCGGCATCTACACCATGCTGTTCCCCAAGGAGGTCGGCGGCGCCGAGCTTCTGCCTTACGACGCCATGACCGTGATCGAGCGGCTCGCTTACGCACACGCCTCCGCCGGCTGGTGCGTCATCGGCAACAACATGGAAGGCACGACGCTCGCCATCTACATCGAGGACGAAGGCATCAAGAAAGTCTTCGCGGGCGGGCCCGACATTACGATTGCCGGCAACGGCGTGCCGCGCGGCTTCGCCCGACCGGTCGATGGCGGTTACATGATCCGCGGTAACTGGGCCTATGGCAGCGGCATTCAGCACGCCGAGTGGGTCCATTCAGGCTGCTTCGTCACCGACGCATCCGGCAAAGACATGGTGTTCGGCCCGAACGGCCAGCCCAAGATCGTCGTCACCCACCATCCGCGCGCGACCATCAAGTTGATGGGCAATTGGGACGTGCTCGGCCTGCGCGCGACGGGAAGTTTCGACTACACTTTGAGCGAGGGCGACGAGCTGTTCGTACCCACGGACATGACCTACGATTTTGACATTGGCGCGCCGCGCCGAGGTGGCGTGCAGGGTGCGCTGGGACTGGCGGGCTACAGCGCCTGGGCGCATTCCGCCTGGGCCGTCGGTGTCGGCCGCCGCATGCTCGACGAACTCGTCAAGGTGATCGTCCAGCGCCAGGATCCATTCGGCAAGTCGCGCGACAGCGCGAGCTTCAAGTTCCAGTTTGCGCAGGCCGAAGCTCGTTTCCGCGCAGCACGTGCGTTGGTCCACGAAACCTGGAAGGACGTCTCGGAGACTTGCGCCGGCGGCGAAAGTCCGTCGCTGGAGCAGATGACGATGATCAAGCTGTCACTGCGCCACGTCCACGACGTTCTGTCGGATGTCGCCACCTTCGCGCATCGCGCCGCGCGCGGCGCCTCGCTGCACAACACGCCGATGCAGCGGTTCTATCGCGACATCCATTCGGGCACGCAGCACATCCTGATGGCCGACCAGATCGTCGAAGAGTGCGGCCGCGCGCTGCTCGGCCTCCCCGGCCCTGGTGCGCAATGGACGGTCTTCGGGGTGACGGGCTGAGCAAGCGACCAGACACGAGGGCGTCGAGGTGAGGACATCCCGCATCGTTGGCTTCTGCGGCAATAGTTGGCGCCCGGCGAAGTCGCGCATGCTGGTGGAAGCCGTCGCTGCCGATCTTCAGGCGCAGCATGGACTGAAGACCACCGTCCTCGACCTTGTCGATGCCGGTTGCGGCATCGCCGGCTTCACCCGGACCGCACTCGATGACAATGCGCGCGCCGTCGTCGAGGCCATCGAACAAGCCGATGGCCTCGTGATCGGATGCCCGGTGTTCCAGGGCTCTTATCCCGGATTGTTCAAGCACGTATTCGACTTGATCGAACCCAGCGTGCTGCGCAACCGCCCGGTGCTGCTGACCGCGGTCGGCGGCGGCCTGCGCCACTCGCTGGTGGTCGAGCACCAGCTCCGCCCGCTGTTCGGCTTCTTCGAAGCCTGCACCGTTTCGACGGCGATCTACGCCAGCAGCGGCGAGATCGTACCGGGCGAGCCGCTCGCACCAATGACGGCCGCGCGGCTCGCCAACGCCGTCGAACAATTCGCCTCACTTCTCAGCGGTCGCCAGGAAGCCGCCGCATGACTCACCAACGCCCGGCTCTGCCGCCTTCAACCGGAGACGACCATGCTTGATACCGTCAAACCCTCGCCCGATCTCACCGGCTTCTCCCGCGCGGAACATACGATCAACGGCGTGCGGACCGTCGTTCACAGCATCGGAAGCGGCCCCGTGCTGGTGTTCCTGCACGGCACCGGCACCTTCACCGGCTTCGAGATGGCGCGCGATTGGGCGAAGCGGCACACGGTCATCATCCCCTATCATGCGGGCTTTGGCGACTCCGGCGACTCCGAGACGATCGACACGGTCGAGGATCACGTCCTTCACTACATGGATCTGTTCGACAAGCTTGGCCTTGAGCAGTTCGACCTCGCCGGGTTCTCGCTCGGCGGATGGCTTGCCGCGGAGTTCGCGATCCGTCAGCGGCATCGGGTCCGCAAGCTGGTGCTGGTTGCGCCCGCCGGTCTTGTCGTCGGAAGCGCGCCTGCGCCCGGATTGTTCGAGATCGCACCGCAAGAACTGCCAGCCTATCTCGCGCACGATCCGGCCGCGGCACTCCGTTACTTTCCCAAGGCGCCCGATCCGGCCTTCGACGCCCGCCTTGGACGCGAGGTCACGGGCTTTGCCAAGCTAATCCGCAGCGAACCGCAGGGCAATCCCAAGCTCGCGCACTGGCTGCATCGGATCACGATGCCGACGCTAGTGCTCTGGGGGGCCGCAGATCGTTTGCGCCCAACCGCCCAGGCAGATGCCTGGAAAGCAGGGCTCCCCGACGCACGCGTGACGCTGGTGCCGGCGACCGGTCATCTCGTGTTCGAGGAAACGCCGTCTTCCGCACACTACGTCACCGATTTTCTCGCCGATTGATCCGCACACAACAGAGGACACCACCATGATCGAGATGCCTCCGGGCGTGACCCCTGCCAAAGAAGGCTTTGGCAACGTCATCTGGAACATTCTGGGCCAGACCTACACGCTGAAGCAGCATTCCGAGGCGTCGATGGCCTGGCATGCCGTGTTTCCGGATGGCACCTTCGTGCCGCCGCACGTGCATCCGACTCAGGATGAATTCGTCTATGTGCTGAGCGGCCGCTACGACCTCTGGCTCGACGGCAAGGACTTTGTCGCCAAGGCCGGCGACCTCGTCCGCATGCCCAAGGGCATCCCCCATGGCATTTTCAACAAGTCGGGTGAAACCGCCACCAGCCTGTTCTGGGTCGCACCGACGCGGTCGCTGAAAGAGCTGTTCGAGCGCATCCACAATCTCCCCGATCCGCAGGAGGTCGTGCGACGTGCCGCCGAACACGAGGTCAACTTCCTGCCGCCGCCCGCCTGAGGCCACGCCGATTCCGTCGACACGTAAACCGCGAGAACCGATGATGACCATGCTGACAACAACTTGGACGTCCATCTCCGAGAACGACCGCCGTCGGATAGCCCGGTGGCAAAAAGGCATGCTGGCCCTCGCCATCCTCTGCGAGATCTTTCTCGCCGCCGACTGGTATGCCTTCGCGGCCGTACTGCCCTTCGTCTCCGAGAGCCTCAAGCTCAATCCCGCCGAGGCCGGGCTTGCGCAAGGCATCTTTGCGCTGACCTACGGTATCGGCATGGTGGTGTGGTCTCCGGTCAGCCGGTCGATGACGGCGCGCAACATGCTGCTGATCGGGCTTGCGGGCACTGGTATCGGCATGGTGCTCCAGGTGTTCGTACAAAGCTACACACAGCTCTTGATGCTCCGGCTCGTGATCGGCTTCTTCGACGCCGGCATCTTCATCGGCAACATGAAGCTGATCTTCGGCTGGTTTCCGCAAAGTCGGCGTGGCTCGGTGGTAGGCATCATCCTCGCCGCCTACAGCCTCGCCATCACCATGGATTTCGCGCTCGGCATTCCCCTGACGATTGCGACCGGTTGGCGGACCTTCTTCGCCGTGCTGGCAATCGGCACGCTGCTCGTTGCAGCCGTCGACGCACTCGTCGTCCGCAACAATCCGCGCGAGCTCGGCATCGACGGTTTCACCTGGGGCAACGAAACACCGCAGGAGCACCTGCCGCTCGGTGAGATCTTCCGCTCGAAATGGATCGCGGTCGGCGGCTTCGGCATCGTGGCCTGCACCTTCGCGATCGCCGGCACCGCCACCTGGGTGGTGCCGGCCTTCATCACAGTACAGCACATGCCGCCGGAAGCCGGCGCTGTCATTGGCACCGTCATGGGGTTGTCGCAGGTGCTATTCCTGGTGATTGGCGGCTACATGTCCGATCGACTCGGCAAGCCCTTCATGATCAAACTCACCGCATGTCTCGCTTTCCTGACCGCGCTGATGTTCCTGTGGAGCGTGGTCACACCGATGTCGTTCTCGATGCTGGTGCTGTTTGCAGCACTCAGCGGTATCGCGCTTCTCGGCGGCGGCGCTATCTTCGCCCTGCTCAGCGAAAAATACTCCGACGCGCTCGCACCGGCCGCGATTGGATACGCCGAGGTATTTGGCATCTTCTCGGCCTTCGTGGCGCCCTGGATGATGGGCGCGATCATCAACGCCTCGGCCGGCTCGTTCACCGGCGCCTTCATTGCTTTCGCGGTGGTCGAGCTCATCATCGTCGGCCTTTTGATGATCCTCGCCCGCGAGGACGTCAGTCAGGGCGCGGTGGTCGGAAGCCCCGCGGAATAAGATGCAGCGATCAAGGGCACGGGGCTGAAGCCCGTGCCCTTGGGACCTCGACAAAGGTCCATCTTTTGGGAAATCAGGCGCCCTCACCTTGTCCGCGGCGGGCAAGAGTGGCAATCTCGCATGCAAGTGCCCCAAGAGACCCCGTCATGCCGCGCGCGAGCGCCAAATCGCTTCCCCAGCTCAGTCTGCGCATCGACCTCGATGGCGAGGATCGGATCGGGCCCGGCAAGATCGAGCTTTTGGAGCAGATCCGCGAGCAAGGCTCGATCTCGGCGGCCGGCCGCGCCATGGACATGTCCTACAAGCGTGCCTGGGATCTCGTGGACGAGATCAACCGCATTTGCGGACATCCCGCGGTCGAGCCGCAGGCCGGCGGCAAGAACGGCGGCGGCGCGATGCTCACTCCCTTCGGCGAAAAGCTTGTCGCGCGCTACCGCAAGATCGAACGCGACGCCGCCCGCGCCGTGCACAAGGAGCTGGAAGCGCTCAAGAGCGACATCGGCCGTTCGCGGAAATCGTGAACGGACGGGCGCGCATCCTGGCGGCTCGCTATCGCATCCAGCGTGGCAGGGGCAGATTTTTCTTGCGCAGGAATTCCGGGTTGAACAGCTTGGATTGATAGCGCTGTCCGCCATCCGCGAGGATGGTCACGATGGTTTTGCCTGGACCGAGGTCGCGCGCAAGTCGCATGGCTCCAACGATATTGATCGCGCTTGAGCCCCCCAGCACCAGTCCTTCATGCTCGATCAGGTCGAACAGAACGGGCAGCGCTTCCTCGTCCGTAATCTGATATGCCGCATCGATGGGCGTGCCTTCCAGGTTCCTGGTGACACGGACTTGCCCGATCCCTTCGGTGATGGAGTCTCCTTCCGTCGTGAGCTCGCCTTTGGTGAACCAATTATAGAGCGCGGCCCCCATGGGATCGCTGAGCGCGATCTTGATGCCGGGATTTCGCTCCTTGAGGGCCCGCGCGATCCCACCCAAGGTACCGCCGCTCCCGACGGCACATGTGAAGCCGTCGATTCTTCCAGCCGTCTGCTGCCAAATCTCAGGACCGGTCGTGCGATAGTGGCCCTCCCGATTGGCGACGTTATCGAACTGATTGGCCCAGAAAGCACCGAGCTCCTCGGCGAGCTGACCGGAATAGCGCGCGTAATGACCCGGATTGGAATAGGGTACGGCCGGCACCAGGCGCAGGTCGGCACCGCACAGCCGCAACATGTCCTTCTTCTCCTGACTTTGCGTGTCAGGCATCACGATCACGCTTCGATAGCCGCGTGCATTCGCCACGAGCGCTATGCCGATTCCGACATTGCCGGCCGTTCCTTCGACGATGACGCCTCCCGGCCCAAGCTTGCCGCATCGTTCGGCATCGTCGATCATGGCCAGCGCCGCGCGATCCTTGATCGAGCCGCCGGGATTGAGAAATTCGGCCTTGCCATAGATCTCGCAACCCGTGGCCTCCGACGGCATTCGCAGCCTGATCAATGGCGTGTTGCCGATAGCGTCCAGGAAACCCGTTCGAACATCGCTCATCGCTTGCCACCTCTACCCGCCCGCAACTTTAGGCTGGCGAACAGGCAAAGCGATTCTCTAGTTCAGGCGACGCGTGCAACATTTCCGGCGCTCGACCGGCCCAAGCGGCAATTTCATTCTTAGGCGGTGTTTTGTTTGCGCCTTTGGCCCAAGCCGCTAGTTCGGCCGCACCGACATTTCCGGCATCGGCTGGGTCAGCGCTTCGCCGAGCAGGCTCTGCTCGGCTTTCGGGATCGAGAAGCGCACCTTGAAGCCGTCCTCGGTTTGAAGCGTAATGATGCGCTGGGTCGTATCGGTCGCCTGCTCGATCGCCCAGGACGCCAGCGGATAGGCGTAGCGCAGGCTCTGGTCGCCGTAGCGGGCCTTCAGCGCCGCCTCGAGCAGCCCGGGCAGCGTCATGATGAGGGCGCCGACCTGGTTGAGCGAGACACTGACCGCGGCGGGGTTGCCCGCCAGATCCTCGAAGCCCAGCGAGATCGCGCCGCCGTCGGACGCCACCTCGCAGGTCGTGAGCTGCCTCACCTTGATTTCCATCGTCAGTCCCGGAACACGGTTCGCTATATTCATCACGATATATCGATATGTCCACCCGCGTCCAGCCCTGCTTTTCTGGAATTGATCGAACCGGCCGCCATGGTCGGCCCGGCGAAGTCGTGATATATAGTTCGATATAACGAGACCCCGAACGGCCCGTTTCTGCAAGGGAGCGCAAAGCCAATGAGTGACTACAATCTTCTCATCGACGGCAAGATGGTGCCCGGCGACCAGACCATGCCGGTTCTCAATCCCGCGACCGAAGAGGTGCTGGCGCAGTGTCCGCGTGCCTCGAAGGCGCAGCTTGATGCCGCCGTCGCCGCGGCGAAGGCCGCCTTCCCGGCCTGGGCCGCGACCCCGATGGCGGAACGCCGCAAGCTCGTGAACGAGATGGCCGACGTGATCGAGGCCAATTCGGGCGAGCTCGCCCACATCCTCACCAGCGAGCAAGGCAAGCCGCTTGGCGACGCCACCGGCGAGGTCCTCGGCATGGCCGCGTTCTTCCGCTACCTCAGCTCGCTCGAATTGCCGATGAAGGTGATCGAGGATTCCGGTGACCGCAAGGTGGAAGCCTATCGCCGCCCGCTCGGCGTCGTCGGCGCCATCATTCCCTGGAACTATCCGCTGCTCATCCTCAGCTTCAAGCTGCCGTCGGCGCTGCTCGCCGGCAACACGCTGGTGGTGAAGCCGGCGCCGACCACGCCGCTGGCGACCCTGCGCTTCGCCGAGTTGATCAAGGACGTCCTGCCGAAGGGCGTTCTCAACTTCATCACCGACGCCAACGACCTCGGCGGCGAGATGACCAAGCATCCTGATATCCGCAAGATCTCGTTCACCGGCTCTTCCGCCACGGGGCAGAAGGTGATGGCGAGCGCGGCGCAGACGCTCAAGCGCATCACGCTCGAGCTCGGCGGCAACGACGCCGGCATCGTGCTCGACGATGTCGACCCGAAGAAGGTCGCTCCCGGCATCTTCGAGGGCGCGTTCCAGAACTCCGGCCAGGTCTGCCTCGCCATCAAGCGGCTCTACGTCCACGAGTCCGTCTATGACGAGCTCTGCAACGAACTGGTCGCGATCGCCAAGAGCACGGTGGTCGACGACGGCGCCAAGCAGGGCACCAAGCTCGGGCCGCTGCAGAACAAGATGCAGTACGAGAAGGTGAAGACGTTCCTCGAGGACGCCCGCAAGAACGGCAAGGTGGTCGCCGGTGGTTCGGCGATGGACCGCCCCGGCTATTTCATCGAGCCGACCATCGTGCGCGACATCCAGGAAGGCTCCAAGCTGGTCGACGAGGAGCAGTTCGGCCCGGTGCTGCCGCTGATCAAGTATTCCGACAAGAACGACGCGATCCGCCGCGCCAACGCCACCACCTACGGCCTCGGCGCGTCGGTCTGGTCGTCCGACATCAAGCGCGCGCACGAGGTCGCAACGCAGCTCGAGTCCGGCACGGTCTGGATCAACAAGCACCTCGACATGGCCCCGCACATCCCGTTCGGCGGCGCCAAGCAGTCGGGCATCGGCACTGAATTCGCCGAGGAAGGTCTCGCCGAGTTCACACAGCTGCAGATCATCAACGGCCCGCCGGCGGCCTGATCGGAAAACCGGGGCCGCGGCGGAAACGTCGCGGCCCCAATTCTTTGCCGTCAAACGGAGGCCGACCATGTTCGACGCGCAATGCGACCTCGCCGCCCTCGTCTACGAGGCGCATCAGGACCCCGACACGGTCCTGCGCAGCTTCGCGGCGGATCTGAATGCGCGTGGCTGTCGCGTCGTCGGCATGGTTCAGGCCGGCCAATGCGCGGATTCGAGCCTGTCGGCCGTGCTGCTTCACAGCGGCGAGACGCTTCTGCTCGCGCAGGATTTCGATCCGGCCGCCCGCGGCTGCCGTCTCGATCTCGCGCGGCTGCAAAATGCGGGGATGCGGATCGCGGACGCGCTCTCGCATGGCGCCGATCTCGTCATCATCAACCGCTTCGGCAAGCGCGAGCGCGACGGCAAGGGCCTGTCCCATCTGATCGGACGCGCGCTCGACGCCGACATTCCCGTGGTGATCGCGGTTGGCAGAGACCATTTCGCCGACTGGATCAAGTTCGCCGGCGGCATGAGCGTCAGGCTCGGCTGCGAGCGCGACGCGTTGGAGGCGTGGTGGCGGAGCATCTCTACAAGCAACGCGAAGCTTGACGTCGGATCACATCCTACGGTGTGCGAAATTCTGAAGTGAACGATCTGAGCCTGCCGGACTCGCGTACTTGTCCGTGAAGTCCTCACAGCAGCGCGCCGACTTCCCCTGTCGCCGCCGCGCAGGCAGTAGTTTCCCGGAATATGGCCGACGGTCGGGCCTCTGATACGCTTGTGCGGATTAAACCCGCTCACCCCGACATGCCCTGGGATCCCGAAATGCCGGTACGTCGGCTAAAGCCATCGCGCGTCCTCGGCGTCGAGCGCTTCTCGGACTTCGACGAATTTCGCGCCAACGAGGTGCTCGGTCTCGGCACCAGCACGCCGCTCCGTCCGCGGGAATTCTCGCTGTCTCGCGCCATCCTGCCGCTCCGCGACGGGCTCTTCGTGCTCCAGCGCTCCTTTGCACGGCGGTTTGAGGCCGAGATCGGCACGGACAACGGCGTCGGCCTCGTTGTTCCCCTCACCTTTCACTCCATCGCCAATGGCCGCGAGGTCGATAGTTCGATGATCGCCGTCATGCGCGGCAAAGCCCCCGTCAAGGCGATCGAGCATCACCCCAACACTTACCTGATGCTGCGCTTCAACTCGGACATGCGCCATCGCGGCTGGGCGGATTTCGACACCGGCCTCGCCTATGTCCGCACGCAGGACGATCCGATGACGCGCCTGCGCGCGGCTATCGTGGAGATGTTCTCGCTGGCGTCGGCATGCAACGATCCCCGGCAATTCGAGGCGCTCTACCGCCCGATCCAGGAAACGCTGCTCGCCGGCCTCGACGCCACCCTGCTGCCGGCAGGCGCACGCAGCGCCCGCCCCGGTTCATTCGACAAGCACCGCAAGCTGATCGCGCATCTCGACGACGTCGTTGCGCTGTTCGGCAGCAAGCCGCTCTACAGCGACGACCTCGCCGCCGCGCTCGGCGTGTCCGTGCGCACGCTCCAGGTCGCCACCCACGCGGTGCACGGCGTGAGCCTGCACCACTATCTGCGCCTCAAACGGTTGTGGGCCGTTCGCGTCCAGCTCATGACCGGGGGCGATGGCTTGACCGTCAAGGCCGCAGCGCTCGGTAACGGCTTCTGGCATCTGGGCGACTTCTCAAGGAGCTACAGACTGGCCTTCGGCGAAGCGCCGTCCGAGACGCTGGCACGCGGACGGCGTCCGTTGCATCTGGCCATCGGCGCCTGAGAGCGCGGATCGCCCCTCAGGCGTGACCCTTGCGGTGCCCGCTCTCGCTGATGCGGTCGACCCAGGCGATACCGATTGCGGAAATGATGAAGGTCAGGTGGATCAGCACCTGCCACATCACGCCGGACTCGGTGAAATTGCTGCGCGTGGTGCCGAGATTGCCGGCCTCGATGAAGGTCCTGAGCAGCGAGATCGAGGAAATGCCGATGATCGCCATCGCGAGCTTGATCTTCAGCACGCTGGCGTTGACGTGGCTCAGCCATTCCGGCTCGTCAGGATGGCCGTTCAGGTTCAGCCGCGAGACGAAGGTCTCGTAGCCGCCGACGATCACCATGACCAGCAGGTTCGAGATCATGACGACGTCGATCAGTCCGAGCACGACCAGCATGATCTGCTGCTCGCTGGCGTCGAACGAGTGCGCAACCAGGTGCCAGAGCTCTTTCAGGAACAGCAGCACATAGACGCCCTGCGCGACGATGAGGCCGACATAGAGCGGCACTTGCAGCCAGCGCGAGCCAAAGATGAGCTGGGCGAATGGGCCGATTTTCGGTCGCGGCCCGGCGTGCGCCGAAGGTGCTTTGGGTTCAGGCGTCATGGATCACTCCGGATTGCAGGCAGGAATTGTCGCCTCAGAGACTCGCGATGACGGGCGCGAGCTCGAGCGAACCGCGATAGATCATCTCGAAGGCGACGTAAACGATGATGGCGAGACCGACATAGGCGATCCAGCGCTGCTTCTGCAACACCCGGCCGAGCAGATCGGCGGCGACGCCCATCATCGCGACCGACAGCAACAGTCCGAACGCGAGGATGTAGGGATGCTCGCGCGCGGCGCCTGCGACCGCGAGCACATTGTCCAGCGACATCGAGACGTCGGCGGCGACGATCTGCAACGCCGCCTGCCCGAAGGTCTTGCGCGACGCCGGTGCGCTGCCCGCGCTGCCGCCATGGCTCAACGCGAGCTCGGTGTGCGCGGACTGCTCGCGCAGCTCGCGCCACATCTTCCAGCACACCCATAGCAACAGCACGCCGCCGGCGAGCAGCAGGCCGATCACCTGCAGGAGCTGGGTCGCGACGCCGGCGAAGACGATACGCAAGGCTGTGGCGGCGACGATGCCGACGACAATGGCGCGGCGGCGCTGCTCGGCCGGCAGGCCGGCGGCGGCAAGGCCGATGACGACGGCGTTGTCGCCGGCGAGCACGAGGTCGATCAGGATGACCTGGAGCAGCGCGGTCAGCGCGTCGGCGGTGATGAATTCAATCATGATTGATCATTTTTCAATGCGGACGGATCGAGCCATTGCGGCTTCTTCCGCTCGACCCAATCCAGGACCCTGGAGCGCGAGGCGCGCAACGCCGGGACGTCTTCGGCGAGCAGTGCGAGGCCGAGCGGCAGCATCCAGACTCCGAGCACCGGCAGGAAGGAGAGCACGCCGCCAACGATGAGCAGCGCGCCCGAAGGGATCCTCACCCAGCGGCTGGACGGTTTCAGCAGATAGGCGACGGTGTCGCCCATACGCGGCGGCAGGCGGCGGACGAGCTTGTCGAGACGCGGGTCGCCACCGGCCATCTGGCCGGTGGTGCCCCCATTTCCTGTCGTACGCTCGTCCGATGCTGCACTCATGCTCACTCCTGCGTGGCGGCGCGCCGTTCAACGCCTGCGCTGCCCGGCGCCACCGGCTTTGCGCGCGGCAGCACCAGCGTCAGCAGGCGCAACAGCTTGATCGCCTGCACCTCATGGGGATGCACGTCCTCGTCCGCAGTCGCGACGCGCTCCGACAGTTCCAACAAATGGGCCGACAGCGGCAGGTCCGAGACCGGACGCAACGTATCGATCACCACATTGGCAAAGTCGGGCTCCTCGAGCCGTTCCGCCAGTTCGTCAAAAATCGCAAACAGCCGGTCGTCACTCATGTGCGGCGCCAGTCCGCGATCCCTGATGAAGCGGATCACCTCGTCGCGCTCGACCGGCGAAACGCGCCGGTCGGCGACGGCGACGAGCGCGCCGGCAATGATCAACGCGACCGCAGCCTGCTCGTTCAGCCTGGACGGTTCCGTGATCTCGATTTCGGTCGGATTTGAAGTGGCGGCGTCGGACATCGTAGCTCCCTTACGTTGCGAAATGACCGCGCGGAGCTGCGATGGGGACGATTGGGTCGGAGAGAACTCGATAAGGCCCGACGATCGGCCGATCCATCGCATTCGCGCGGGACAGGTCATCCGACATCGCAAGGTTTTGCCGACATTGTCGGCGTCCTCGCCAGAGGGGCCCGGATTCTTGTTCGCTCCAGACATAAAGATGGGTGGGCCGGAATCAAGGCAACAAGACTGCGACCAGCCGCCGCATCGGGTTCCGTGTCAGTGGATCTGGTTAACCAATAGTGCGCGTCTCTTTGTGTCCCGGACGCGCTGCAACGCCCTTCGCGTTGCTGCGCAGAGCCGGGACCCAGAAGGCCACGCATTCCGCCGCAATATGGGCCCCGGCCCAGCAGCGCACCGCCGAAGAGGCGCTGCGCTGCGTCCGGGGCACGAGACCGCCGTTTGACGCGCGTCTCACCTCACGACCTCGACAAGATGCGCGCGCGACGGCGCGGGATCGAACTTCTCGCCGAAATATTGCGTCTCGTGCGCCACCAGTCCTTCGCGAAATTCCATGATGCTGACGACATAGGACGGCACCCCGTCATAGGTCAGCACGAACTCGCTCACCCAGAGATCGCCGCCGCCGACGATCCGGCGGACCGTGAAGCGCTTCTTGTTGGGCTGCACGAACCGGCTTTCCTGAATCGTTCTCCGGCCGCGGATGCGCTCGCCGGACTGCGGATAGTCGAGCACGGCGTCCTCGCGGTAGATGTCATGCTCGGCCTCGAAATCATTCGCGTCCGACGCAGCCCAATGGCGCTGAAGGGCCGCCAGTATCGCCTGATCATCCATCGCGCTCTCCCGTCTTGCGGTGTCTGCTCCCCAGATCGGGGCGCAGACAGCCGGCGACAAGACCGGCTAGCAACGTCTAACAACGACTAACGGGCCAAAATTCCGACATGGATGCAGATTGGCATTGCAGCGACCTGGAATCCGCCAGAGCCGCGCCCGTCACACCGGGGAACCCCATGGCCCGTCTGCTCTCCGTCAACGTCGGCCTGCCGCGCGACATCGCGTGGCAAGGCAAGACCGTTCATACCGGCGTCTGGAAGACGCCCGTCAGTGGTCCGCGCAGGGTGCGCCGGCTCAACATCGACGGCGATGGCCAGGGCGATACCGCCGGTCATGGCGGCGAGCAGCGCGCCGTCTACGTCTACCAGCAGGACTCCTATCAATACTGGCAGGAGCACCTCGGTCGAGCGAACCTCGTCCACGGTCAATTCGGCGAGAATTTTACCGTCGAGGGCCTCGCCGACAGGGACGTCTGCATCGGAGACCGTTACAAAATCGGCTCCGCCCTGTTCGAGGTGACGCAGCCGCGCGTCACCTGCTACCGGCTCGGCATTCGCATGGAGGAGCCGGACATGGCCGCGCTGCTCGTCAGCCACGGCCGGCCCGGCTTCTATTTTCGGGTGATCGAGGAAGGCGACGTTGAGGCCGGCGACGAGATCGTCCGGGTCGCTGACGGCCCCGAACGCATGAGCGTGTCCGAGATCAATGCGCTGCTCTATCTGCCCCCTCACCCGCGTGACCGCCTGGAGCGCGCGCTGAAAATTCCGGCGCTGAGCGGTGGCTGGCGTCATTCCTTCGAGGCGCTGCTCGAGCAGCAGCGCAAGGATGCGACAGCGGGAAACGCCGGGCTCGGCCCGGCATCGAGCCCGCCTCCGGCCTGGCGCGGCTTCCGACCGTTTCGCGTCGCGCGCAAGATCGCCGAAAGCGGCAACGTGACGTCACTGATCCTCGAACCCACAGACGGACATCCCGTCGCCGCCGCCCTGCCCGGGCAATTCGTCGTCGTGCGGCTCGGCACCTCCACGGCACCGGCGATGACGCGCAGCTATTCGCTGTCGAGCCGTTCCGATGCCGCGTCCTGGCGCATCAGCATCAAGCGCGAAGCCCACGGCGCGGCAAGCCAATATGTCGCCGACGAGGTCAAAATTGGCGACGCCGTGCAGATCGGCGCGCCACGCGGAAGTTTCACGCTGCGGCAAGATGCGCGGCCCGTCGTCTTGCTGAGCGCCGGCATCGGCGTAACGCCGGTGCTTGCGATGCTGCACGCCCTCGCCGCGGAAGCATCGACGCGAGAGGTCTGGTGGCTGCACGGCGCCCGCAACGGTCGCGAACATGCGTTCGCCGCCGAGGTGCGCGGGCTGTTGGCTGAGCTGGCCCACCACCACGGCCATGTCTGCTACAGCGCGCCCGATCCGGGCGATCGTCTCGATGTGGATTTCGACTCGATCGGACGTCTGGACCTCCGGGTGCTTCAAACCCTCGGCGTCCCCTCAGACGGCGATTTCTATCTGTGCGGGCCGGCACCGTTCATGACCGATCTCTCGCGCGGGCTTGCCGGACTCGGCATCGCAGCGGATCGCGTTCACACCGAGATGTTCGGCGCGGGACCATCCCTGACACCCGGCATAGCGTCCTCCCCGCAGAAGGGGGCGCACTTGCCGGCCGGCGCAACCGGCCCGGGCCCGATGGTCTCGTTCGCCCGCAGCGGCCTCAATGTCTGCTGGGGACCATCATATGCCAGCCTGCTCGAACTGGCCGAAGCCTGCGACGTTCCCGTGCGCTGGTCGTGCCGCACCGGGGTCTGCCACAACTGCGAGAGCGGGCTCGTGGCCGGATCTGTCAGCTATGCGCCGGATCCGCTCGACGCACCAGCGGACGGCAATGTCCTGATCTGCTGTTCACGGCCCCAGGGCGACGTCGTCATCGATCTGTGAGTGTCGGCACCCACGCCAGACATGCGGGAAGATATGGGAGAGTTCAATGCGACCTGACATGATGCCGGGAGTAACCTTCCCGGATTACGAGCTCAGCGACCACACCGGCAAGCACCGAAAGCTCTCCGAGCTCCAGGGTGGCGATCCGATGGTGCTCGTTCTCGGCCGCGGCGGCTTCTGTCCGAAGGATCGCCGCCAGGCCGAAGGTCTGCTGCAACTCCATCGCGAGATGGAGGTCGGCTATTGCCGGCTGGTCACGATCACCACCGACAACATCACCCAGACCAACGAATATCGCAGCGGCGTCGGGGCGCACTGGCCTTTCCTGTCGGATTCGCGGCGGATCGTTCAGAAGGATCTCGACATCGCCGAATACACCGATCCCGTCCACAATCCGATGATCCCGCATGTCATCGTGCTGGAGCCGGGCCTGCGCGTTCACAAGATCTATAACGGCTATTGGTTCTTCGGACGCCCGACCGTCGAAGAGCTGCGCCAGGATCTCCGAGCCGTCAGCATGAATTGCCGTCCGGACTGGGACATCACCGCGCCCGGGCTGAAGGCCCTCTGGGATCAGGGCCACAAAGAGCATTTTTATCCCTACGGCAAGGCTTACGTCGAAACTCTCGGCGAACGGGACTAGAACCACATTCCGGCATCGTCCGTTCAGACGAATGCCGAGCCAGGAATGTGGATGATCCAGATGAAGACGACTCCCGGCGATCGTGCCGGCCGCATGGGTGCGCGCCAGATCTACGAAGCCCTGAGGGATCAAATTCTGACGCGGGTCTACGGCATCGACGGCCTGCTGCCGTCGTCGCGGGCGCTTGCCGGCGAGATGGGCGTGGCGCGCTCGACCGTGACCGTCGCCTATGAACAGCTCGCCGCCGAAGGTTTTATCGAGACACGCCGTGGCGCGCGGCCGCGCGTTGCCCGCGCCGTCGTCGAACGCGGACGCGCGCGCGCCGCATCGCGGCCCGCGGCGCGCAAGCCGCTTCTGTCGGCCTTCGGCGAGCGGCTGCGATCGGACCCGCCGCGCTGGATCGAGCCGCCGCGCGGGCTCATCGCCAACTTCCGCTATGGCGAGCTCTCGCCGTCGGATTTCCCGGTGCTGGCATGGAAGAAGGCCGTGTCGGCCGCGATGGCGCGCAAGCCCGAGCGGCTGGCCTATGACGACCCCTGCGGTGCGCTGCGGCTGCGGACCGCGCTTCAGGGCTATCTGTGGCGATCGCGCAGCGTCCGCTGCGAGATCGATCAGATCGTTGTCGTGAACGGCTCGCAGCAGGGGCTCGACATCTGCGCGCGCCTCCTGCTCGACGCCGGCGACCGCTTCGTGATGGAGGATCCCGGCTACCAGATGGCGCGGCACACGCTCGCGGCGACGGGCGCCGAGACGGTGCCGATCCCCGTTGACGCGGACGGACTGGAGACAGCGCGGCTCGACGGCATCGAGGCCCGGCTCGCCTATGTGACTCCGTCGCATCAATATCCGCTCGGCGGCGTCATGCCGATCGGACGCCGGCACCAATTGCTCGCCTGGGCACGCAAGCACGACGCCTACGTGATCGAGGACGATTACGACAGCGAGTATCGCTACGACACCAAGCCGATCCCGCCGCTGCATGCGCTGGAGGGCAGCGACAACGTGATCTATCTCGGCACCGTCTCCAAGACGCTCTCCCCGACCTTGCGGATCGGCTACCTGGTCGTGCCCGCCGGGCTGCGATCCCCGTTCGCGGCCGCCAAGCAGATCATGGACCGGCACACGCCGCTGATCGAACAGCACGCTCTCGCTTCGATGCTCGAAAGCGGCGCCTATGACAGCCACGTCAGGCGCGTGCGCCGGCGCAACGCCGAGCGCCAGCAGGCACTGATCGGCGCGTTGCGCCGCCGGTTCGGAGATCGTGTCCGGATCGAGGGCACGGCGGCGGGCCTGCACGTCGTGGCGTGGCTCGACGATCTGCCGCAGAAGCGCGAGGATGCATTGATCCAGGCGGCTCGCGCGAAGGGCGTCGGCATCTATCCCGTCTCTGCGTTGTTGGTCGGCCCAAGCCGGACGCCAGGCCGGACGCGGAAGACCGTCGGTCTCGTCATGGGCTATTCGGCGCTGGAGATCGCGCAGATCGAGAGAGGCTGCAAGCTCCTCGCCCAGGCCGCCGCCGAACTGGACTGATCAAATTATAGGAAACTGGCCGTTTTGCATAGGCCAGATTCCGGTTATCTCCGCATCGAGAACGGAGACACGCCATGTACATCCCGCCCGCCTTCAAGGACGACGACATCGAGAGCATCCGCGCGACCATCCGCGGTGCGCGCCTCGCCAGCCTGGTGACGGCCACCGCCGAGGGCCCGGTCGCAACGCCCCTGCCGCTCTTCCTCGACGAGAGCGAAGGCGGGCACGGCGTGCTCTATGGGCATGTCGCCAGGGCCAACCCGCAATGGAAGCTGCCGCCGATCGGCGATGCGCTCGCCATCTTCAACGGCCCCGACGCCTATGTGACGCCGTCCTGGTATGCGACCAAGCAGGAGACCGGCAAGGTAGTCCCGACCTGGAATTACGTCGCCGTGCACGCCTACGGCCCGGTGGAATTTTTCCAGGAGCCGGAGCGCCTGCTCGAGGCCGTGACGCGGCTGACCAAAAAGCACGAAGGCGCGCGCGCAAAGCCGTGGGCGGTCAGTGACGCGCCCGCTGACTTCATCGCCGCGCAGCTGCGAGGGATCGTCGGCGTGCGCATCCCCGTGGTGCGGTTCGAAGGTAAGCGCAAGATGAGCCAGAACCGCCCTGAGGCCGATCGGGTCGGCGTCGCGCAGGGTCTCGCCGCAAGCGAGAACCACGGCGATCGCGAGGTCGCAGCGCTGATCCCGCTGCCAACCTGAGTCAGCTTGCGCAGGAATGCGCGACGACGCGCTCGCCCCTGACAACGGCTTCCGCCAGTTTGCGCCCGACGTCACCGAAATCCGATAGGGCAAGATAGCCTTGCGCGTAGGCTTCCTGCGTCAGGCGTTCGAAGCGCTTGTCGTCTCCGGTCGACCATTGCTTGGCGATGTAGTCTGCCCCGGCTTTCCCGAAAATCTTGGGGTAGTGTTCCATGTCGTTCTGACGACGATAGTAGTAGTAGTCGATATGGGCGACGAATTGCTTCCGCCCCTCTCCCGCGCAACGCGATCCATAAGGGCGCTCGAACGCCAGAGCGGTTTCGCGGCGCAAGCCTGCGCGACCGTCCACGAAGATCTCTTCGTTGGAGCCATAACCCGGACCATCGACCGGTGCTGCTGGTTGCTGGGCCGTCTTCTGCGGAGCGAATGCCCAGGCGGCGACCTGCCAGATGACAAGCGCCCAGACGATGAACCAGGCGCGGCTCATTTGAAGCTCGCCGACGCCTGCTGCCGTGGCAGGCATACCGGAGACGGATCAAACAACATACCAGGCCCGGTGAACCAGAGAACGACGTCGCGGATATCCTCCGGGAAGTCTTCCTTGACGATGCCCTTTTGTTTGAACGCCTCGGCCAGCTGCGCCTTGACGCGAACGTCCAGCGGCGTGGAATACGCGGCGTTCGCCCGATCGCGCTTCTCTTCGCTGCAGAACATGCCCATTCTCGGATTTGGGCAGTCGTAGATCTTCACCCAGCCCCGCGCATAGGCCTCCGTAGCCGCCCTCAGGTTCGCCTTCATGGTGTCGTCGCACGGCGACATCGCGTAAGCGGTGCTTGCCTGCAATGCGTCCATCCGCAGTGCGTCTTGCTTCGGGTCCTTGTCGCTTTGCAGGGTGTGCTCCGCTTCCCAATCCTTCCGCTGCTTGGCCTTTGAATGCTCATCGCCGAACGAGGAACTGAGCGTGGGCCTCAATTCACCGACCAGCGAAACGTGCGACACCGGAAATCCGCGCATCGCCCAGGAGACGCCCACGAACGTGGAGACGAACGCCATGCAGGTGAAAAGAACAAATCGGCTCATGATGCGCACTCAAAATTCGCGCGCAACCTAACCGTGTCGGCGTTAAGAGATGGATTAATGCGCGGGTTCCCGCAATGCAGGGTAAATGAACGTCTAAAACACGCCGCAGAAATGATCCGGACTTTGCAGAACACATCGCCTGGAACCCAACACAGGCGATCTTGTTGGTGAACCTTACGCCACATCCCGACAGGAAGGCCGCATGTGCCGCTGGATCGCATACCGGGGCGAGATGACCTCGTTCGAACCTTATGTCACCGAGCCCGAGCATTCGCTGATCGCGCAGAGCATCCGCTCGCTGCAGTCGACGGCCGGCTCGAACGGCGACGGCTTTGGTCTCGGCTGGTATGGCGAGCATCCGGAGCCCGGCCTTTACCGCGAGACACGTCCGGCCTGGTCGGACGAAAACCTGCGCTACCTCTGCCGCCATCTGCGCTCGTATCTGTTCTTCGCCCATGTGCGCGCCGCCACCGGCACGGCGGTGACGCGGCAGAATTGTCATCCGTTCGCCTGCGGCCAGTGGATGTTCATGCACAACGGCTTCGTCGGCAGCTGGAATCGCCTGCGGCGCAAGGTCGAGGCGCTGATCCCCGATGCCTACTACCCCTCGCGGCTGGGCACGACCGATTCGGAAGCCGTGTTCCTCGCCATGATGGGCGCGGGACTCGACAGCGATCCACTTGGCGCAACGCAAGCCGTGCTGCAATCGCTCGTGAGCCTGGTCAACGAGGGCGAGCTTCGTGAGCGCCTGCGTTTCACCAGCGCGATCGCAAACGGCCGGGATCTCTATGCGTTTCGCGTCGCGGTCAACGATGCCGCCAACACGCTCTATTATCGCGAGGCCGGCAGCGGCCAGGTCGTCGTCGTGTCCGAGCCGTTCGACAAGGAAACGGACTGGACGGAAGTTCCGCCGAATCACGCGCTGGTCGCGCGCGCGTCCGAAACCGTGAAAATTGTTCCGTTCGACCTTGCAATTTCCAGTGAGGCCGACGCGGAACCGGCCCGGGTCAGGCGGATTATTGCCCGCAGGTAATACCACTGCCGGGTGGCCCTATGACATTTGCTTCGGACGTTTTGAAACTGCTGCGCCTCGATTCCTCCGACGACAAGCAGCACCTCGTCATCCGCTCTGCCGGCGGACACGGCAAGGCGGCTGAATATTCCTTCGGCATCGAGGAGGAATACTTCCTCGCCGATCGCCGCAGCTTCGAGGTCGCGATCGAAACGCCCAACGCCCTGTTCGAGTCGGTGAACTGGTCCACCGGCGGCCAGGCGATGCGGGAGATGCTGCAATCCCAGCTCGAGGTCGCCACCAACGTTCACGTCGATGTCAATGACGCCCGGGAAGAGCTGCGGTTCCTCCGCCGCGAGGTCGCCAACGTCGCCGCGCAATACGGCTTCGTCATCATGGCCTGCGGCACGCATCCGACCGCGGTCTGGCGCATGTCGCAGCCGAGTCCGAAGCCGCGCTACGAGGAGATGATCGAGGATCTGCGCAGCATCGGCCACCGCAACATGATGTGCGGCATGCATGTGCACGTCCAGCTGCCCGATCCCGAGAAGCGGATGGCGGTGATGCGGGCGATGCTGCCGCATCTGCCGCTGTTCATCGCGCTGTCGGCCTCCTCCCCGTTCTGGAATTCCCACAAGACCGGGCTGAAGGGCTACCGGCTTGCCGCCTATTCCGAGCTGCCGCGCACCGGCTTGCCCGAACTGTTCGAAACCAGGCGCGACTACGACGAATATATCGGCGCACTGCAACGCTCCGGCGTGATTCCCGACGAGAGCCATATCTGGTGGGCGATGCGGCCGTCCATGAGGCACCCGACCCTCGAGCTTCGCGCGCCCGACACCTGCACTTTCATCGACGACGCCGTTGCCATCGCCTCGCTCTATCGCTGCCTGACGCGCCATCTCTATCTGCGGCCGTATCGGTCGAAGGAGGTCACGGTGGTCGAGCGCGCGATTGCGGTCGAGAACAAATGGCGGGCCCAGCGCTACGGCACCGATTGCATCTTTGCCTCGAAAGACGGGCCGGTCACCATCTCGGAGCTGCTGGCCCGGATCATCGACGACGTCGCCGGGGACGCAGCCGCGCTGAACTGCGCCGCCGAGGTCGAGCACTGCCGGACCATCGTGGAGCGCGGCAGCTCGGCGGAATTCCAGCTTCGCGCCTATCGCGAGAATGCGGAGGACATCGGGGCGGTCTCGCGCTGGATCGCAGCCTCGACGATCTCGGGCGCGAGCGCTCCGATCGGAAGCGTTCGTGCGCCGTCATAGCGCCCGCGCAAGCTTGGCGAACGACAATGTCGCTCCTGAATTCGGTGATCGTGGAGGAACGCGTGAATCGCGTCACGTCTTGCGCTGGCTGCGGCCACGGACTTGTACCGCTGCTTTCGGCCAAGGGCCGCGCGGAGCTGAGCTGCCTCTGGTGCGAAGGCATCGACGCGCGAACGGTGGACATGGCGAAGTGGGCGGACAGCCCGATCGGCAAGCCCGAGAGGATCACCCGTCAGTCGTTCGAATGAGCGGTTTCGCATGCCCGGCCGCCGGCCTTTGCTGATCGACGCGACCTGCGCGGCTGCACGCCCGCGCCGGGGCTTGCCGACAAATTAGACAAACCGCGCCCCGTCGCCGGAGTTGCGGGCTCGGCGATGAGGCCCAGGCAGGCCAGCCTAACGCGCCGTCTAACCTCAGGTGCAATCTCGATTTTTCATCGCGCCGCGCGGAGCCGCCGAGCCCGCGCATCGTGCTGCATCTCGACTGGCCCAGAATTCGCAAGGCAGCGTCAGGCCTGATTCCCTGCTCCCACGAATTGGCGCAGCAAGATGCGTGCGCCCGGAGACCGGATGAGCGACAAAGATCGGAGAGTGCCATGAACGTGCATGCCGCCGGCGATCTCAAATTTACCGGCCTCACCCATCCGAACGGCGCGCCACTACGCCTCAACGCTCGGGATTTCGTGGCGATCGATCGCGACAAGAATGCCAGGTTCGAGGCGACGTACCGGCCGCAAGCCCTCTACAACCGCGCGAACGAGGGCTTCCACGCCAACAACGAAACCTTCCTCCTGCACGAAGTCGCGACGAACCTCCCGATCTACCGCCCGGACACCGGCCCCACCGATTTCCATCTTCATCTTCCGCCGGGCGGCTTTCAGCTCGTGCTGGTCACCTCGGGCGCCTTCACCTTCGACTACGACGGGCGCTTCTACAATGTCGGCCCCGGTGCGGTGATGTTGCAAAGCGCGATCGTCCACCGCCAGCTGTTCTACACCTGGTCGGGACTGTCGACCGAAGAAAACCTGAAGACGCCGCAGACCGTGGTACCCGATCCGATCTCGATGGGCTACTCCGGCAAATTTCTCGAAGCCTTCGTGACCGATCCGACGACCTTTCCGAACCCGACGATCGTCGGTCCGGACCAGATCAACGAGGCCGAGACGCCGCGCGTGGCCTGGAGCCACCCGCTGCACAACCGGCCGGCCGACGCGGGCTTCTGGCTTCAGGATCCCCTCGCGCTGGATGCGTTGTTCAAGCCGCTCGTCGACGGTCCGATCAAATCGGCCATGCCGGTGTACGTGCGCGACATCGGGATCGAGATTCCCAGCGGCCATCTCGTCACCGGCCACATCATCGCAACCGACCCGCGTGGCCAGTCACTTCTGCCGAAGAGCACATCGACGGCAGCAGACGCCAGCTGTTTCGCCAACGGCGAGGTCGCAATCTGCCGCGTCATTCGCGGCACGGCCGAATTCAAGAACAAGGCCGGTGAGGCGATCGAGCTTGCGGCTGGCGATGTGGTGACGGCGGGCAAGAGCTCGATCAGCCTCGTCGGCCTCGGCGAGAACACGCAAGTGCTCCGCCTCGGTCTTCTAAAGGGCATGAACGACCTTTGCAGCTGGACGCCGACCCAGCGCGACGAGATCGACGGCCTCGCCGGCCAGATCATCACGCAGAAGGACATCCGCCCCCTGCGCACCGAGGGCAAGCCGGTCGGGTATCTGTACGCGTAGCCGCACGAAAAGACGGCCCGCCGAAGCGGGCCGTCGCGATCTCATTGGCGCAATGATCCTTAACGCACTGATCCACCGTAGAGCTGCCGCTCCTTGCGAACTTCGTCCGCACCGTAGGGCTTGCTGGCGGGATCGAACGACTTCCATCCGGTCTTCTGCCAGGCGGCGCTGCGGTCACGCAAATTGACCGACGACTCGTTCAGGACTGCGTCAAGGCGGGATCGATCGGCATCTGCGACCCGCGCCGACACCAGCGTGCCTCCCCGACGCACGCCCTCGGCGTAGGAGTCCGCATCTTCCCGCGAAATGCCGGCCTCAGTCATCGCTCCGACGACACCGCCGGTTGCGGCTCCGGCGGCCGCGCCGACCGCGGTCGCGGCGAGCCAACCGGCCGCAACGACGGGTCCGAGGCCGGGGATTGCGAGGAGGCCGAGACCGGCGAGAAGGCCGGCAGTGCCACCCACACCCGCACCGATGCCGGCGCCCTTGCCGGCACCTTCGGCGCGATCGTCGACGCCATCGCGGTCACGGTCCACCTTCTTGTCGGTGTTGAACCAGCTGTCCGAATTATTGGCGACGATGCTGATGTCCGAATGCGGCACGCCGGCAGCTTCGAGACGCTGAACCGCCTGCTGCCCAGTGCTGTAGTTGTCGTAAAGACGAGAAATTGTAACGGTCATTGTGTGTCCTTCTTACTTGCTTATTGGCTTACTTGGCCGAATTGACGTTGCCTTGAAAGTCGACGCTGACCGCGGTGGCAGATCCACCCTTGCTGGCATGGCCGCGCCAAACACCGTTGTCGTCCTTCTTCAGTTCGGTGACGTTGGCGTAGCCGGCATCCTCGATCTTCGACTTGGCTTGTCCTTCGGTGAAACTGTTGCGACCTGCGACAGGAGCGTCGGAGTTGTTTTGCCCCGCGCTGTTGACCGCGCTGTTGTTCGGTCCGGACTGCGCCGGTGGATTTTGCGCCGAGGCCGGAGCAGCTGCGAAGGCGGTGGCCGCCGCGAATAAAGAAATGCAAACGATAAACGATGGGCGCTTCATGATGGTCTCCAGTGTCTAAGGAGTGATCCAAGCCCCCATCAGAGCTTTAGTTCCTACGTCTCGCGCTGTGACATCTCCTTCACGCTCAGGTTCTGAAGAATATCATCCACGTCATCACCATGAGGATGACTGCAAGTCCCACACTCACACCCAGCAGCATCAACACGCTGGGACCGAGCTCGCCTTGGCGCGCTTCGAGCGCGGTCTCAACGATGCGGCCGCTCTTGTCTCGATCCGTGTCATCTGGTCCTTGCATTCCGGGGAAAGGTCGACCGTTTGCCTGCGTCAGACCCGGCAGTGCTGCCCACGCCAAATCGTCCATGGATCTCAATCGGACCCTTGGTGGTTCGTTACTATTGGCAAACGGTGAAAGCTCGGGCTCGAGATCTGCGCTGGCTATCCAGGCAAGCGGCGTCCCGGAGCGGTCAGACAGGAGTTGATATCGGCAGCCATCTTGTTCCGGTGTGCCTTGCTCAGCAGCGCATCCCGCTCTGGGCCGGGTTCAAGGTGCGAGGCCTCTTCACGCAGCCTCAGTGCATCAGCTGCGAGACGCTCGGCAAGTGAATCCGCCTGACGCACGCGGTTGCGCTTCTCATTCATGCGAACGCCCCTGCGTTGGCATCGGAATCAAATCAGCGCTTTGCGGCTGCGGTCGCGAGACCGGCGGCGTCGCGCCATCGAGCCACTCCTGCGTCTCCGCGAGAGCGAGCCAGGCATCGCCCATGCTCCTGAACTGCTTGCGCGCCGCGTCGTTGGCAGCGGTGTCTTCCAGCGTCAGGCAGTGCCCGGCATTCTGCCGAAGATGCTCGGACTGGCTCAATTGGATATCAGTGCTGCTCGTGGCATCGGCAGAGATCTGCCAGGAGTTCTTGCACACAGGGCACCGCCACTGATTGACGAAGTTCCCGGTGGGCAAGTAGGTCGCATGCAAGGGAGCCGCCACTATTCGCCCGCAGGCGGTACAGCCGTTGGGCCGTTGTGACGGGGATTGCTGTGTCTCGTCCTGAACCGCTTTCGCGCTCCAGCGGCGATCGAACTTGCGGCAGAGATGCAGGGGATAGGAGATAACGTTCAATGCGCGCCTCCGGTTGTGGCGGGAGCGCGGCAGCGTCTCTCTGTCACCGGCGCCTGTCATGTCTGTGCGGGTGATATCCTGGATATGGTGTCGCAAATGACATTCACCAGTGCGCGGTCCCGAGAAACCACGCCTTTGCCTCCGATCTACGTCAATGGCCGACTGCGGGCTGCATCCATTGGATTAGGAACATCTCTCCATCGGATTAGGAACATCTCTCCGTCCCTCCTGTTGCGTCTGCACGACATGATCCGTGAATGCGCATGCCGGGAGGTCCGGACCAGCACTGTTCCGGGTCCCAAGAAGGCGAAATCGATCCCTGCTCGATGTTGCTGATCCGGTCTCCGAACCGCACCCGCGACGCACGGAAATCTCCTCCAGCAAGAATCCGGCGCCATCGCGGTCGTGATGCGACCAAGGGCGTCAATGCGGAAGCGTCCCTTCCCCACTCTCCAACAGCTGGCCGCAGTCAGCGAAAGTGTCACATGCGCATACTGAAAAAACGTTCGCCATCTTTGGCGGCCACGGCCCTTCATGCTCTCGCAGAACATCCCTTGGCCTCCACGATTGCCGCGACGGCCGGCCTGCTCGCAGCGGCCGCGTTCGTCAATCGGCGCCTTGCCGACAAGGCGCAGCGTGATAATCCGCCCCAAGGGCGGTTCATCGACATCGACGGTGTTCGGCTGCACTATGTCGAGCGCGGGTCCGGACGCCCGCTGGTTCTGCTCCATGGCAATGGCAGCATGATCCAGGATTTCGAGTCGAGTGGCCTGATCGATCTTGCAGCCAAGGACTATCGGGTCATCGTGTTCGACCGTCCCGGCTTCGGGCACAGTCTGAGGCCGCGCAACGTGGTGTGGACGCCGGCCGCCCAAGCCGACCTTTTCAAAGACGCGCTTGCGCACCTTGGCGTCGACAAGGCGATCGTGCTCGGACATTCCTGGGGCGCATCGGTTGCGATCGCCCTGGCAAGCAGGCACCCCTCATTGGTCGAAGCCTTGATACTGGCGTCGGGCTATTATTTCCCGACGGCCCGCACCGACGCGATGATGGCGATGGCCGGGCCGGCGATACCAGGGTTTGGCGACATCCTCAGTCACACGATCTCGCCGATCCTCAGCCGCCTGATGTGGCCGACGATGCTGCGGCAGCTGTTCGGGCCCAAATCCGTCCCGGAAAAATTCGACGGCTTCCCCAAATCACTGGCGGTGCGTCCGTCGCAGCTTCGTGCGGGTGCCGCGGAAGCGGCGTTGATGGTCCCTTCTGCGATGCTGTCGGCGAAGACTTACGGCGAATTGGCCATGCCGGTCACCATCCTGGCCGGCGAGGACGACCGCCTCATCGACATCGACGAACAGTCCGGCAGGCTGCATGACGAGATCAAGCACAGCAAGATGCGTCGCGTCCCGAATGCGGGTCACATGATCCAGCAATCGGATACGGCTGACCTGATGGCCGCTGTCGACGAAGCCGCGGCGGAAACGCTGCATTGAGCCACCTGATTCTCCCGAGAAGCATCTGGTCGCGGCACGATCCGAATTAGGAACGTCCAACACAGCGCTCAGTTGGCCCCGGTATCTCCTGTAGTCAAAGGTCTTTCCATGTATCATCACGTCAAAAAGCTCATGTTCACAGTCCGGGTCGACGAGCCCGATCCCCGGTTCGGCAATATGCTGCTGGAGCAATTCGGTGGCGCCAACGGCGAGCTTGCGGCCGCCATGCAGTATTCCATTCAGGGTCTCAACTGCGAGGATCCCGACCGTAAGGATCTCCTCATGGATATTGGAACCGAGGAGTTGAGCCACCTTGAGGTCGTCGGATCGCTCGCGCGGCTGCACTTGAAACCCATGAAGTTCGATCGCGAAGCGGCGGAAGCCGATCCCTTGATCGCGATTGCCGGAGGCGGCGGTGTCAATCTGTTCAACTCGCAAGGCAGTGCCTGGACGGCGGACTATCTCAAGATCACCGGAGAACTCGACGTCGATCTGCGCAGCAACATCGCCGCAGAAGCTCGGGCCAAGATCGTCTATGAGCGCCTGATCAATTTCTGTGATGACGCCGGCACCAAGGACGCCTTGCAATTCCTGATGACACGGGAAATCACCCACATGAAGGCGTTCTCACGCGCGCTGGAAAGCATGAACAAGCCCACGTTCAGCATCGGCCGCATCGCTCCGACGCCCGGTCTCGTGGACCAGTTCTTCAACGATTCGACAGGGTCCGGCGACAATGGAGAAATCGACACAAGAGGTCCCTGGAATGAAGGCGAGGACTGGGTGTTCATGGAATCACCGGCACTCCAGAGCGGCGATCCCGGCGCAGCGCCTTCCATCGTTGCCGAAAGCTCGCCATCGGAACCGTCCGTTGGCCTTGACGACCTGCTGATCGATCAGCTGCGGGATCTCCTGCACGCGGAGAAGCAGTTGACCAAGGCATTGCCTCAGATGATCGAGGCTGCCCGCTACGACCAGCTCTCCGAGCTGTTCACCGTTCACCTGGCCGAAACCGAAGCGCAGATCGAGCGTCTCGACGAGTGCTTCGAACTTCTTGGGAAGAAGCCGCGCGCCAAGGCTTGCAAGGGCATGCAGGGGCTTGTCGAGGAAGGCGACGAAGTGATCAAGGAGGGCGCCAGGAAGGACGATGCCGCTGCGGATTTCGCGTTGATCGGTGCGGCACAGCGTGTCGAGCACTACGAGATTGCCGGCTACGCGACCGCCCGCAACCTGGCGCAGCAGTTGCGTCACACCGCCGTCGTCGCGCTGCTTTCCAAGAATCTGGCGGAGGAAGAGAACGCGGACCAGTTGCTCAATCAGGTCGCACGTTCGTTGATGTCGGTTGCGAAGATGCCCGCCGCCATCGAGCAGACCTTCGCCGAGGATGAGCCCGCCGGAGGCTAGCCGGCCTTGAACCATTGACCACAAGGCAAGGCGGCCCCTGCACGGGCCGCTGCGCCACCACAGCCGGAAAGGATCTAGCATGCGCCCGAAGATCAAAGAACATACCTGCCCGCTGTGCAACGGAACCGGCTTTCCCAAGTCCAAGGAGCCAGCGCACCCGGGCCGCAAGATCTATCCGGTCAAATGCGAGTCCTGCCAGGGCAAGGGCAAGATATCGGAGATGACGTGACGTGATCTCAGTGCTTTGAGGTCGCGCTGAAGGCCGCTCCTACTCCGCCGCCTGACGCACATGCCGCGCCGTCGGCGTGCGCATTGTGACGAGCTCTTCGGCCGCGGTCGGATGCAGCGCGATCGTCGCGTCGAAGTCGGCCTTGGTCGCCTTCATCTTCACCGCGATCGCGACCACTTGGGTGACCTCGGCGGCGCAATCGCCGACGATGTGGCAGCCGAGCACGCGGTCGGTCGAACCATCGACGACGAGCTTCATCAGCACGCGGGTGTCGCGACCGGACATGGTCGCCTTGATCGGCCGGAACGTCGTCTTGTAGATGTCGACGTGGCTGAATTGCGCACGCGCCTCGGTCTCCGTCAGACCGACCGTGCCGACCTCCGGCTGCGAGAACACCGCGGTCGGGATGTAGGAATGATCGACCTGCACCTCGCGCTTGCCGAACACGGTGTCGGCAAACGCATGCCCCTCGCGAATCGCAACCGGCGTCAGATTGTGCCGGTGGGTGACGTCGCCGATGGCATAGATGCTGTCGACCGAGCTCTTCGAGAAATGGTCCACCGCGATGCCGCCATTCTCGGGGTTGATGGCGACGCCGGCCTTCTCCAGGCCGAGATTGGCGACCGACGGATGGCGGCCGATCGCGAACATCACCTGGTCGGAGGCAAGGCTCGAGCCGTTCGACAGATGCGTGGTGAATTCCTCGCCGTGCCGATCGACCTTCGCCACCGTGCAGCCGGTGAGAATGGTGATGCCCTGCTTCTCCATCTCGCTCCGGACGTGGGCGCGAACGTCCTCGTCGAAACCGCGCAGGATGTTGTCGCCGCGATAGATCACGGTGACGTCGGAGCCGTAGCCGGCGAAGATGCCGGCGAATTCCAGCGCGATGTAGCCGCCGCCCTGGATCACGATCCGCCTCGGCAGCTTCTTGAGGTGAAACGCCTCGTTGGAGGAGATCACGTGCTCGATGCCAGGGATCGAGGCGCCATGGTTGGGCGCGCCGCCGGTGGCGATCAGGATGTATTTTGCGGTGATCTTCCGGTCGTTCTCGAGCAGGCGGACGGTGTGCTTGTCCTCGATCACCGCGCGACTCTTGACGACCTGCGCGCCCGACTTCTCGACATTCGTCGTGTAGGCCGCTTCCAGCCGCGCGATCTCCTTGTCCTTGTTGGCGATCAGCGTCGGCCAGTCGAAGGTCGCGGGCGGAACGGTCCAGCCGAAACCGGCGGCATCTTCCAGCTCGTGACGGACATGCGATCCGATCACGAACAGCTTCTTCGGCACGCAGCCGCGGATCACGCAGGTCCCGCCCATGCGGTACTCTTCCGCGATCATCACGCGCGCACCGTGACCGGCCGCGATGCGGGCGGCACGCACGCCGCCCGAGCCGCCGCCGATGACAAAGAGGTCGACGTCGAATTCAGCCATTGTCCACTCCGACCTCTTCTTTCAGCGCATGATCCGGAGAAGTGTGCAGCGGTTCTCCGATAGGATCATGCGCAAATAACAGCCTAAAGCGCGATTACGCGCTTTAGGGATTTCTGATCAGATAGGTACTGTCAGATTTCCTTGCCACGCTTGCGCATCTCGGCACGGAAGGCACCCATCACGGTCTCGGAGAAGTTCTGGGCCCAGGAGTTCATGAAGGCCATGCTGAGGCCGATGGCGCGCGGCTCGGCGTCGATCAGCTTCTTGCCCAGCGGCGACTTGTAGAAGGTGACGAGGTCCTTCAGTTCCTGCTCGGTGAACTCGCTGGCATAGATCTGCGCCATGCCTTCGCCGATCTCGTTCTGGCGGCCGTTGAGCTGCTGGGCCACGATCGGCGCGACCTCGCTGAGCTCCTTCTGGTAGTTGAGATTCTGCTGGATCAGCGTGATCTTGGTCTTCTCGACCATGCCAGGCACGGCGCCCTGATACATCGCGGTGGCGTTCTTGATCTGCAGGATCTCCTTGGCCGCCGCGATCGCCGCAGGCGAGGCTTTCGGCGGGGCCGGCGCGGGAGCAGCCTTCTGGGCCGGCGCGGCCTGCTGCGCGATCGCCGGGACCGCCGAGACGGCCAGTCCAGCAGCAAGCGTCGCGGCCGGCAAGAATCTCAATACGCTCTTCATTCCTAGTCTCCTTTCGGCTTACGCCGTTCAATCACGCGAATTCCCTCGCCGCCCGCCAAAACGGCCGAGCTGGCCAAGCCGATAAACAAGCCATGCTCGACCACGCCGGGGATCGAGCTCAACGCCTTGGCGAGGCCAGGCGGATCCACGATGCGTCCGAGCTGAGCATCGAGAATCCAGTGGCCGCCATCGGTGACGAAAACGTGGCCATCCTTGTCGCCGCCTTTGGCTTTACGGACCGCCATTTGCCCGGAAACGCCGCATTCGGCAAATGCCTTCTCGATCGCGCGGCGCGTCGCGCCGAGCCCGAACGGGATGACCTCGATCGGCAGCGGAAAGCGGCCGAGCGTCGGCACCCATTTGCTGTCGTCGGCAATCACGATCATGCGATCCGAGGCGGCCGCCACGATCTTCTCGCGCAGCAGTGCGCCGCCGCCGCCCTTGATCAGGTTGAAGTCGGGATCGATCTCGTCGGCGCCGTCGACGGTGAGGTCGAGATGATCGATCTCGTCCAGCGTCGTCAGCTTCACACCGCAGCGCTCGGCGTCGAGGCGCGTCGCCTCCGAGGTCGGTACGCCGATCACCTTGAGCCCGGCCTGCACGCGCTCGCCGAGCAGTTCGACGAAATGTTTGGCGGTCGAGCCGGTGCCGAGCCCGAGCTGCATGCCGTCACGCACCTCCTCGAGGGCGCGCGCCGCAGCCTGCCGCTTCAACTGGTCCATGTTCACGATGCGCCCGCCCCTGAATTTTAGAGTGTGCCGCCGATAGGTTGCTTGCGGCGGCCTATGTAGCCTCGTTTTTCCTGCCGGAACAGGCCTCCGGGCCGATCTTATAAGGTGAACTTATGGCTTCGGCCCTTGCGCCGATCCGGCCGGCCCGATAGCGCTGGGACCATGACCTCCCCTTACACCCTCGTCTTCGATCTCGACGGCACGCTTGTGGACACGGCGCCCGACCTGATCACCGCGCTGAATTTCGTGCTCGACCGCGAAGGGCTGCCGCCCGTGCCGATGGCCTCGGCCCGCAACATGATCGGCGCCGGCGCCCGCAAGCTGATCGAACGAGGGCTAGAGGCTGAGGGCCGCATGGTCACGCCGGCTGACATGGACCGGATGACAGCGGATTTCATCGCCTATTATGCCGACCATATCGCGGTCGAATCCCGTCCGTTCGAGGGGCTCGAGGCCGCACTCGACCAGTTTGCCGCCCAGGGCCACCGGCTGGCGGTCTGCACCAACAAGCTGGAATGGCTGTCGAAGCGGCTTTTGGACCAGCTCGACCTCACTCGCCGCTTTGCCGCGATCTGCGGCGCGGACACCTTTGGCGTCCAGAAGCCCGATCCGACCATTTTCCGCGAGACCGTGGCACGCGCCGGCGGAGCGGTCAAAGCCAGCATCATGGTCGGCGATGCCGGAACCGACGTCGGCGTGGCCCGTCGCGCCGGGGTGCCCGTGATCGGGGTCAGCTTCGGCTATACGGACGTGCCGATCGCCGAGCTGAAGCCGGACCGGCTGATCCATCACATGCGCGACCTGCCGGCCGCGGCCCACAGCCTGATGACCACCTAGGAGCCACAAGACTCTGAAATAACTGGCATATTCTACGGAACCCTGCGTTAACCATCTATTAACTATGCGCAGCGCGCCGGTTGCTTGCTTGGAACGACGCTCGTAGGTTCGCCCGGGGATGTGGCGGTTCGTCGCAGTTAGAAGTGGGTGGTCATGCGTCGTGTCATCGCGATTGCGCTAGCGGGAGCGAGCCTTGGTGGCTGCTCCTCGATGTCTTGGGACATGTTCAAATCGGCGCCGCCGACCGTCCAGGTCCGGCTCGAATCCAATCCTCCAGGGGCTGACGCCACGACCTCGCTGGGTGCGGGTTGCAAGACCCCCTGCTCCGTCTCGGTTCCGGCCCCCGACGCCCCCTTCACGGTCGCTTTCGCGCTGCCAAAATACCAGCCGGCGAGCGTGCCGGTGAACGTGATCAAGAATCCCGGGGATTTCACCACGCCCGCCTCGGTCACCACCGACCCGAATCCGGTGTTCGCGGAACTCCAGCCGGCAGTGCCGCCCAAGCCTGTGAAGAAGCCGCACCGGCCGAAGAAGCCGAAGCCGGCCGCAGCCGCCGCGGCGCCTGCGGATGCCGCACCCGCTGCGGCCCCTGCGGATGCTGCACCTGCTGCGGTGGCGGCCTCGCCGTTTCCCGATCCGAACGCAGGAAAGCGCTGATCCAGGCGCTGATTACGTATACCACCCGATTGTCCTAACCGCGTCCGATGCTTAGATTGCTTCCAGAGCACCACTGAAGCAAAGGTGCGCCCGTCGCCGTAAGTGACAAGGCATTTGGCAAGGCATCTGGTATGAACGGACCTTCCGCGAGCCCTCTCGCAGCAGCGAGCCCCCGCGACGCGCTGTCGAGCGCGATGACCGATCCGTTCGGGCGGACCATCTCGTATTTGCGCGTATCCGTCACCGACCGCTGCGATCTGCGCTGCTTCTATTGCATGTCGGAAGACATGACATTCCTGCCCAAGGCGGACCTGCTGACGCTGGAGGAGCTCGACCGGCTCTGCACGGCCTTCATCGCCAAGGGCGTGAAGAAGCTGCGGCTCACCGGCGGCGAGCCGCTGGTTCGCCGCAACGTGATGACGCTGGTGCGCTCGCTGTCCCGCCACCTTTCGAGCGGCGCCTTGAGCGAGCTGACCCTGACCACCAACGGCACCCAGCTTGCGAAACACGCCCGGGAGCTCGCCGATTGCGGCGTCCGCCGCATCAACGTCTCGCTCGACACGCTCGATCCCAAGAAATTTCGCGAGATCACCCGCTGGGGCGAGATCGACAAGGTGCTGGAGGGCATCGAAGCCGCGCGCGCCGCTGGGCTTGGCGTGAAGATCAACGCGGTGGCGCTGAAGAACCTCAACGAGGACGAGCTTCCCGACCTGATGCGCTGGGCGCACGGCAAGGGCATGGGCCTGACGCTGATCGAGGTCATGCCGATGGGCGAGATCGGCTCGGGCCGTATCGACCAGTACCTGCCGCTGTCGCTGGTGCGCGCGCGGCTCGCCCAGCAATTCACGTTGACCGATTTGGCCGAGAGCACCGGCGGGCCGGCGCGCTATGTCAGCGTTGCCGAGACCGGCGGCAAGCTCGGCTTCATCACGCCGATGACCCATAATTTCTGCGAATCCTGCAACCGGGTGCGCATCACCTGCACGGGCACGCTGCACACCTGCCTCGGCCACGAGGATGCTTCAGATTTGCGCAAACCCCTGCGTGCATCTGACGACGACATGCTGCTTGCGGATGCGATCGACCGCGCCATCGGGCTGAAGCCCAAGGGCCACGATTTCATCATCGACCGCCGCCACGACCGCCCCAGCGTCTCCAGGCACATGAGCGTCACGGGCGGCTGAGGGATTCGCGCCCTCCCCGCCATAAGCTTTTGACTCGGCGTCAATTTGCCCATTTTCCGATTGACGGCGCACAAGCCCGCTGGTTTGGTGCAGCCGCCTTTGCTTGCCCGGCAGCAATAAGCCGGCCGCGCCCCTTTGGCGGTCGCGGTCAAGACGGCAAGGCACGAGGGGAGGACTGACGCCGCAATCGCTCCGGAATATTGTCCGTGCGGTCGCGTGCTTTTCGCACGCCGGCCAGGCGATGCGTGCTGAAGCCTCCCGTAAAGTGTTGGGCCGCGACGGCGACGGAGAGAAAGTAAGATGCGTCCATTGCTGGCGGTGAGCAACGCCATCGACGCCCTCAATGAAAAGATTGGGTACGTCTGTAACATCCTGGTGCTGCTGGCGTGCCTGGTCAGCGCGGCCAATGCCATGATCCGCTATGCCTTCAGCAACTCCTCGAACGGCTGGCTGGAGCTGCAATGGTACATGTTCGCCATCCTGGTGATGTTCGGCGCGTCCTACACCTTCAAGCGCAACGAGCATGTCCGCGTCGAGATCTTCTACCTCACGCTCTCGGAACGCGGCCAGCTCTGGCTCGACATGATCGGCACGCTCTGCTTCCTGATCCCCTCCTGCCTCCTGCTCGCCTATCTGTCCTGGCCGTTCTTCATGCAGGCCTATAACGTCGGCGAGATGTCGGGCAATGCAGGCGGCCTGATCCGCTGGCCCATCAAGTTCGTGATCCCCGCCGGCTTCGTATTGCTGGCGCTCCAGGGTGTTTCCGAAGTCATCAAGCGAATCGCGGCTCTCCAGGGCTATGTGACGATCGACGCCAAGTACGAGAGGCCGACCCAATGATTACGCTGGAAATGATGCCGCCGCTGATGTTCGGCGGCCTGGTTCTGGCGATGCTGATCGGCTTCCCCGTCGCGTTCACGCTCGCGGCGGTCGGCCTCTCCTTCGGCTTCCTCGCCATCCATCTCGGATTCTTCGACCTCAACTTCCTCCAGGCGATTCCCGGCCGCGTGTTCGGCAGCGTGCTTTCCAACGAGCTGCTGCTCGCGATCCCGTTCTTCACCTTCATGGGCGCCATATTAGAGAGATGTGGACTGGCCGAAGATATGCTGGACTCGATGGGCCAGCTGTTCGGCCCGGTCCGCGGCGGCCTCGGCTATTCCGTCATCATCGTCGGTTTCATCCTCGGCGCCATCACCGGCACGGTAGCGGCGCAGGTCATCGCCATGGCGCTGATCTCGATGCCGGTGATGATCCGCTACGGCTACAACATGCGCTATATCACCGGCGTGCTCGCGGCCTCCGGCACGATCACGCAGCTGGTGCCGCCCTCGCTGGTGCTGATCGTGCTCGCCGACCAGCTCGGCAAGTCGGTCGGCGACATGTATCTCGGCGCCTGGGGCCCCTCGGTGTTCCAGATCATGCTGTTCGCCGGCTACACCTTCATCCTCGGCCTGATCAAGCCGAGCCACGTGCCGCCGGTGCCGAAGGAAGCGCGCACGCTGACCGGCTGGGCGCTGTGGAAGAAGTGCCTGATGGGCATCATCCCCTCGGCCGTGCTGATCTTCGTCGTGCTCGGCACCATGATGATGGGTCTTGCGACCCCGACCGAAGCCGGCGCCATGGGCGCGGTCGGCGCCATCGTGCTCGCCGCGATCCATCACAAGGACTTCACCTCGAAGGACCGCATGATCCTGATCGGCGGCGTGATCGCCGCCGGCGTCGGCACCATCGTCGCGATGCTGTTCACCGAGAACCTGGTCTTCAGGCTCTCGTTCGCGGTCACCTATCTCGCCGTGGCCTGGATCTGCATCCAGGCCGCGCGCATCCCCGAGCTGCGCGACCTCATCAAGCAGGGCTACGAGTCCACCATGCGCCTCACCTGCATGGTCACCTTCATCCTGATCGGCTCGACCTGCTTCTCGGTGGTGTTCCTCGGCGTCTCCGGCGGCGTCTGGCTCGAGCATCTGCTGACCTCGCTGCCCGGCGGCGTGTGGGGCTTCCTGATCTTCATCAACCTCTTCATCTTCTTCCTGGCGTTCTTCCTCGACTTCTTCGAGATCGCCTTCATCATCCTGCCGATGATCGCGCCGATCGCGCAGAAGGTCCTCGCCCCGGTGGTGGGACCGGACGCGGCGCTGATCTGGTTCGGCGTGATGCTGTGCGTGAACATGCAGACCTCGTTCCTGCATCCGCCGTTCGGCTTCGCGCTGTTCTATCTGCGCGGCGTGGCGCCGAAGGAAGTGAAGAGCTCCGACATCTATTGGGGCGCAATCCCCTGGATCGGCCTGCAGCTGATCATGGTGCTGCTCGTGATCATCTTCCCGATCACGGTGACGGGCCTGCTCGACAAGCCGCTCAACGTCGATCTCGACAAGGTCAAGATCGAAGTGCCGCAGATCGACCTGCCGCCGCTGGATCTAGGACCGCCGCAGAAGTAGCGGCCATAACCATCGCCGTCATGTTCCGCCTCGGCGGTTCATGACGCGCGCGCCCGCGCGCGTGACAAGCAACGCAAACACGGGCATACCGGGCCATCCTCCAACTGATGGACCGCCGCGCATGTCCCGATCGCTCCCTGCTCCGTCGCTCGCTCCCTTGATCGCATCGCTCTGGCTGGCATGCGCCGCAACGTTTGCGCATGCGGAACCGATGACCGATGTCCATGCGCTGGCGCAAAAGGAGCAGCAGCCGCTGCTCGACACGCTGCGCGACCTCGTCAGCATCGAATCCGGCAGCAAGGACATCGACGGCCTGAACCAGATCGCCGAGCGCGTTGCCGGCCAGCTCAAGCAGCTCGGCGGCACGGTGGAGACCTTGCACCCCGCAGACGTCTATCGCCTCGACGACACGCCCGAGACAATCGGCCCAGCCGTGCACGCCGTATTCAAGGGCACCGGCAGCAAGAAGATCATGCTAATCGCCCACATGGACACGGTGTACCTGAAGGGCATGCTGAAGGACCAGCCGTTCCGCGTCGACGGCGACAAGGCCTACGGCCTCGGCATTGCTGACGACAAGCAGGGCGTCGCGCTCATTCTCCATACCGTGGCGATGCTCCAGAAACTCAATTTCAAGGATTACGGCACGCTCACGGTGCTCACCAATGGCGACGAGGAGATCTCCTCGCCCGGCTGGCGCAGCACCATCACCAAATTCGCCGCGGATCAGGACGTGGTGTTTTCGTTCGAGGGCGGCGGCACCGACGGCACGCTGCGCCTTGCCACCAGCGGCATCGGCTCGGCCTATCTTACGGTGCATGGCAAGTCCTCGCACGCGGGCGCTCGGCCTGAGGGCGGTATCAACGCGTTGTACGAGCTCTCGCACCAGGTGCTGCAGATGAAGGACCTGTCCAAGCCCGAGCAGGGCCTGAAGCTGAACTGGACGGTCTCGAAGGCCGGCACCAACCGCAACGTGATCCCGGCCGACGCCTCGGCCCAGGCCGATGCGCGTGCGCTCAAGGTCGCCGATTTCGACGAGTTGCAGAAGGCGCTGCAGGAGAAGATCAAGAATCGCCTGCTGCCCGACTCCAGGGTCGAGCTGAAATTCGAGGTGCGCCGCCCGCCGCTGGAGGCCAACGACGCCTCGCGCCGCGTCGCAGCCTACGGCAAGACAATCTATGGGGAAATCGGACTGTCCCTCAAGGTCGACGAGAAGGCGACCGGCGGCGGCACCGACGCCGCATTTGCCGCGCTCAAGACCAGCGGCGCCGTGGTGGAAGGCATGGGCCTGTCAGGCTTCGGCGCGCACTCCAACGATGCCGAATATGTGCAGATCAACAGCATCGTGCCGCGGCTTTATCTGGCCACGCGCATGATCATGGACCTGTCCACGGGCAAGCTGAAATAGCGGCCGCTTTCTTCCCTTCTCCCCTTGTGGGAGAAGGTGGCGCGAAGCGCCGGATGAGGGGTTCTCTCCGCGCGCTTGACTAAGAGTTGGATTCGCGGAGAGAACCCGTCTCGCCGCTTATCGCGGCGAGCCACCCTCTCCCACAAGGGGAGAGGGTGAAGAAGCCGTCTTCTCCGCCAGCCGAAACCGCAGCGTGAACTCCGCGCCGCCGCCGGGAAGATTCTCCACCGCCACCGTCGCGGCATGATCGTCCGCGACCCCGCGCACGATCGAGAGCCCGAGGCCCGCGCCGTCGCTGCGCTGGCGGTCGGCGCGCCAGAAGCGCTGGAAGATCAGCTCGCGCTCGGCCTCCGCAATGCCGGGGCCGCAATCGCGCACGCGCACCGAACCGTCCTCGCGCACCTCGACATCGACGGCGGTATCCTTCGCCGTGAACTTGATGGCGTTTTCGGCGAGGTTGAAGATCGCGCGCTGGAGCATCTCCGCATTGCCGTGGATCAGCACCGGCGCGTCGGCGCCCTTCAGCGCGATGTCCTTGTGCTGCGCGATCGCGAACGGCGCGATGGAGCCGACCACCTCGGCGCAGACGGCGCGCAGGTCCGCGGTCTCGCCGGGATCGAGCACCAGGGTGTCGAGCTCGGCGATCTCCAGCAGCTGGGCGACGATGCGGCTCATGCCTTCGATGTCGTCGTGCAGCGCCTGCCTTGCGGCGCCATCGCCCAGCGTCTCGATCCGCGTGCGCAAGATCGTGAGCGGCGTGCGCAATTGATGCGCGGCATCCGCCGTGAACTGCCGCTGCACCCGAAAACCGTCCTCGAGCCGGTCGAGCGCCTGGTTGACGGCGGTGACCAGTGGCATGATCTCGCGCGGGATCTGTTCCGTCGGCAGGCGGATGTCGGTGCGCGCCGGCCCGATATTGCTGGCCTCCTCCGACGCCTTCCACAATGGCGCGATGGCACGGCGGAAGATGATGATGTCGGCGGCGAGCAGGATCAGCAGGATCGGAATGGTGATCCACCCGACCCGGCGGAAGAAGTTCGAGATGATGTCGTCGATGATGACGTCGCGATGCGCCAGATCCTCGGCCACGCGGATGCGCACGACCTTGCCGTCGATGATGCGGGTGACGCCAGCGCCGGAAATCGTCTCGGAAAGTGTCGGCGGCGCCGACACGGCCGCTCCCGTCTTGCGGCGGGACGAAAACAGCAAACGGCCGTCGGCATCGCGGATGTCGTAGAGATAGCGGCCGTAGGCTTCCGAATAGAGGCCCCGCAGGCTGTCCGGCAGGTTGAACGTCAGCAGGCCGTCCGGCGCGGCGACAATGCGCTCGGCCAGCACCTCGGCCTGCGCCCGCATGGCTTCGCGGTGCAGCTGGTCGACTTCGGAATTGAGCAGCCAGAACAGTACCAGCGGCAGGAAGATCGCGACCACCGCGACCGCCACGATGTGCATGAACACGATGCGCCAGATCAACGATTTGAATGTCGGCGATCTGCCATAGGCCCCGGCGGCCGCCACGCTATTTCTCCTCGGACATGAGATAGCCGACGCCGCGGATGGTGTGGATCACGACCTTGGCGCCGTGTTCAGTGAGCTGCTTGCGCAGCCGCGAGACGTAGACCTCGACCGCGTTGGAGGCGACCTCGCCTTCGAGCCCGAAGATGTGGTCCTCGACGTTCTTCTTCGGCACCACCCGCCCCTGCCGGCGCAGCAAAATCTCCAGCACCGAGGTCTCGCGCGCGGAGATGATCCGCGGCTGGTCGTCGACGAAGATCTGGCGGCTTTCGGTGTCGTAGACGAGATTGGCGAGCCGCAGCGAGCGGCCGAGCAGCTGGCCGGGCCGGCGCAAAATAGCCTCCAGCCGTGCCACCAGCTCCTCCATCGCGAACGGCTTTGCGAGATAGTCGTCGGCGCCACTGCGCAGGCCGCTGACGCGATCCTGCAGGCCGCCGCGCGCGGTCAGCACCAGCACCGGCAGCGGCTCCATCTGCCGGCGCAGCTCGCGCAGCACCGACAGGCCGTCGCCGTCGGGAAGGCCGAGGTCGAGGATCATCGCAGCGTAGCTGACGCTGCTGACCGCCTCGCGCGCCTCGGCCGCGGTGCTCACGATGTCGCTCTGGTAGCCGGCGGCCGACAGCCCGGCGGCAACGAGCCGCGACAGCTCGACATTGTCCTCGACGATCAGAAGGCGCATCGCAGTCCCGCCGGATGTTCCTGTGCAATCACGGCTCGCGCCGCATCTTCGCTCTCTTCCACCATTCCGGCCGCCTCGGCCAGCGAAAAAGCGCGTGGCAGGCTCGCCCGCGCCCCTGTCAGGTTCGTGTAAGCCGATCTGGGCGCATTCCGATAATGGTTTACTCGATCACCTCGTCCGCGCCGGCAATGACTGCCGCGGAGAACGGACGGCCGAGCAGCTTCGCGGCCTTCAAATTGACAACGAGCTCCACCTTCGTGACGAGCTGAACTGGAAGATCAGAAGGCTTCTCGCCCGACAGAATGCGTCCGGCATAGATACCCGCGCGACGGTGCGACTGCATGAAATCTCCTCCGTAGCTCATCAAACCTCCAGCCACGGGAAAGTCTCGGGTCTGCGTGATTGCGGGCAATTGATATTTCATCGCGAGAGCCGCCAGCCGGGCACTGCGAAATGCAAAATAGGGGTCGGAGGTAAACACAGCTCCGCTTAGCCCGTCCCTGGCCACGGCAGCGAACACGGATTCGAATTCATCCTCCTTGCTTGCGCTATAGATCTGCAGTTGAACCCGCAGGGTTTCTGCGGCCGCCTGAAGCTTCTGCAATTGTGAGGGTGCGGTCGGACTTGTCGGGTTGGCGACCACCGCCAATCTGGTCACCGTGGGCAACAGGTCGCGCATCAGCTCAAGCCGCTTTGGCGACACATCGACGCTCAGGCTCGAAACTCCCGTGATATTTCCGCCCGGCCGCGACAGGCTGTCCACCACGCGTAGCTGAACGGGGTCGCCGCCCATCTCGAACACGATGGTCTTGGTCGTACCCGTACCCTTCGCGGCAAGTGCCACGGGAGCCCCGCCAGGAGCCACGATCAGGTCTACATTTCTGGCGACCAATTCGGCAGCCAGGGCTGGCAATCGAGAATATTGTCCGGCGGCCCACTGAAAGTCGATCGCCACATTGCGCCCCTCGACGAAGCCGGCTTCCTCCAGTCCCTGTCGGAAAGCCTCAAGTCGACTGCCAAAGAGCTCGGGTGACTCCGGGCAAAGATATCCGATGACCGGCATGGAGGGCTTCTGCCCATACGAGACGGTCGTCCACGTCGCGGCGCCTGCCATCCAAAGAAGAAAATCACGCCGTCTGGCGCGTCTGCGTAGCGTTGCTGCTTCAGAGTTGGCGCACCTCATGCCCACGGACCCGCTGCCGTCAGCCGTTTGCCGGAGCATAGCCCCGGATACGCGGACAGTCTCTAGCGGATTGTGCCGGGCATCCCGCGGCCACTCGGCTCGAGAGCCTCGAAGGATATTCCGAAGACTGGAATGGCTTCGTCAAATCCTTTGATCTCGCGGCCCCCGAGATCCTCAACGGGCCGCCTGCCATTGACGTCGGCGGCGACTTTGGCGTCGATCAGGATTTCCTTGTCTGCGGCAGATGCGCACAGCCGGGCCGCAAGATTCACGACGCTCCCAATGGCGGTGTAGTCGAGCCGGTCCTCGTATCCGATCCGGCCGACAGTCGCCGGCCCGCTGGCAAGGCCGATTCCAAAACCAACGTAGTAGCCACGCGACCGCCAGCCGGCGATGAGGGCTTGCACGTTCGTCTGCATGTCGACGGCGAGATCGATGGCTCTCAATGCAGGCTCTTCGACCGGGACAGGTGCGTTCACCAGCACCATCAGTCCGTCTCCGGAGAAATTGATCAGCGTTGCCTCGAATTTCGTGATGACCCTGCCAAGGCTTTCATAATATTCCGACAGTACGCTCATGACGTCCTCGGGCGCGGCGCCTGCTGAAAACGCGGTGAAGCCCCTCAAATCGCAGAAGACAACGACGACTTCCGTACGGCGGCCGTCCAGCACGCTGTCATCGCCGGCTCGATCGACGAGATCGGCGACCTGGGGAGCAAGGAACCGCTTGAGCTTGGCGATGCGCTCCTGGTGCTGCTGCGCCAGCGCCAGCTCGGACGCCATTCTGTTGAAACTGTTTGCAAGACGCTGGAACTCGTCCCCGGTGTGGATCGAAATGCGGTGGTCGAAGGACCCGGCACCAATCCTCTCCGTGCCCTCCTCGAGCAGCTTGATCGGCTCCGTCATCCGGTGCGCCAATGCATAGGCAAGTATCCCTGCGAGCATGGTGCTGATTGCGAGGAGCATTGCCGTCCGCCACAGGGCGGAATAGATCGGCGCGTAAGCTTCGGATAGCGGCTGCACGACCACGACTGTCCAGTCGGGGCCCTGTACGGGAGCAGCGCTGGCGGCAACATAGTGTCCTTGTGCGTCCCGGCTCGTTGCGAAGCCCGCTTTCGTCCCTATCGCGTCGCGCACGGCCCGAAATGGTTTGGAGGTCGCTTCCTCCGCCCCGCGGAGCACGAGGCTGATGTCGGGATGGGCGATCAGGCGACCCGATCGGTCCAGGACGAAGGCGGAGCCGGTCCTTCCGACCTTGATGGCCGAGATCACGTCCCAAATCAGCTTGAGGTTCACTTCGGCTATGACTGCGCCGACAGCCGGTCGGTTGCCGGCAATCCCGACCGTCAAGTACGGTTCGGAGCCTCGATTGTAGCTGACGTCGCTGAACCAGATCTGAGCTGCGCGGGCGCCAACCAAGGCGGGATCGGCTGATCGGCCCGTGCGGCTCTCGATACGATTGAGGCCGATCCGCGAGATGTAGAGACGCTCCAGGCCATTGCCGTCGAGGAGTGTAAGACTGACGATGGCGGGCGCTTGTCGAAGCAGGCGCAACGCGTCGGTCCGCCGGCGTTCGTCGAACTCGTCACTCCATGGAAGCTGAACCAGCCAGCCAAGCTGACTGGTGATGCCGTGGATGAAATCGTGTATTTCGGCGGCCGCGGATGCGGACTGGAGGCTAAGCCACTGGTCGAGCCTCGCGCGCTGATCGCGATAGCCGAACCACGCCTCAATGACGCCGTTGAATGCAAGTGGGATCGCGACAGCCACGAAAAGCGCGAACAGATATTTATGAAAAAGGCCGCGAAACCGATCCTGAGGAATCATGATCCGGTCTCCTGATAATCACATAAATACAATGACCCAGAATAACATGTCGCTCCGCCGTGGGGTGGGGTTCATTCGAACCCGAGCGTACCGGTGCACCCTTCGCGCTTTCTAGGGCGGACCAGCCACGCGGTCCGGCGACAAATTGGCGCCATGGCTGAATTGTCCGCCGATGTCAGCCTCCGGCTGACTGGCCTTCGCGCCGCACGCCGGCTTTTGACCGCCCTGAACGGGCGTTGCTGCCGGGCAGACGTAGCATGCGCCGCAGCCACGTTGATCTAGGTCAAGCATCACCCCCGCCTTTGGCCTCACGTCATGTTCAGCCCATTTCAGGCGGCGACGTCGCCTTTCAGTTCGCTGGCGCCCGGCAATTTCCAGCTCGGCGTCGCATTCTTCCAGTGGCCTCCTCTCCCTCCTGATCCTGCAGCAGGCTTACTGGGGGTTCGTCGACGAGGACCTTGCTCATGATAACAATTCCAGAACTGACGTCCCAGGCGCTCGGTGCGTTCCTCATCTCGGAGACAAAAGGCCGCTTCGGCTCATCGCATGCCAGCTTGCCGGAATTGCTCCCTTACGCGGCGAAGCTGGCCCTGGAATGTATCGGCAACAGCGATGCATTGTATCACAACGTGGAGCACACCCTGTTGGTCACGCTGGTGGGGCACGACATCCTGATCGGCCGCTCACTTCTGAGGCAAACCACGGCCAGCGATTACGCTCACTTTATCCTGGCCTGTCTGATCCACGACATCGGCTACGTTCGGGGCGTCATCTACGGAGACCAGGAGGGCGCCTATGTCGTTGATGGTACCGGCCGAACGGTTGAGTTGCCGGTCGGCTCCTCCGATGCAGCGCTTGCGCCCTATCACGTCGATCGCTCAAAATTGTTCGCGGTGGAGCGCCTCGACGCAGTCGACCAGATCGACGCCGCGCGCGTTGCCCAAGCCATCGAATATACCCGCTTTCCCTATACAGACGCACCAACGAGCGAACTCAAGGATGATCTGGACGAGGAAGAAGGTTTGTTGCTGCGCGCTGCTGATCTGATCGGCCAGCTCGGCGATCCGAACTACATGAAGAAATCAAATGCGCTCTTCTATGAATTCGAAGAGATAGGGCTCAACAAATCGCTCGGATACGCCACACCCGCGGACGTGGTGCACAAATATCCGCAGTTCTACTGGACCAAGGTCGCACCGCAAGTCCAGACGGCGATCCGTTATCTGAACGTAACGTCGAGCGGAAGACAATGGATCAGCAGCCTGTATGGCAATGTCTTCCGCGCCGAGCGAGAGGTTAGACTATCTGGCCCGCAGTTGTAGATCGGTGGTCTTGAACGGATTCGAGGCCCCGGTTTTGGAGCTTGAATCACGTCTCGGGCAGCGTCACCAACCCGCAATGGCCGGTCGCGGTCCTGCTAATGCTCTGAACTTACTTCCGCTTGCGGCGGCATTGTCGGACTTGCTACTGGCCGAGGCCCGTCGCGAATGACCCGCAGCCGACGTTTCGGGCCCGTGAGCGGAAGGTTGATCTAGATCAACAGAAGCGTTGCGGCGTTGTGTCTGGGGTACGCGTCCACAGGGTTCTGACATCTCCATGACGGAGCTTGCAATGACCCGTACCCGTGACATCTCCAAATCAGAAAGCGCGCGCAGGCGCGAACAACTGATGCCACGGCAAATCCGGCCGGGTGTCCCCTCTTCGGGGCCCGGCCGGACATTTGTGCACAAAATCACGTAACTGCATCTCTCGTTACCCGAAGCCTAACGATGGAGGCTGGGAATGGGCAGAGACCTATCCGTTAATTTGCTGGCATTGTTTTTGGCTGTGACGGGGCCTGCTCCGACATCCGCACAACAACCCCAAAAGCCAAACGTTGTTTTCATTCTCGCCGATAATGTCGGCTACGGCAAAGGCGGCTCGCGTCTGTATGCGCCAAACTCCTGATGGGTACGCTTATCGAGCACGCCCGCTCGTGTTGCATTGTCTAAATGATCACGGAGGTCTCCAATGGCATCGGAACCAACGTTCACCCGACGCGATTTCGGTCTTGCTGGACTGGCTATTGCTGGACTGGCTTTAGGAGCGATGGCGCTCCCTTCTGTCGCGCCCGCCCAGGCTCAGCAGAAGCCGAACATCGTCTTCATCCTGGTCGACAACACTGGCTGGGGCGACTGGAGCTGCTATGGCGGCACGACGCCCACGCCGCGCATCGACAAGCTCGCGAACGAGGGCATTCGTTTCAACAACTACAACGTCGAGGTCCAATGCACACCCACGCGCTCCGCAATCATGACCGGACGCATGCCGGTCCGCTCAGGGACCTACGCCGTAACGCTTGGAGTTCCCTACGGCCTGGCACCCTGGGAATACACCATAGCCAACCTTCTATCCGACGCAGGATACGCTACGGCGTTGTATGGCAAATGGCACCTCGGCGATATTCAAGGGCGTCTGCCGAACGACAAAGGCTTCGACGAATGGTGGGGTATCCCGAACACTTGGGACGAAGCCGCGTACACGGAATATCCGACATACAACGCCCTGGTGAAGCAGATGCTCGCCGAGCATAAGGGGCCGGAGCCGCTCGACATTCCTCCCCACATCCTGGAGGGTCGCAAGGGCGAGCCGTCCAGGATAGCGATGGCCCTGGATGAGAACGTCCGTCCCGTCGTGGATGAGAAATACCTTGTCCCCAAGACGATCGACTTCATCAAGCGGAATGCGGCCGCGAAGAAGCCGTTCTTCGTTTACCTAGGCTACTCGGAAATGCATCAGCCCGTCATGGCGAATCCGAACTTCAAAGACAAGCCTGGCGGGCTCTACTCCCAAGTCATCGGCGAAATGGATTTCCGCGTCGGGCAAGTCCTCGATGCGATCAAGGAAGCGGGCATCGACGACAACACCATTGTGATTCTCAGCAGCGACAACGGACCTTACGGTCCGGTATTGGCGGGCGGGGCTGGAGGCTCGAGCGGGCCTTGGCGGGGAAGCTTCTTCATTCCGCCATGGGAGGGAAGCCATCGGACCGCTGGGATGATTCGCTGGCCAGGCAAGGTGCCGGCCGGAGTCGTCACCGACGAGATGCTGGCCGCGACGGACTGGCTACCGACGCTTGCGGCGATCGTGGGCGCATCGAACCTGGTGCCGAAGGATCGGCCGATCGACGGCATCGATGCCTCAGCGTTCATGCTGGGTAAAAGCCAAACCACCGGTCGCGATTACTACATGTTCTTTGGACCCGACGCCAAGCTCATGTCCCTCAAGTGGAAAAACTTCAAGACGATCCTCCGCTATTCCAAGGGAATCGATGAGCCCATCGTCGAGCCGCAGGCGCCGATGACGTACGATCTGAGCAGCGATCCGCAGGAGATGTATAACCTCTTCGCCACCGTCCAGACGAACGGTTGGATATTTCTGCCCTTGTACCGCGAAATCGCCAAGTACGAGGAGAGCGTGAAGCAATACCCGAACCTCAAGGTGGGCGAAGATTTCAAGGGCTATGGGAGGAAATGAGGGCGATCGAACGTACAGCAAGGGAGGATCACAAATGTGCCAATGGTGCTTGTGCTCGAACCTTTCGCGGCCGTCGAGAAGGCGTTTTTTGGCTTCGATTGGCGCATCGGCTGCTGCTGTTACCCTCGCGGGACCAGCCGCTTTCAGCGCCTCTGCCGTAGCACAAGATGTCAAAGATCCCCCAACGCGGTCGATCACAATCTCAACCAAAGAGGTTACGGATCCCGACGTGGCGGTTTCGCCTGACGGGCGCTGGCTGGTCTTCACCGCGCTGGGTCACCTGTTTCAGCTGCCGACCACGGGTGGTGCGGCGAAGCAGCTGACTTTCGGCCCGTACTACGATTCAGCGCCGGCGATCTCGCCCGACGGAACGAGCGTGGCGTTCATTTCCGACCGGGAGACCCTAAGCCAGGGCAACGTCTTCGTCCTCGATATCGCGAGCGGCCGAATCCGCCGGCTAACCAACGAATTCTGGGCCGACCGGCCGGCATGGTCGCCCGACGGCAAGAGCATTGCCTTTCTCAGCTATGAGCTGCTCGGACCCACGGGCGATTACTGGTTTGTCGTCCCTAAAGGGCTGAGGAGTCAGGTTCGACGGGTCGGCGTCGCGGACGGCAAGGTCGCGGTGTTGTCGGAACCCGGCTTTGCGCGGGCCGTCGCGTTTCTCACCGACGGTCGCCCGGTCTGGTCGGAGGTCGAGCTCGATAGCGAAAAGGAACCCGCCGTGAGCCGGCTCGCAGTGGCGACCCAGGCGGGCCCGCCGACGACCGCGCTCATGGTTGAAGGCGTGGTGGACCGGATCGGCGCCGATCCCGGCGGCCTCTATCTCCGACTCTACGAGGTCGCGTCTCCACTGAAGAACCTTTTTCCGCAGCGTGAACGACTGGCTTATCTGCCGCTGGGTCGGGGCCGCGCTGACCAGACGGTGACCGGCCTGTTGAGCGGGCCGGAACGTTCGGCGCAGGGAGTCGAGGACCGCGGCGAGGGCGCGCGCGTTTATCCAGCGCAACTTTCGAATCCGATGCCGCGACCGGCGTTTGGCGTCGCCAACGGCTCCATCTACCTCGGCGACCGAGGCAAGCTGTGGCGTGTAGACGCAGCCACCGGCAAGCGCGACGAGATCGCCTTCTCGGCGGAGATCACCTTCGACTTCTTGCCGGGATCGCCGCCGCCCGCTTACACAAATCGAAATCCCGCCTCGCCCACGAGCATCCTCACTCCTCGCCTCGCTCCGGACGGCGCAAGCGTGATCTTCACTGCCGGCGGCTTCCTGTGGCGGCAGACGTTTGCCGGAGGCGAGACCCGGCGGCTGCTCGACACCGGCGGCTTCGAGTGGGGTCCGGCGGCCCTCTCGCCTGACGGCAAGAAGCTCGCCTATCAATTGAGCGAAGGGGCCGACCAGCAGCTTCGAGTCGTGGACCTCGCGACCGGCCGAAACCAGGTGCTGATCTCTCAACCTCGCACCGGGCGCTACCAGCCCGCCTGGAGCCCGGACGGCACCCGGCTCGTTTACGCATACTACGAGCACCGGGCGCACGGGCCGAAGGTGCCGTGCGTTTACCTCGCGGATCTCGCCAGCGGCAAACGCCGCAAGCTGGCGGACGGAAATCCCCGTTGGACGCCTTCCCCACACTTCTCGGGCGACGGGAAGTCGGTCTATTTCACTGCCGATGGACAAGTGCATCGCTACCCGATCGAGACACCCGGCGCCGGCCAACCGATCACCGAGTTCACGGAGTTCGCGGCGGACGCGCAGGTTTCACCGGACGGCAAGCGGCTCGCCTTCCGCCGCAACGACGAGATCTGGATGGCGCCGCTCGGGGCGCATCGCGTTAGGCAGGACGAGACGTTCCGGCTTTCCCCGAGGGGCGGACACAATTTCGCCTTCACGCCTGACGGTGCCTCGCTCGTCTACTCGAGCGGGGCCGACGTGTGGCTCCATCCTCTTAAGGATGGCGGACAGAAACAAATCCCTATCCAGCTCAAATTCTCGACAGAACCTCCACCACCGGTACTGCTCCGCAACGTGCGTGTCCTGGATTTCAAGGTTGGTGGCTTCACTGAGGGCACGTCGCTTCTGGTCGAGGACGGCCGGATCCAGTGGATCGGAAGCGAGGCGGGCCACACGCTACCGGCAAACCTGAACGTGGTGGACGGCGGCGGACGGTTCGCCATTCCCGGCCTGTTCGACGTGCACACGCACACCGCAACCCCCATCCATCCCCAATCGGCTCGCGACGTCAGCCATATGGAGCTCTGGATCGCGTACGGGGTCACCTCGGTGGGAGACATGGGCAGCGACCTGAGCACGCTCAACGCCTGGGCGGATCGCCGCACGGCCTTCGGGGCGCCCGTGCCGCGAATCTTTTCGTACGGCAGCATGATCGAGGCGATGCCCTTCATCTTTGGCGGCTCCGCCTTCATCGCCTCCGACGAGCAGGCGCGAGAGGTCGTGCGCGTGGAGAAAGGAGAAGGCGCCGTCGGCTTGAAGTCCTATTTCACCTTGCCGTGGTCGTTGCATCACGCGATAGCTCGCGCAGCGGTCCAGGAGGGGCTGCCCGTCCGAGCCCACGCGTTCGCCCGGGAGGAAGCGATCCGGGGAGTCCTCCTCGGCCACGAGGGCGTGGAACACATGCTTTCCGTCAACATGTACTACGACGATATCCTGAAGCTTTTCGCCGCGGCGGGGACGCGTTGGACGCCGACCTTGCCGGTCATGTTCGCGTTTATCCCCGAAGCCGCGCCGGTCCGGACCGCCATGATCGATACGGTAAAGCGCGCCTATAGAAATGGCGTGCAGCTCCTTCCCGGTACGGACTCACTGAATCTCCGGGATGAGTACGGCCAGGCGGTCCATGCCGAGCTCCAGAATTTCGCGCAGGCGGGAATCCCGCCGCTCGAAGTGCTGCGCATCGCGACCCAGCACAGCGCCGCGATGGTGGGTGCGGACAAGCTCCTGGGCAGCCTGGAGCCGGGCAAGCTGGCGGATATCGTGCTGCTCGAGGGCAACCCCCTGGACAACATTGCGAACACGCTGACGGTGTGGAGGGTGCTCCTCGGCGGCAGGGTGTTCGAAGAACCTCAGCCGCTAACCGCAAACGGCGGCGAAGATGTAAGCACCTCGGATGATCCGCATTCGGGTCATTGATGCGACCTCGGCGGGCGCTTCTCGGGCGCCATGCCGTGCGTACGCATACACAATTCGTCTTTCGCACCCTTCACCGGACCAAGGGCCAGCGCGGCCTCGATGGGTTGGAGACATGCTTGAGAGGGTTGGTGCGGCGGCTACGCTACAGCCGGGCGGCGACACCTGGAACTAAATCGACGATGAAGGTGGCGGACATGGGCAGTGACATCGGCACGCTTGGAGCCCTGATCCACGCCGCCAGACGGAATCACGCCACCGGAAGGCGACGGTGAAAATAGCTCAAACCCGATCTTCATCAGGATAATTCCGCCGACGATACGGACCATGCTCAGCGGTACGCCGAACAAGCGCAGGATCAGCGTTCCGAAGATCAGAAAAAAGAGAGACAGCAGCAGCGCATAGAGGCAGGCTTTCCAAGCCACCTGGCGATGGGTGGCTGCGTCCCGGCCTTCCAGCATCTTCAGATAGACCGGCAGGACCTCGAAGGGATTTATGATCGCGAGCAATGTCGCAAACGTGCCCACGAACAACGAGAGTTCATGACCCATCGACCTTATTCCTCTCGCGGCGACATCATCGCGCTCGGGCTCAAATCGCGGACGGGGCCGCTGCTCACCCAGCCGGCGTATGCGCGCGAGACGAAAGTGCTCGGCGGCCAGGTGTCGTTCGGGACTCGGGTTCGGCTACAGTATACAGGATTTCAAGCAGGCTAAGGAGACGTTGGATGCCGCGCTATGCATGTTAGGCAAAATAGCAAGCGCTTTGTCGGGCAACTTGGCATTGACGCAATTCATGCAGCTCGACGGGCGGACGCATTAGGATCCGTAGCTGTGGTGCACGAGACACAGTCTCGTAGCAAAAAGCAACCGAGGAAAGATTTGCCGATTTTCGCGTAGACGAGCCGGTGCGTGCGCGCTTTCCTACCCGTGCGCCCGCACACCCGGGTGTCCTTTGGCATCATGGCCGGTGGGACACGAAAGGGAGGACGGCAGATGCAGCGTAGTAGATCGTGGCCGAGTCCTGGTTCTTGGCAGCAGCTGGGTGTCTGCGCGCTTGCCGTCTTCCTAACGCTATTCGCTCAATGTGCCAGGGCCGATGAAAGCGGCGTTTCGTTCTGGATTCCCGGCCAGTTTGGCAGCCTTGCAGCCGTCCCGACGACGCCTGGCAGGTCGCTGGGGACAGTCTACTACCACACGTCGGTAGCCGCATCCGGCGGCGTCGCCGCCGCCAGGGAAATTCAGATCGGCCGCTTTGCGCCGACCGTCAATGTCAGCCTGAACGCGAACCTCAATTCGCCAGCCGATCTCGTATTCTTGTCGCCGACCTACACCTTTGCCACGCCAGTGTTGGGCGGCCAATTCTCGGCCGGGGTGACAGGAATATTCGGCAGGGTCGAGACGAGCATCGCGGGCACGCTGACGACCGCGGTCGGCCCGACCGCGGTGCAGCGCACGGGCACCATATCAGACTCGCTCACATCGGTGGGTGATCTCTATCCGATGCTGACGCTCAAGTGGAATAATGGCGTCAACAACTGGATGACTTACCTGACCGGAGATATTCCGGTCGGAGCCTATGATCCGAACCGGCTCTCCAACCTCGGGATTGGTCACGGCGCAATCGATGGTGGTGGAGGTTACACCTATCTCAATTCAGTGACGGGGCACGAATTTTCCGCAGTGGCCGGCTTCACCTACAACTTCAAGAACCCGGACACGCAATATCAAAGCGGAATCGATTTCCATCTCGACTGGGGTGCGTCGCAGTTCCTCTCAAAGCAGTTTTTTGTGGGCCTCGTCGGCTATGCCTATCAGCAGGTGACTGCAGATTCCGGTCAACACCCAATTCTGGGACCTTTCAAATCCCGTGTTCTCGGGATCGGGCCCCAAGCGGGCTACATTTTTCCGATTGGAAAGATGCAGGGATATTTGAACCTGAAGGGCTACGGCGAATTCGATGCGGCAAACAGGCCGTCGGGGTGGAATACCTGGCTGACGTTCGCGATCTCGGAGGCGCCGCCTGAAAGTACGGTGACGCCGACCAGGCATCGGGTGACCAAGTGAGCGGCCATTGACCTGAACCCGACTGCCGGCTTGGGGGGTCACAGAAGTCGAACGCCGCAGCATCGCAGTTGCAGCGCGTGATTGCGGCGAGCCGGGTTACCCGAATGACCCGGGCAAAAGGTCCCCGCACATCGAGAGAGAGGGCGACTTCCGTTTCTGGTCCATCGCGTCATTTCGCTCCGATGCGGAATTTGATCGCTACCGGGGCATAGCGGACTCTCGCGAGCCGTCAGCTCGGCCGACTTATGAGTTCAGGGCCTAGCACTACTTTGGCAGAATGTGTTTGCGCCCCTGTTTTTCAAGGATTTGCTTTCGGCAATATGGGCACTGCTGAGACGGCGGCCGAAGGATGAGATCG